>DASRZQ010000077.1:0-11027 GCA_035686205.1 Geobacteraceae bacterium
CAACTTTTTTGAAATACACCTCCCGCGGTTTTTTTTGACCGGGCTGTGCTTCCAGTCTTAACATGACGCTGGTCAAGTCCGCATCCGCGGACCCCCGGGCCGTTCTTTCCAGCTCATCCATATTTTTCCCCCGGCACGCCAACTCACCGCCGGCACTGAGAAACCCGCCCACAGGAAGCCCGAAACCGGCCGCGCGATCTATTTGCGCCAGGTCCAGATGCTCAAGCCGGAAACGCGCATGGAAATCGGCCCCCTCGGCGGCCGCGAAATCAGCCACTCCGGTCGCTGAGACTTTCCCCGAAAACACTCCCGTCTTTAGGGAGCGAACGAGAAGATTCTTGTGATCCAGGGAGAGTTCCGCGTCCAGTTTCCTGAATGGAATATCCCTGAATGTCCCCCTTTCGCAGGCAATCCGCGCCTCCACCGGCGGAATGCCGGGAGCGCCTTTTTTCTCGCCGGATCGCTTCAGCCGGGCCAGTGGCAGCAGATCCTCCACCTTGAGGAAGGAAAACCGGGCGTCCATGCCGATCCGCGGATTTTCAATGTTCGCGACATTACCATTAATCAGGAACGACGAGCTTTTTACCTTTCCCGACAGGGAAGCCACGGTAACGTTTTTATCCTTCAGGCGGATATTGCCGGACAGGTTTTTCACCTCTACCTCTCCTCCTGTCGCCTGGAAGCCGAGATCCCGCAGTCGCAGGAATGGCGAGGAAACGGCAAGGTCGGCGGACGGGTTCGAAAAACCGGACAACCAGCCACTGACCGAGAAGGGGGAACTTCCGAGATCAGCCGTTATCCGTTCCGTTTCCAGCGAATGGCCGTGAATAATAATTGACCCGTTTATTTGGCTAAGCTGGTCGATCGGCAGGTGATGCTGAAAGGAAAACCCGGCTACCGACAGGTTCCCCGACCATTGCATACTGTCCGGTTCCTCGGGATTTCCCCTGCCGCTTACGCTCATCTGCAGCATCCCGGCTGGCCGGTATCTCTGCAAACCCGGAAAAAGAGGCGTTGACGTGTCGACATGAAACCGGTTGATGGTGACGGCAAGAGACAGCGGCTCCCTGTTTCCATAGCGGTATTTTGCGCTGGCCATAAGCGACAATGGAGGGGCGTGGTAACTCAACTCCGTGAGTTCCGCCTCCGTTTTGCGCAGGACCAGGCCGAACTTCAGGCGATTCTCCAGCCCGGCCCGCTTGTGCAGCACTTCCGGATATGCGTATTCCGCACCATCAAGGTTCCAGTCGCCTTTGAGCCTGTAGTCGGCAGTGGTCCCCGAACCTTCCAGGAGCAGCACGGACGGCCCCCTGAACACCGTCCTGCGCCCCTTTTCCCCCGGCAGCAGCCAGGCGATTTCAGCATGACCGGGAGTTATGGTCATGCTGAAAGGGTAACCGCAGGGTATGGCAAGCGGATAATCGGTAATCTTTCCGTCGAGGGTGAATGGTGAACCGCCGAACCTTCCAGACATGCGGCGCAGGATGAAGTCCTTGCCTCGCATTTCCAGTTCGCCTTTTATGTTGTTGAAAGCCGGATTTTCCCGGCCGAACGAGACGACCCCCTTTTCCACTGTGCCGCGTATGCTCAGGACATTATAGTTTCTGTCCTTTTCCATATGGAGTATGCGGCTCAGCCTGCCCTCGAGCACCCCGCTGTCCAGGCGGTACACGCCACCGGTTATATGCTTTTCGATAAACTCGGAGGTATCTTTGGGGATGATGCCGTAAGGAATATACTGCCGCGTGTCCGCGAGGTTGAAGGGGGATGTTGCGGCACGGGCCCTGATAAACGGGTCTTTGCCGTGCGGATCCGCGATTGAACAGCCGCCTTTGACTCGCAGACCGTCCAGGGCCAGGTCAAGGGAATTTACGGACAGCTTCCGTGGGGAGAGCCCCATGTCATAGCTTAGGCGGAGATTCCTCGGGGTCAGGGCTCCATGGAAAACGCCCGGATAAGAGAAGCGGAGCCCCCTTGCCACAAAGCTCCCCCTGGAGTTGAACTCCGCCGGCGTTCCCCTGAATACGCAATCGCAGTCAACAGTTGCCCGAATCCTGTCAAACGGCAATCGGCGTCCGTAATACGGCCAGTATCGCCAGGCGTCGAGGTTTTTTACCGTAAGGGCCAGGTCCAGTGATGTCCCGCCCGGCGGTTTTCCTTCGGGGGGAATTTCAGCTTTGCCCGAGCAGGCAATCTGCGCCCTCTCACCCGCCCCGGCAAGCGCCGCTGATAAATTGAAGATACTGGTGCCGCCCCTGGCGATACCGTTCAGGTACAGGTCGATGTTTTCAAGCGAAGCGGCAAACCCTTCATAACCGGGCATCCGGTCGGCAAAATGGACGATGCCGTTTTTTATCCGCACATCCTTTACCTCCAATTTGTAAGCACCGGGTTTTGCCCTGAGAAGGTCGCTGATATTGAAAACCCCCGCCTTGTCCCTGCCGAGCGAAATGACCGGGCTTTCAAGCGTTATCCCGCTTGTCCTGATCTCCTTGTAGAGCAAGGGAACAACTGCCAGCCTGAAGTCCAGCCGTTGGCAGGACATTAATGTCCCCCGGTTTCCCTTTTCCAGCACCGCGACGTCAGTAAAGACAAAAGCAGGGCCGTTGCGCCACGAAAAGGAACCGGTCCTGTACGAAACACGCCGGCCCAGGGATTTTTCAGCCATTGAGAGAATTTGTGAACGGTATGTATCAAGATTCATGAGGCAGGAAATCAGAAAGAAGGAAGCCAGCGCAGCAATCGCCAGTAATACTGGTGTTATGGCGAAGAAAATGAGTTTGGCCCGTTTTGTCATGGTTTCGGGAGTCTTTTCAAGTCCCGGATTTCCGCGCCGTCCAGGACTACCGGCAGTACGACCAGCATCCGGCCTTCGCTGTTGAACAACCCATGGAACGTCAGCTCGACTGCGTTGGCCGCCGCCTCATCGCGAAGGACACCCATGCTGTCGAGGATCACTGTTTCCGTCTTCCCCCAGAGATGCTCGCCGGGCCGGCCAAGCACATCGATCACAATATCGAGATGTTCATCGAAGATGCGGTCATCGCCGCCGAGTTCCAGGAGTTGCGATCCGACATTCCCGATCTCTTCCTCGAACCCGGGAATGTCGGGACCGTCCGCCAGACCGGACGCTTCAAACCCCCAGCCCGTCCGCCTCAGCATGTCGAGCTTGGACTGAAGGAGCTCGCGGCGCCGCTCCAGGCCCTGACGTTCGGTTTTCATCGTGGTGATGCGGCCGAGCGCCAGGCTGACCAGGTGGTCGTATGCCCTGCGCTTCAGCATCAGGCGGTTTTCGCTATCTTCCCCCGAAGGGTCCAGAAGACGGTGGCCTTCGAATGTGATAATTTTCCGCGGCATGTCGCGCTCGACGGTATCGCCCGACATTTCAGCGCCGAAGCTGACCGTTTCATTTTTTTCCATGACCAGCAGCGCCGAGATTTCCTCCGGCACGGTTTCGGCATTCCTCAGAAAACCGGCCAGATTGCGGTCATTTCGAATTACCCGGCACATCTCGTCCTCCGAAATGAAAAAGGCCCTTACCAGCGGATCGTTGACTCGGATCCCCGCGCCGACCGGCCTGGATGGCGGAAGACCGTCGACCAGTGCGTTCACGTAATCCAGGGCCAGACGTACCGATGGTTTCAGTTTCCTTTTATATCCGGATACGACCCGCAGGCACGGGTCCGTTCCGTCCACCGCACGTTCGACGGCCTCTTTCACGAACGACCCGGTAAAGCCGGTCTTTTTTTCTCCCGCACCGAATATGGATTTCAGGAACCGCAGCATCTTTCACTCCCCGGCTGAAGTTTTCCCACCCTTGCCAGACAGATATGCATCGACCGCATGCGGCAGGTCGAAGAACATCCGCCCGTGACCAAGCTTCCGGCCGAGCGGGGAGCGTTCCACGACCTTCAGTGCTTCGGGATTCAGCGCCACGAGCCAGAGGGTGATTCCGGATTCGGCAAGTCTCTCCTCGAATCCGGTCAACGCCCTGAGGGCGGTATATTCAAGATCCGGTATCGCGCTGCATTCCAGGATCACGACCCGAGGCCCGGCCTCGCGGATAAGCTCCCACATGCGCTCGCCAACCTGCGGGGCGCTGGCGAACGTCATGCGTCCCTCGGTCCTGATTATCAGTAACCCGGGAATCGTCTCGTCATCGGGATGCTGCCCCAGTTGTGGACGAAACACGCTGCTGCCCCGCTTTCGCCCGACCGCGTAAACCGGAGGCCGGTTTGCCTGGTAGAACAGGGTCAGCACCGAGACCGCGACGGCAACCAATATGCCCCTGAGCGTGCCGAATGCGACAACCCCGACGAAAGCCGTTACGCTCCACCAGAACTCAGTGCTCCGGACACGCAGAATGACGCGAAATTCGGCCGGACTGACAAGTTCCACCGTAGTGGCAATCACTACGGCGGCAAGCGTGGCCTGGGGCATTATGCCGATCACGGGATAAAGGAAAAGCAGTGTAGCCAGCACGATCCCCGCCGTCACAAGCTCGGCCAGCTGGGAGCGCGCTCCGGCCTTGTCATTGACCGCCGTCTGGGAGGTCCCTCCGCCGGCGGGAAATGCCTGGAAAAAACTGCCCGCGAGATTGGCGGCGCCGATGGCCGTCAGTTCCCGGTTCGGGTCAGGCCTCCGGTCGCCGTGACGCGCGAATGCACGTCCGGCGGCAATCGATTCGGTATAGGTCATTAGAGCGATGCCCATTGCCCCGGGCCACAGCTTCCCGATCAATGACAGGTCCGGCAAAACCGGGGCAGGCAAACCGGCCGGGATACGGCCGACCAGTTCAACTCCCGCACTGGCCGGCAGCAGAAGCCACGAAGAAACGATACCCAACAGCACGGCGAAAAGGGGCGCCGGAGAGTGGGGCCGGAAGCGTTCAAGGCCGAACATCAGTGCCAGCGTGGCCAGTGCCAGCACCAGCGTCGCGACATTCGTCTCGGGCATGTGCCGGAAGATGGAGAGAATGTTCTCCAGGAAGCGGCCTTTATCGAAGTGGATTCCCAGCAGCTTGGGCGCCTGGTCGACGATAATGACCATGCCCAGGCCGGCCTTGAAGCCCGTCAGCACGGGGTCGGAGATGAAGTTGGCAATAAAGCCGAGGCGGAAGATGCCTGCCAGCAGGAGGAAAACCCCGACGAGAAACGCAAGCGTGGAGGCAACCGCTATCGGCGTGGCGGTTATGCCGTCCTCCGCGAGCATTGAAAGCTCGCCGGCGACAAGTATGGCGATTGTCGATGTCGCGCTGAAGCTGAGCATACGTGACGATCCCAGTATGGCGTAGATAACCATCGGGATAAGGGCCGTATAAAGGCCGGTCTCTACAGGCAGCCCGGCGATGGTAGCATAGGCCATGGCCTTGGGAATGACTACCGCCGCGGCCGTTATTCCGGCCACCAGGTCGAACCTGAACCAGTCCCGCTGATAGTTGGGGAGCCACCCCAGGATGGGGAGGAATTTGTCGAGGCCATGGATTTTCATGTCCCACTCCAGAATGTGACCATACTGGCGTTAATTCTACTTAGCCAGATTGAACTGGGCAGCAGCTTTTGCCACCCCATCCTCCTCCCTGCCTCCCCCTTGAAGGAGGAGGAGTCTTAATTCCCTCCCCTTCAAGGGGAGGGTCAGGGCGGGGATGGGGCTAAGATGGTAATGTGACTTCTTGGCTCTCCCGCCTATCCGCCGACCGGGATGGTCACGATCGGGGCTTCCTCTTTTCCTCCTCCGGTCTCGGTAAGGGCGAAGATGAACATGATGAACGAAAAAAGCCGCTTCGAGGCATAGTCCCGGTTGTCGATGTAAAACCAGTAGCCCTGGTAGGGGATCGCGATAAAGGCATTGCCGGGCCTGGCGCTGCTGCTGTGGATGCGCAGAAGCGGCGGCGGGGCTGAGCCGTCGGCGACCTGCTCGACCATGGTCGGATTGACGACTTTTTCCGCCACGTGTTTTTCGGGCACATCGATAAGGGACGAAAGGTCGACCAGGATCTCCAAGACGGAACGGGTCTGGATGGCGATTTCCCTGTCGTCCTTGGCGACCGAGCCGTAAACGACTTTGAACGTATCCGCGTCAGGTTTCAGGCCCAGGGTTTTGCGCACCCACAAGCTGTCTTTGTTGGTCTCCTCGCTTACCTTACCCCGGAAAGTGAAGATAACTCCCTCCATTTCGTTCTTTTTCTCGAATCTCATGCCGATCCCGCCCGAATCCTGGATCCTGCGCAGCCGCTCCAGCAGGGGATAGAATTCCGGATCGGCGGAGCGGGCGCGGGCGGAACCGCCGAACCGGTTCCGTATGCCGTTGATGGTGTGAACGCTGATCCTCAGGATCAGGTCCACGGGATAGCCCGCCTGAATCAGGCTGAGGACCGCCGTCGGCGGAATCGGGGTCATTAGACTGCGGGCGAATTTCTGACCCGTAATAGGGGAATAGGTTATGGTGGGCCGGTCCACGTATCTTGCCGCGCCTCCGACGGACTGCACATTTGTTCCTCCGGCGACGACGGGGTATGCCCAGCCGAATAACAGGTTGACCTGGCTTTCAACTGAGTACTGGTTGATGACCGACGCGACATCCAGGAAAACGGGTGCATCGCCGTAGCGAATCTTTACTATGTTGAAGAGCATCTGCTGCTTCCAGGAGTCCGAGATTGCGGAGGTATAATCGAACCCGTCGCGCGGCACCGTTGAGGGGCCGTAGGCCGCGCAGCCGGAGAACGCAAGAGCACAGGCACAGATCATGATCACCGTTTTCATGGGTCCTCCACGATTTTCTTCTCCTCCCCTTCGTCTAAAGGGGAGGTCGGGGGTTAATATCAAGTTGCATTCAATTCATTGTCATTTCGAGCTCCAGCGAGAAATCCTGCATACGTTTATCAAAGATGTCTCTCTTCGTTCGACATGACATGCTTTGAAATTTTTTGAATGCAACTTGGTATAAACCACCGTTTCATAACGCCCCCCACCCCCCTCTTATTCTTAAGAGTGGGAGTGGATTCACCGCAACCCGGCCGCGATGGATGCGGCCCCCAGGAGCGCGGCGCGTTCCTCAAGGATCACCCGCAGCGGCGTCGACTCCACCAGCGGCGACAGCCGGCCCTTCCTGAGAAAGGCTTCAACTGTCCGGCCCTCCCTGAGTTTGCCGAGGATCTTCGGCGGGATTCCGCCTCCGAGATACAGGCCACCGTTGCTCAGGTAGTCAAGTACGACATCTCCCGCCCGGGAGCCGAGCAGCCCGGCGAAAATGTCCAGGGTCCTCACGCAGATCGGGAATCGCCCGGACAAACCGTAACCGGAAATGACAGCCGCCGGATGACGGGCGGCAGCCATCTCCTCGCGCAGCGAATCTGGCTCCTCGCAGTGAGACCGATCACGCAGGAAGGAATAGATGTTCACCAGCCCCGGACCGCACAGGACGCGCTCGACACTCACCCTGGAGCGTAACTTGTCGTGGAGGTATTTGAGCAGATCGAATTCGAGCTCATCCCTGGGTGCGAACTCCACATGCCCTCCCTCCGAAGGAAACGGGTAACAGCGGCCGTGTTCGTCCAGCAGCAGGTACGCCTGTCCCAGGCCGGTGCCCGGCGCCAGCAGGGCGAAAACCCGCTTCTCCCGGTCATCCAGGCCGGGATGCAGCACCGCCGTATCTTCCGGCCCCAGCAGGGGAATGGAGGCGGAGGTCGCCACGTGGTCATTAACCAGCCTGAACCTCGGTATCCCCAGGTTCGCGGCGAAGCCTTCTTCCTCGATCCGCCACGGCAGGTTGGTGGCCCGGACGGTTCCGCGAACAATGGGACCCGGAACTCCGATGCAGGCAGCATTTATTGCGCCGACGCAATTGTGGCTCTCCAGGAACTGCCGTACGATCATTTCCAGGGAAGGCGCCGACTTGCTGTCGAAATCCGCATCGACAACGCGTTTCAGCTCGTGCCGGCCAGTGGGACCGGTCTGTTGATAAAGTGCAAGCCGTGTCTTGGTTCCCCCCGCGTCACCCGCCAAAATGTTCATTAACACCACTCCCCTGTCTAATTCGTTAAAAAGTGAGATGTGAGACGTTAGAAGTAAAAGCGTCTTTAAACATTACGTCTACCGTCTACCGTCTTCCTTCTCACGTCTCACATTTTACTTCTTCCATCTCACATCTCATTTCCCTGCCGCCTGAGCGCGAACATGTGGAACTTCCATGGCCCGAGGTCGACAAACAGGCCGGTTTCCCTCAGTTCGCGGCCGTCCCTCGTGTAAACTTCCCCGGCGAGAAGATCGTGCAGTTCCCAGGAACACCCGGCAAGCTCACTCCATGGCAGCCGGACCTGCCCCTGTGAATCCCATTCCGAGAGGTTTACGACCACGAGATGGCGGTTTTCCCCGCCCTGCCAGCACCAGGCGACCAGGTTGAGAAAGCTCTGGTTGTCGATCCAGCCATTCCTCTCGCAGATACGCCATTCGCCCCCTCTCAATTCTTCCCTGGCCAATACGTCCAGAAGGGCATGGTAGAACGTCCGGAGATCCGTGTCGGGCGGCTCCTCGGGACGGCGTCCGAGAAATACCGGGGGTCTGACCTTGCGTCCCTCGAACTGCCCCTCGTGGAGCAGCACGGCTCCCGGCAGCGTCATTGTCGTAACGGCGGCGGCCCGCTCTTTCTCCGGGCCGAAAGTGGCGGCGGCCCGGGGTTCGTCGTGGTTCTCAATGAACCGGACCAACCGCTCCTGGTAGGCGTGATCCGCGCAGAGGTGGAGACGGATGCTTTCGGCGGCGTCATGTTCCAGCCGGTCATAGAGCTTTTTATCATAGCAGTAATCAAACCCCTGCTGCTGTAGCTCCCACTCCAGGTCCCAGTACGCCTCGGCCATGAAGAGGAAATCGGGATGCGTGGCACGGACCGCTCCGATCAGCTCCGGCCAGTATTCCCCCGCGGGCCTGTCGCCGGCCCGTTCACCCCAGGTCCGCTGGAAGATGTCGTTCATGACGAGCATCGCCATGTCGCAGCGGACCCCGTCGCACTGTTCGGCGATGGAGGATATCGTATCGATGACCGCCGCGCGCAGGCCTTCGTTGAAGGCATTGAGCTGAAGAACGTCAGGCCAGGCCGGGAAATACGGGTCCCGCCCGCAGGCGAACACCTTCCCGTCTGCTTCGAAAAATGAAGCCGGATCTCTCGCAAGGTCCTCCGCATCCCCACGGATAAAATAGTCGGGTTGCTCTGAAATCCATGGGTGATCCGGCGCCACGTGGTTCGGGACGAAATCGAGCATGAGCCCCATGCCCCGTTTGGCCAGTTCCTTGCGGGCCTTCGCGAGCCCTTCCCTTCCCCCGAGGCGCGGGTCCACCTCGTAACGGCGGACACAGTACGGGGAGCCCACGTTGTCCGCATCGGTGAAGTCGGGGAGAGCCCGGCGGAAGTCTTCCAGAAGTCCCTGGTTCCTCATGGAGACGCGGATGCCTTCGGGGCTTCTCTCCCAGACCCCCATGAACCAGACCGCGTCAACGCTCAGGCCGGCTATGGCGTCCCATTCTTTCTTCGGAACGGTGGCCAGGGTCACCGGGCTCTTCCTGCTCTTGCCAAGTTCCTGAAGCCAGACCCAGGTGTTGATCTCGTAAATGACAGGATATTTGGGCCATGTTTTCATCTCACTCCTCCCGCGCGCCCGAGGCGCCCTTCTCGAACCCTGCTTTTTTGCCGAAATCCAGGGCCCGCTTGGGATCCAGGAAACCGAAGAGCTGAATGAACTTGGCCACGAGCCCGGTCCAGCCGGTCTGATGGCTGGCCCCGAGCCCGGCGCCGTTGTCGCCGTGGAAGTATTCGTAGAAGAGGATGTGATCGCGCCAGTACGGATCGCTCTGGAACTTCTCCGTGCTGCCGTAGACGGGTCGTCGGCCGCGCTCGTCGCGGAGAAAGGTGTTGGCCAGCCGGTCGGATATCTCCTTGCTCACCTCGAAGAGGTTCATCATACGACCTGACCCCGTGGGGCATTCGATTTTGAAGTTGTCGCCGTAGTAGAGGTAGAAGTTCAGCAGCGACCGGATGATGAGGGCGTTCACCGGCATCCAAACCGGCCCCCGCCAGTTGGAGTTGCCGCCGAACATGCCGGTGTTCGACTCGGCCGGCAGGTAGTCCACCCGGTACTCCCGGCCGCCTACGTGCAAGACGTAGGGATTCCGCTCGTGGAATTTGGAGAGCGAGCGGATGCCGTAGGGTCCCAGGAACTCGTTCTCGTCGAGCATCTTCGCAAGGATCCGGCGGAGCCGCTCCGGGTTGAGCAGTGCAACGATCCCCCTCTCCGCCACGCCCAAGTGGCCCGGCCCGGTCGGGTGGATGGACTCCGAAAGCTCGGGAATCCGGCGCAGGCGCCCCAACATCTGAGCCAGCGCCCACGGTACGCGCTCCCGCTGCCACGCCTCGATCACCGTCGTGGCGCACAGGGGCAGGAGCCCCACCATGGAGCGCACCTTGAGCCTTGTGGCGCTGCCGTCGGGGAGGCAGAGCAGGTCGTAGTAGAAGCCGTCCTCCTCGTCCCACATGCCGTCCGTTCCGGATCTGTTCATGGCCCTGGCGATGTAGAAGAAGTGCTCAGCAAACTTCAGGGCCATGTCCTCGTAAATGGGGTCGTGGGCGGCGAGTTCCACGGCGAGTTCCAGCATGTTCTGGGTGAAGAGGGCCATCCAGGCCGTGCCGTCCGCCTGCTCCAGGTGCCCGCCGGTGGGCAGCGGTGCGCTGCGGTCGAAGACTCCGATGTTGTCGAGGCCGAGGAAGCCCCCCTCGAAGACGTTCTTGCCGAAGCGGTCCTTGCGGTTCACCCACCAGGTGAAGTTCAGCATCAGCTTGTTGAACGTCGCTCTGAGGAAATCGAGGTCCGTCTCGCCGCGCAGGGCCTGCTCGGTGCGGTGCAGGAAGAGCGTCGCGAAGGCGTGAACCGGGGGGTTCACGTCGCTGAAGTTCCACTCGTAGGCGGGCATCTGGCCGCTGGGGTGCAGGTAGACGCCCTTGAGCATCAGCTTCATCTGCTCCTTGGCGAAGTCGGGATC
>DASRZQ010000078.1:0-2508 GCA_035686205.1 Geobacteraceae bacterium
AGCTCGGGTAGCCCAAGGAGGACATAACATGCCGGAAGAAGTCATCCGCCGCAGATTTATCCTGGGATTAAGCAATATGGAAAAAATTTACAAACCTCTCTTGGACGCGTGGATTCATTACGATAATTCCGGCAGCGTCCCGAGGTTGATAGATTGGGGAGAAAAATCATGAGTGACAAAAAATCGTTGCCCAAAGATACGGACTTGGCCGGAGCCGAAAAAGCCCTCAAGCGTGCGGCAAAAGCAGCTCGCACGCTTGCCCGGAAAACAAAAACACCCTGTTATGTGATCGAAGAAGGAAAGATTGTAAATATTGCGGAACGACATGCAAAATACCATCCCTCAAAATGAAAACCCGCATGATTGATGTTTTTATGTGTCTCCTCAAAGACTGAAATGGACTCACACAAAATGACAGAAATATAGGTTTTTATGCTTGTTAAGTATTTTTAACCGTTCAATCTCCAGTCATACTCTTTCCACTCAATATCAGCCGTCATCCCGTATTCATTCAGAAAATCCCTGTCCTTCCCGGCTTGCCGGTATTTGATCAAGAAATCCACGATACCCTTGCGGCCACCGAAATCCGGAGCGTACCATTTGAAGATGGGTGAAAGGCGAAGCAGATTGCTATCCGGCAAGATCTCCACTTCCGGGCCGTTGATGAACCCGGAGGCGGCGATGTCCATCTGATCGTTGATTTTCTCCGCCTGATAAAAATTGATGGGGGGACAGGATGTGCTGCCGCAGACGAGTGCAAAATGGATGCGAGGGTCGGGGGGATAGATGATATACGAATGCCGCGGGTCCGAGCCGGAGAAGGGCCGGAACAGCCTGTGGGGAGGATGCCGGTTTCCGCGCAAAATGCCGTGTTCAATATCGTTCGGGGTAAAGGTCAGTCCGTCTATTTCGTAGGAGAAACGACCAAAGAATCCTGTTATTTCGCGAACGCTTTCCTTGATGTCCAGCTCTATTATGCCGTGTATGACCAGGGTATTGTAAAGATTGATCCAGAAGGCCAGCTTTTCTTCACGTTGCACAAGTTCTGTCAGAGCGAAATTACGCAGAAGCGCAGTATTTGCCGTGTATTGCCGGTACTCCTCAGAAAGCCGCATGGCCCCGTAGTCGACCTTCCCCAGTTCCAGGTCGTAAAATTCGCCCTTGAGACGGTTCATGTCACCGCGCAATCGCGCCGCGATGTCCAGCCCTGCCGGCGCCAGGGGAATCGGGCCGTTATTGAGAATAAGTGTTTCTCTCATTTTCCATGCCAATACCTGATTGAAAGTATCAGAAAAACTCTTGTCACGGGTCCTCTTGTACCGGATAAAACGGAAAGAAAACTTTTCAGCCATGGATGATCACGGATGTCCACTGATAAATCTAAAACAGAAAAACCTGCTTCCATTATTCAGAGTTCATGTTTAATTTTATCCGTGAAAATCTGTGTGCATCCGTGGCTAACAACAGTTTTTTCTTCAAATTTTTTCCGCCGCCAGTCCATCCCCGATATCCCGGACTCGAAAACCGGATTTCGTTAAAATTTCATGGAGGAGGGAGGTCGGTACGCTTTTTTTCCAGCCGCCATGGAAACGGTCAGCCGCCAGAAGGATGCCGCCTTTGCGCAGTCTTGAGCCAAGCGCCGAAACGGCCGCTCCCAGGTCGGCGGTGGTGTGGAATTCGGGTCCGCCCAGCAGGCCGTTGCATAGAATTATATCGTAATCTTTTCTCTCTACGTCCAGCAACCTGCTTATGTCTTCTGTGAAGAAGAGCATGCTTTTGTCAGCTCCGGCAGCAAAAACCGGTTCCGTTGTTTTGCGGAAAGCTTCCTGCCTTTTCGGGTCATGGGGGTAGAAGATATGGGCGGCGGCGAAAAGCTCCAGCGGCTCGATGGTCGAACCGTGGACCATGAAAGAATTGCTTTTCATGCCGTTTTCCAGGAGAAGCATGGCAAGTTCGTAAGTTGATTCTCCCGTGGCGCATGCGGCGTCGAGGCATCGCAGACGATCAATCCCGACCCGTGCCCTTTTCATCAGCCAGTGCCGCAGAAAAACCACTTGACCGGGATAGCGGTTAAAGCCGCCGCCATGCCTTTTCGGGAGAAACAGGGCAAAAAGGAAACCGATCCTGAAACTTTCCTCGGACATAAGCCGCCGCAGCAGCGCGGCGGGATCGCAGCCGGTGACATGCGGCCGAAGTTGTTGCAGAGCGTCGAACCAGGTTGGAGAATTGTCAATGGCTGATTTTGTTGTCGCGGCCGGATATCCGAGGGAAACGGAGAAAAACCGGTGAAAAGTATTTCTTATATCTGCCATGGGCAGGTAATTTTCGACCGCATTCCTTCCCTCGTTCGTCAACGCCAGCCCCGGAGCCCAAAGGCCGTGGGGGCAGGTGGAAGAGCATATCCGGAACCTGTCGCCAAGGCGGGCGATGCGGCTGTCCATATCACGGTCCCTGATTTCGCCGCGGACGATCAGACGGCCCAGATGTTCGGCTGTAATTTCCGGAGAC
>DASRZQ010000079.1:0-7774 GCA_035686205.1 Geobacteraceae bacterium
AGGCTCTTCCTGGGTGCGGGCGAAAGACAAAATCCCCCTTGTGAAATGGGAAAGCCGCTGGGTTTCCTGGCTTATTCTCTCCACCATTTCCCTGATGGAATCCGGAAGGCCGTCTTCCCTGAGAATCAGCTGCGCGGCGGAAACAATCACGGAAAGCGGAGTGTTCAGCTCATGCACCATTCCGGCGGACAGTTTGCCCAGCTCGGCCATCTTTTCGTTCAAGGCGAGCTTATCAAGCAGGCAATTGTCAATCCTGCCGTCAGGCCCGAACGCGGAGATCAGGTTATTGTCCGCCTGGGTCCGGATTTGAGACCGCAACCTTTTTTTCCGCCCCAATTTCCTTATCGGAGATCTCATAGGATATTCTTGTTCTATGGCCAATCACCTCATTTTTGGAGACGATGTTTCGGAGCACGATCGCCGTCAACATATAACGTCTTCCGTTCGCAAGGGTACACGCACAAGCCATGCCATAAAAAAAGATGATGTGTATACGCGGTTTTCGCTCCTGCCGTTTATCCGACGCCCCGTTTTTTGCCGAAAAATGCGGCAGCTTCTGTGCATAAATGCGGCAAATTCAAATGGTGACGATCCGGAGAAACCGGCTCCCCCCCCAGTCGGACAAACCTGGAAGCACGAGGAAACACAGAACCTTTTTTCTCTGTCATATTCAAATTATACAGGATTCAAAAAAAACCGTTTCCTGTTTTAAAGTGAATCATTTTAATACCGCGCTTCCTGATTACACCTGTTAATTATTTGCATCCTGAAGACGCAAGAGACTAAATCGCCTCTGTTCCCTTTTCGCCGGTCCGGATCCGGATCGCATCTCCAAGCGGCATGATAAATATCTTGCCGTCACCGATCTTTCCGGTTTTCGCAGATTTCTCGATGGTCCCGACAACCTTTTCCGTCAGTTCGTCATCGATGGCGATTTCGATTTTCGCCTTCTGTATGAAATCGACGGCATACTCCGCACCCCTGTAATTGTCGTGCTGCCCTTTCTGGCGCCCGAATCCCTTAACTTCAGTTACGGTGACTCCGCTGATGCCGATCTCATTCAGGGCGGCTTTGACATCGTCAAGCTTGAACGGCTTGATTATGGCTTCAATAAGCTTCATATCTGTCCTCCGTTTGTTGACTCACCCGCGTTTACCGGTAACGGAAAGGTCAGGCGACAGTCAGTTTGAGTTTTTTATTCCCTGAATCCGTGACGACTGAACGCCAAGCGGCGTCAGATCAGCGGCGTTTTTCTCTGGTTGAAGTCCGGGTAGGCCTCAACTGCAACCTCATGGCGGTCAAGCCCTTCATATTCCAGTTCCGGCGTCACCCTCATGCCAATGACTAGGTCGATCAGTTTGAATACGGCAAAGGAAATTGCGAAAACAAATATGATATTGGTCAGCGTCCCTACGCACTGCGCGGCAAACTGGCCTGAATCGCCGTAGAAAAGGCCCTTCACGGTGCCCTTGACGTTATTGAAGCCGTCTCCGTAAGTGCCGTCCGCGAACAGTCCGAGCGCGAGCACACCCCAGGCGCCGCATACACCGTGGACGGATACGGCGCCGACCGGATCATCGACTCTGACCACCCGCTCGAAAAAGAAGACGCTGAGGCAGCAGAGTACGCCGGCAATCATGCCGATAAAAACCGCCGAAACGGAGTTGACGAAGGCGCACGGTGCCGTGACGGCCACCAGTCCGGCCAGGAAACCGTTGATGCTCATGGTAAGGTCCGGCCTGCCGAACCTGAGCCACATGAAAAGCATGGCGGAGAAGCCTCCCGCCGCGCTGGCAAGCATGGTGTTGGTCGCGATCACCCCGATCCTCAGGTCGGAACCGGCCAGGGTGGACCCGGTATTGAATCCGAACCAGCCGAAGGCAAGAATCAGCGCGCCGGTTACCGCCATGGGGATATGGTGACCGGGAATGGCGTTTACCGCGCCCTTCTTGCCGAACTTGCCGATCCTGGGGCCGAGTACGATAATCCCGGCCAGGGCGCAAACGCCTCCGGTCATATGGACGACGGAAGAGCCCGCAAAGTCAACATGGCCGTGCCCCAGGCCGAAGTTGGCGCCGAGGGCCGAAAGCCAGCCGCCGCCCCAGACCCAGTTGGCAAACAGGGGATAAATCAGGCCGGCCATGAGAAACCCGTAGACGCAGAATGCCGAGAATTTCCAGCGCTCGGACATGGCGCCGGTAGGAATGGTCGCGGCGGTATCCATGAAAACCATCTGGAAGAGAAAGATGGCGAAGACGGCCACGTCATAGGTGTTTCCGGACGAGAGAAAGAAACCCCTGGAGCCGAAAATACCGAAATTCTTTCCGAACAGCCGCAGGGCGAACTCACCGTTCAGTACCTCGCCGCCGCCAAGGGTGGGAAGGCCCCCCACTCCTCCCATCTGGATGGCGAAACCGCACGCCCAGAATGCGAGCAGGCCTATGCAATAAATCATGATGTTCATGGCCATGGTGTGACTGGCGTTTTTCGCCCGGACCAGGCCGGTTTCGAGCAGGGCGAATCCGACCTGCATGAACATGACCAGGAAGCCGCAGAGAAGGGTCCAGGCGAAATTGATGGCGATGCGGTTGTGACCGGCGGCATCGGCGACTTTCACGGCCAGGGGTTCCGACCTGGCAAAATTTTTCAGATCATCCGCGGACGGTGCATTGGGGCTCTCACCCTGAAGATCAACCGCCGTCCCGGTATTGGCGCCGCTCGGGTCAGGTTTGACCTCGGAAGCGGGATCGGAGACGGCCGAAGCGGCGGCGGGCGCAACAGCCTTTGTCTGGACGGCAGTCGGCGCCTTGACAGGTTTTTCTTCGGATTTCGCCGCGGAAGCGACTCCGAGCATCAAACCCGCGCCGCACAGCACCGCCAAAGATTTCTTGATGAAGATTTTCATGTTGGACCCCTTTCTACGAAAAAACGCCCCGGACCCGCTATTGAGTATGGAGGCGTCTTTGCCTGCTTATTCCAATTTGCATTTAAAATGACATTTTTTGTAGGGGCAAACCTTGTGTTTGCCCTAAGGCGGGCGATCACAAGGATCGCCCCTATGAACAATTCGCGTCACCTTGTTTGCACAATGGATTTAAAAAATTGACAATCAAACTGTTTTTCTAACTCTGTCCCGCCTGGATTACCGCGCCTCCGGCGACTATGATGGCAAGGCCAAGCCATGTCGACGGATGAACCGATTCCTTGAACACCAGGCGGCCCGTCAGGACGCTCACCACCGCGAAAACGGCCACGTAGACGCCCAGCAGCCTGGAGAAATCCCACTTGACGGTATTTACCACGACCCCATAGCAGCCCAGCATGATAAAACCGGAAATTATGAACCAGACAATGCTGCCGCGAAGCCCCTTTCGGATAACCGCGTCGCCGCCTACTTCCAACACTGCCGCAACAATAAATATCAGCCATGCAACAATCGTCATTTTCTAACCTGTCCCAATCTTTGATGTGTTGATCAAACATGTAAAACGCTTATGCAGGGGCGAGGCATCCGACCGCCGCAGCTGTCACTGCTCTGGCGGAGGTGGCTGCCTCGCTCTTGCCTTTTGTCCGTTGGTACTGATTGAGGGCGACGCATGCGTCGCCACTACGATTGATAGGCCATTTTCCGAATTGTTGCTCCATGGCCGGAAAAAGCTTCGGAAGGTCAATGCGCCGTACCGCGCAGATGGATCAGATAAAGCAAAAGCAGGAATACCGTCACCATGATGGCAAAACCCAGAGCTATCCACCGGGCTTTTTTCAGGCCCCCTTTCCAGGGAACCGCTGTCTGAAGCCGGTCGCACCGACCGGTCAACTGCACAGCTCCGGGATTGTCGAGATCCGCCTTCATCGCAGCCGCCGAAGGATACCTCTTGCCGGGCTCGCGTTCCATGGCGTGGAGTATTATCTCCTCGACCTGTGGTGAAATATCCGGGTTTCGTTTCCTCGGAGCCGCCGGGTCGCCGGTTACGCGGGCGTTCATGGTTACAAACATGTTCTCGCCCTCGAAAGGGAGCTCGCCGACAACCATTTCATAAAGCATGGCGCCCAGGCTGTAGATGTCGGTGCGCTCGTCGCCGCGCTTCCCCTTGACCTGCTCCGGGGCCATGTAATCCGGCGTGCCCACGGATGGCGTGAACCCGGCGAAAGTGATCCGCTTGCCCTCCGCCGCCTTGGCTATTCCGAAGTCCATGATCCGGATCGTGCCGTCGTAGCACATCATGATATTCTGCGGCTTGAGATCGCGGTGGATGACGCCGTGCTCGTGCATGTGCGCGAGCGCATCGCAGACGCGGGCGGCAAGTTCGATCGCATCCTTTTCCGGCATCGGACGTACGCTGTTCAACAGGTGCGCCAGCGTATAGCCCCGGAGGTATTCCGTCACGATATAAGGCCGGCTGCGGCGGTCGTCCACCGGGATGAATTTCAGTATATACGGATGATTCAGGCGCAATCCGATGTCCTCCTCGCGCTGGAAACGCGAGAAGAAGCCCGGATCGCTCTCGAACTCCATGAACGGAACCTTGATAGCCACGGTTTCATTGGTCCTCAGGTCGGTCGCCTTGAAAATGGTAGCCATGCCGCTGCGGCTGATGGTCTCGGTGATGAAAAACCGGTCATCAAGGGTCTGCCCCGGCTGAAGCTCGTAGCCGGCTGTATGGTCGGCCCCTTCATGATATACCGGGATGCCCCGGTAATAGGAAATTTTCTCGACATCGGCGATATGCAGGACCTGCACCGAAATGTTGTCGTCGGTGCCTCGCTGTTCGGCCAGCGCCACCAGCTGGCGGCATGCCTGGGCCGGGGAAAGGCGTGATACGATGTCGGCAATCTCGCTGTCGGCGACGTACGCGTAAAGTCCGTCGGAGCAAAGAACTATCCGGTCGCCCTTGAACGCCGTCGAACTTTCCACGTCGATGCGGATTACCGGCTCCTGGCCGACGCTTCGGGTCAGGATATTGCGATAATTGCTCGTCTTTGCATCCGTCTCGGAAATCAGCCCGAATTTCTGCTGCATGCCGACGTAGGAATGGTCCGTGGACAATTGCTTGATCTCGGCCTTCCGGACCAGGTAAACGCGGGAATCGCCCACGTTGCCGACCACGATTTCATCGTTGCGCAGCACGACGATGGACAGGGTGGTCGCCATGCGGGACTTGCCGTGGTTCTCCATGGACTTGTCGTATACGGCGAGATTAGCCGCGTTGAACATCTGGGTCAGAAACTGCTGCGGGGTTTTCCCTTCTTCCGTCTCGCGGAAGGTTTTCAGCGAGGTCTCCACCGCCAGGCGGCTGGCCACTTCGCCGCGGTGCAGCCCGCCCACCCCGTCGGCCAGCACGGCGACCGCGCCGCGGCCGCGCTTCTCCTCCAGGGTTTCAGGCTGCCAGAAGCCCACGAAATCCTCGTTGTTGTCGCGGGCCGGTCCGGCCGAAGAAAGTTCTGCGTAGGTCAGTTCCATAGAAGATTTACCTTAGCATATTTTTTCGGAAATAACAGTGTCCGGTGCAAAAACGGGACGGTCATCGCGAGAGTGACCGTCCCGGTTTGCTCCGGTTAACGGACTCGGCTTAAATTATCAAGCCTTGGCCAAGCCGGAATTACTGCTCAGAATCACTTCTTTTCCTTTTGCCTTGCTTGTCCTCAGGAAGTAGACGGCTCCGTAAATGCCCCACAAGGCGCAGATGCCCAAGGCGATATACGGTTCCTTCCAGCTCATGCCCGCGACCGTGAACGGTCCGATCAGGTAGAAGAGCATGATCACCAGGTTCGCCAGCAACCCCAGTACAGGGACTACCACGTGCTTGATGCCGTGGAAGCTGTGGTGTTCCTTGAATGCCACCATGGCGATCAGGCAGGTTACCATGTACAGCAGGAAGGTGCCGAAGTTGCTGACCAGCGTTACGATGACCAGGGTGTTTGGCAGTTTTGCATAAACCTCCGGTGCGAAGATGCCAAAGCTGTACCAGATGTTGTGCTTGTCAAGGGCCGCGGGCGTAGTTCCGCCAAGATACACGGACACCGTGGCGATACCGATGATGGCCGAGATTATTGCCAGTGCCCAGATAGCCCGGTAGGGCGACATTGTCTTGCCGTGCAGGAGGCCGAAGTGCGAAGACACTTCCTCATCACGACCCATGGCATAGGTAACGCGGGCGCCGGTGCTGAGGCATGAAAGGGTGGTGCCGATCAGAGCCAGGAACACGGTGAAAGCCTGGATCAGCATGAACGCCTTGCCCGCCGCGTAGCTGCCGAACAGCCATGTTCCGACGATGACCATCATGTCGCCGATCGGCGCGCCGGAAGCGCCCGCCATCGGGATGGTGTAGCCGTTGTGCAGCAGGTAACCGGCGGCGAAATACTCGATCAGGTAGCAGACCGCACCCTGGATCGCCAGGGACAGCAGCACGGCCCGCGGGATGTCCTTCTTCGGGTGCTTAGCCTCATCGCCCATGGAAGTGACTGATTCGAAACCGACCAGGATCAGGATGGCGATGGCCGCCTGGATGAATATGAAGTTGAAACCGTGTGGGGAGATAACGGATTTGGCGCTTGAATGGAAATTGAACATCGGATTCCCCTTGTCATCTTTGGTAATGGCCGCCTCCGGGGAATAATCGACGGTGAACGGAGCGGCAAGCTTCGGGTCCGTTACGGGTTTGCCGTCCTTGTCGGCCGGGACGGGCATGCCGGTCTTGTCGTCCGTCGCTTCCTGCATCTGGTAGACCGGCTTGCCGCTTTTGTCGAAGGTCGGCTTGCCGCTGGCGTCCAGAACCGGGACGGGATTGCCTTTTGCGTCCTTCTGGGGGACCTGGGCCACCTGGTAATTAACGGCGACGCCGTTGGAGAGGTGGTAACCGGTCGTACCCTGGGGATGCTGAACGCGGTAGCCGATTGCGATTACCGCGAACACGAGGAGGGCGGTGATCTGGACGATGTTGATCACCATGTTGACGGCCGTCGTGCCGGTTACGCCGCGATATGCGATGTAGGCCACGCCCAGCGCAAACACTATGCAGAACAGGCCCATGAACAGCGGGCTGTTATAGCTGCCGCTGAAGGTGTCCGGCAGGAACTGGTTCAGGAGGAATCCGGCCAGTATCGCGGTGACGCCGACCATGACGCCCGGATATACCCAGTAATACAGGTGGCTCGCCCAGCCGGTGAAGAATTTGGCCACCCTGGCGAATTTGTAGGCATGCGTCTTGGAAAGGAATGCCTGCTCCGCGTAAAGGTAAGACGATCCGGGGCCGGGATACAATTTAGCCAGCTCCGCGTAGCTGACCGCCGTGGCGAAACACAGCAACAGCGCGAACAGGATGCCGAACCACATGGCGCAGCCGGCCATCGGCGCTCCGTACAGGGACTGCATCTGGAAGGTCAGCCACAGGAACGCGCCGGGCGCGATCAGCGCCATCGCGTTGATCGTCAGCCCCGTGAGTCCCAATGTTCCTCTTGTGGGTTGTTCTTCGTTAGCCATAATACACTCCTTACTATTTAGTTAACTGCAAACCTTGCATAATCCGTTTACGGGAAATTGATGTCCACCTGCGTGGTAACGGTGTTCTTGCCGCCGGTCTTCGTGTTGTTGTAAATGTCGTAGCCCAGGATTACCGACACGTTCTTGGCGAACGCCCACGAAACGCCGAAGTTCAGCGCGCCGTTGGCGTTCTTGCCGCTCATGTAGTCCACCGCCATCCACAGCTTGTCGGATATCTCCGTCATGGTCCGGTCCCAGGAAAGCATGACCCCGTCATTGGCCGAATGACCGTTT
>DASRZQ010000080.1:0-20427 GCA_035686205.1 Geobacteraceae bacterium
ACTGGTGCCCGGGACCGGAATCGAACCGGTACAGCGCCAAGCGCCGAGGGATTTTAAGTCCCTTGCGTCTACCAATTCCGCCACCCGGGCCTGCTGAACCGCTATGAATTGTTTACCCTCTCGCGAAGCTCCTTGCCCGTCTTGAAAAACGGGGTTTTCTTCGACGGGATATTAACAACCTGGCCATTTTTCGGGTTTCTGGCCTCCCTGGGATTTCGTTCTCTTATGGTAAAACTTCCAAAACCGCGTATTTCAACCTTTTCACCACTCTTCAGGGCATT
Organism: Geobacteraceae bacterium; assembly: GCA_035686205.1. GTDB lineage: Bacteria > Desulfobacterota > Desulfuromonadia > Geobacterales > Geobacteraceae > CAIWTU01. Next base: position 282 of record DASRZQ010000080.1, read on the forward strand.
TTTCATACTGTCGAAGACAATATCAACCACCATTTCGGAATCCTTGCGCGTAAGGAGGGTATTTGTCAACAGCAGCTTTTCAACTAATTCGCTTTTGGTCATATTAAAAAAACTCCTTATTGAAAATTTATCGACAGTCTATCACTCCGCCAGTTCCGGCCGTTCACTGTCAAGCTCTTCCGGCAAAAGCCGACTTTTGCAGGGCTAATCTTCCTTTTCGCCGTTTTTCTTGAGTTCTTTCAGGAGTTCTCCAAGATTCGACGTCGCCTCACCCTGTGAATCCATATACGCTGAAAACTCCGCCTTTTCGTTCGACACGGTCAGGGCCTTGATTGAAAGGGCAATCTTCTTCTCATTGGTATCCACGTTGAGAACGCTTGCATCCAGTTCATCTCCAACATTGGCAAAGCCTTTGGGAGTGGCTATTTTTTCCTGTGACAGCTCGGACACGTGGATAAGTCCTTCCACACCTTCCTCAATTTCCAGGAAGATACCGAAATCCGTTACGGAAGTAACTTTCCCCCTGATCTTCGTCCCGGCTTTGTATTTGACCGGAATTTCAGTCCAGGGATCGGCGTTCAGCTGCTTGATGCCCAACGACAGCCTCTCGTTTTCCGGATCAATATTCAGCACCACCGCCTGGACGGTCTGCCCCTTGCTGTATACTTCACCGGGATGTTTTATGCGTTTCGTCCAGGACATGTCGGAGACGTGCACAAGCCCGTCGATCCCTTCTTCCATTCCGATGAAAATACCAAAATCCGTGACATTTTTGATTTGCCCTTCTATTTTCGTCCCGATCGGGTATTTCTCTCCTATCACAGTCCACGGATTAACCTGGACCTGCTTCAAACCCAGCGAAATGCGCCTGTTGGCAACATCGACGGCCAGAACCTCCGCGTCAACCGAGTCGCCAACCTTGAGCAGTTCGGAAGGATGTCTGACTCTTTTCGTCCACGACATTTCAGAGACATGCACAAGCCCTTCGACTCCTTCTTCAAGTGAAACGAACGCGCCATAATCGGTAAGACTTACGACTTTCCCGGAAACCCTGTCGCCCGCCGAATATTTAGACTCCACATCGAGCCACGGATCAGGCTTTATCTGCTTGAGCCCCAAAGAAATTTTCCCTTTTTCCCTGTCATATTTCAGAACTTTGACCTGTATGGCGGCTCCGACCTTAAGGACTTCCGACGGGTGGTTAAGTTTGCCCCACGACATGTCGGCAATATGGAGCAATCCGTCTATCCCTCCCAGATCAACGAATGCTCCATAGTCGGTGATGTTCTTGACAACGCCTTCAACAATCTGGCCTTCGCAAAGGCTGGCAAGGGTTTCGCTTCTTTTCTTTTCCCTCTCTTCTTCCAGAACTATCCGGCGCGACAGAACGATATTACCTCTTTTCCTGTTGTGCTTGACGATCCTGAACTGGAAAGACTGCCCGATCAGTTTGTCAAGGTTGCCGACCGGCCGCACATCGACCTGTGAAGCGGGAAGAAAAGCAGGGACGCCGATATCGACCGTAAGTCCTCCCTTGACGCTGGCGATGATTTTGCCTTCGATCAGACCTCCCTTTTCCTCGACTTCGGCAATGGTGTCCCAGACGGCTTCTTTTTCGGCCTTCTTCTTCGAAAGGACAACGTATCCTTTTATATTTTCCTTCTTTTCGAAAAGTACCTTCACCTCGTCTCCGACCTTTACGGTCAGTTGACCATTTTCATCAAGAAATTCATTAACTGGAATACAACCCTCTGATTTGTACCCGATATTTACAAGAACATAATCAGGGTCGATCTGAACTACGACCCCTTTGACAATATCACCGACCCGGGGTTGAAGCAGGCTCTCCTTAAAGAGTTCCTCGAACTCCTGCTTGGAACCCTGGTCCATATCTTCATCGGTATCATTAATCCGCCGTATCGGATTGTTGTTGTCGTTCATTTCTTTTTCATCAACCATTAAAATCTTACCCCCTCTATCATTCTGTTTTATCTATCCGCCATGCTAACATACAAATGCGAAAACTCAATTGTTTTTATCTTTATTCAACAGTTCGATTCTTTCGATTACTTCGTCGATAAGCCATTTGGGGGTCGAGGCACCGGCCGTCACGCCCACGGTCTCAACATCTTCGAACCATCTGTAATCCAGCTGCTGCGCCGTTTCTATATGATGGGTCCTTGGCTGCAGTTCCGAGCAAACCTGCGCGAGACGCCTGGTATTGGCGCTGTTGTAACCGCCAATTACTATCATGCAATCCACCTTTTTGGCAAGCTCTTTGGCTTCTTCCTGACGAACCGCTGTGGCGTCGCAAATGGTATTGAACACCCGGATTTCGCTCCCCTTCATCAGGCATTCGAGAACAACGCTTTTCAGGTTCTCGAATGACTGCGTCGTCTGGGCAACAATGCCTATTTTTCCCATCTTGCGTAGTTTTGCGGCTTCTTCTCCGGAACCGACAACATATACTTTGCCCCTCGCATAGGAAACTATACCCTGGACCTCCGGATGGTCGGCGTCCCCGACCACAACAACCTCATATCCGGCCTGGGAAAGACTTTTCACATGCTCCTGGGCTTTCTTGACAAATGGGCAGGTGGCGTCAACAATCTCCAGTTCTTTCCGAACCGCTTCTTCCAGCTCTTCCGAGGCGACTCCATGTGAACGAATGATTATTGCGCCGTTGTCCAGCTCGGAAATGCTGTTCAGGACGCCAACCCCCATTTCCTCCAGTTTCTGGACAACCTGGGGCGAATGGATAATCGGCCCGAGAGTGAAAGTCTTTCCGCCCTTATCGGCCGCCTCAAAGGCCATCTGCGTGGCCCTTTTTACGCCGAAACAAAAACCTGCCTGTTCAGCAAGAATTATTTTCAAAACAAACAGTCCTCAAATGATCTAACTTTAAAAACAAATTATAATATTTTTTATTTCTGCCGAGGTCAAGCAATTCGCGAAGGCAAACCGCACCTGACTGCAAATACACCCAAATTCGTGATGGCATATTCTTTCTCATTCAGGGCAGGACAGGGATGCGGCTTTAGCCCTGATTACAGCCTCCATCTTCGAGAGGACCTCCTCAATCGAAAGTGATGTCGTATCTATGTCGACGGCATCATCCGCCCTGCGAAGCGGTGCGTGCTCGCGCCGTTCATCCTGCGCATCCCGCTGAACGACCTCGGCTATCGTTTGCTCAAGAGTTATCGGATCTCCCTTTGCGCTCAGTTCCAGGAAACGCCTTTTTCCCCTTTCCGACGCGGAAGCCGAAAGGAAAAACTTGATGTCGGCGTCAGGGAAAACCACCGTCCCGATATCTCTTCCTTCCAGGACAACTCCCCCGGACGCGCCTATTTTCCTTTGAAGCCGGACGAGAACATCCCGAACTGACCTATTGGCTGAAATACGGGAAGTCAGCATGCTGATTTCCGGCGTGCGTATGGCATCGGAAACGTCTTTTCCATTTGAAAAAACCCGGCAACCACCGTCCTTGGAGCGTTTGAACGATATGTTCACCTTGCGGCAGAGATCCGCGAGAACACTTTCATCATCTATGGATATACCCGATTCCTTTACTTTCAGGGCAACGGTGCGGTACATGGCGCCGGTATCAAGGTAAAGATAACCCAGTAGATCGGCAAGAAGCTTTGCGATGGTGCTTTTGCCGGCTCCGGAAGGACCGTCGATGGCGATAATGAGCCCCTTACGGCCCGTCTTTTCGTCCTGCCGGCTCATTTAACCGTTACCTTTTCCATTAAGTCAATAAAATTGGGGAAGGAAGTCGATATACAATCCACATCCTCAACCGTCACGCCATCCTTTGCCGTTAGACCGGCCACCAGCATGGACATGGCAATGCGGTGGTCGCCAAAGCTGTTCACGACACATCCCCGGAGCTGTTCTCCCCCCTTGATTTCCATCCCGTCGGGGGTTTCCTTGACCATTGCCCCCGCCTTATCAAGGTTTACGGCCATCGCCGCGATTCTGTCGGTTTCCTTTACGCGCAGCTCCCGGGCATCCCTGATGACGGTTTTCCCACCGGCAAATGCAGCCGCCACGCATATGACGGGAAATTCATCGATGGACCTTGGCACCAGATCGCCGCTTATTTCGATTCCTTTTAGCCGGGAAGACCTGACCAGAATGTCGGCAACCGGCTCACCCGATATTTCGCGCCGGTCGACCATCTGCAGCGATCCGCCCATGGAGGTCAGAATATCGATAATTCCGGTCCTGGTCGGATTTATGCCCACGTTCCTGATCAGCAGTTCGGAACCGGGCACTAGAAGTGCCGCGACCATGAAAAAAGCCGCGGACGAGATATCGCCCGGAACGACAACTTCCCTTCCGTCAAGTTCACGCTCTCCTCTTATTCTAATGCAGTCCGGCGACACTTCGATATCGGCGCCGAAATACCGCAGCATCCGCTCTGAATGGTCCCTGGAAAGGTGTGGTTCAACGACGGACGTTTCACCGCTTGCATACAGCCCCGCAAGAAGAATCGCGGATTTGACCTGGGCGCTTGATATCGGTGATTGGTACGATATGCCGTTGAGCTTTTTCCCGACAATCGCCAGAGGCGCCAGAGTCCCCTCCGCCCTGGCGTGTATCTCGGCTCCCATTCTCCCGAGTGGATCGAGGACCCTTTTCATCGGCCTTTTGCGCAGGTATTGGTCTCCCGTCAGCACGGAGAAGAATTTCTGCCCCGCCAGGATTCCGGAAATGAGTCTCATGGAAGTCCCCGAATTGCCGCAGTCAATTACGTCGGCAGGCTCCTGGAGGCCGTGAAGCCCCTTTCCCCTGATCGTGACGACTTCCCCTTCGTCAATTATTTCAGCGCCCATTGCGCGAAACGCATTAATGGTGGAGACATTGTCTTCCCCCCGGAGCAAACCTCTGACTGTCGTAGTACCTTGGGCCAGGGAACCCAACATGATTGCGCGGTGGGATATCGACTTGTCCCCCGGGACTGTAATTTCCCCTTTGACCGACCTAACTTGTCTCGTGACGTAACTCTTCAAACGATCTCCATATGCTGCCGTGTAAAATATCCATGGCCAAGTGCCTTACGGTTTACGGCAGCCGGGCGTTCCGGCCGGTCATTTCACAATATTGCGTCCCTGCTCTTTTTCGATTCGGCGAAAAAGTTTTCCAGAGCTGCGGCATCCCGCTGTTCAACCAGCGACCGGAGCCTGTTAAAATAAGTAATGTACAAATCCATCATTTCCAGGATTCCATCACGGTTCAAAAGCGTAATGTCCCGCCACATGGAGGGGTCCGACGAGGCTATGCGGGTAAAATCCCTGAAGCCGCCCGCGGAATACTTCAGTATGCCTTCATCAAAGAGGTTGTAGCCTTCCACGGCATTGACGAGTGTATAGGCAACCATGTGCGGCAGGTGCGAGATCGCCGCGACTATCCTGTCGTGTTTCCCGGCATCCATGAGCACCACATCCGAACCGGCGCTTTCCCACATCTTGACGACTTTTCGCAGCGCTGCGGGATTTGTATTCTCAGTCGGAGTTATGATACATCGCTTGCCCGCATAAAGGGTTGAAAACGATGCCTCGACACCCGATTTTTCAGTGCCGGCAATGGGATGCGCACCAACGAAAAAAGTCCCTTCGGGCATTATCGACTCGCAAGCCTCCGTGATCTCTCCCTTGACGCTCCCCCCGTCGGTAACGACACACCCGGCCGACAGAAAAGGGGTGATTTCGGACAGTATTTTCCTGATAGAACAAACAGGAGTCGCTAAAAACACAAGGTCCGCGCCCTTGACACCCTCACGGGGATCCCGGCTGTAGGAATCGATCACGCCCAGTTCAACTGCCCTGAGCAAATTCTTTTCCGTTCTTCCTATACCGACAATTTCCCGCACTTCATTTTTTTCGCGAAGAACCCGGGCCAGCGAACCACCGATAAGACCGACGCCGACCACCGCCATTCGTTGAATGAGCGGCATGCAAATCTCCTTTACTGAAAAGGTAACAATTTTCCGGAAGGTATCAAAAAAAGCCGTTACGCGATGGGTTCAATTATTTTGTATCGTGCGCGGATATGAACCGAGAATTTTCACGAACTGGCAACAATCTTTCAATTCCCTGACAGCTTCGGCAACTTCCGGATCAGACATGTGTCCGAACAGATCAAGGAAGAAAATATATTCCCACGCCTTCCTTTTCAATGGACGTGATTCGATTTTACAGAGGTTAATACCTCTTTTGGCGAAAGGTTCCAGCATCCGGTACAAAATGCCGACCTCGTCTTTCACCGAAAACATCAGTGAAGTCTTGTCATCGCCGCTCTTATCCGCCATTTTTTTGCCGATTACGAGAAAACGGGTGTAATTGTTGACCTGATCCTCGATTCTTGCCTGAACAACCTTCAGATCGTAAATGACGGCGGCGAGTTCGCTGGCTATGGCAGCGGCCGCATAGTCTTCGCTCGCAATCTGGGATGCCACGGCCGTCGACGCGACATCCACGGCAGGAACGTTTGGTAGGTTCTCCGCCAGCCACTCACGGCATTGCGCTATTGGCTGCGGATGTGAATATACCTTTTTGACGTCATCCATCCGGCCCGTTCTGGAAAGAAGATTGTGGTGAATTTCAAGGAGAATTTCTGCGTTGATTTTCAGTTCGCTCTCCATGAACATGTCCAGGGTATGCGAAACCATGCCTTCGGTGGAGTTCTCCACCGGAACGACACCGTACAGCACCCTGCCTTTCTCGACCTCCTCGAAAACGGCTGGAATCGATTTCTGGGAAACGAGTTCCGCCGAGAATCCGAAGTGCTGCATGGCGGCCATGTGGGTGAAAGTGGCTTTCGGTCCGAAAAACGCCACTTTCATGGGGGCCTCCAAGGCCAGGGAAGCTGAAATGATCTCCCTGAAAACGCTCTTCAGGCCGTCATTCGGGAACGGGCCGGGATTTTTGGCCGCCAGGCGCTCAAATATCTCGCGCTCCCGGCTGGGAACATGAAAATCCCGATTTTCGGCTTTTTTAATCTGCCCGACCTTGATTACCAGAGAAGCCCGTTGATTGAGGAACTCCAGTATCTTTTCGTCAATATCGTCGATTTTGACGCGTAATTCCTTTATATTATTTTCTTTTGGCAATGAAAATCATCCATGAAGTTTTATTTGGGTTGGACCATGCTAAAGTGTTAAATTTATAGCAAAGAGTCATAAAATGCAATTTAATTTTTGTGCTAGTAAACAATTCCGCAAAAGCGGCAGTTCTGCTATACTCCACACAAACATGATAAATGCAACTGTCTATACCCATTATGTTTTCACCAGCACAGAATATCATATAAAGACGAAAATCTGGCGGCAGAAAGCAAATTTACGGTATCAATTCTTTTGCGGCAATGTTTGTCATACCGTTTTGCCGGATATAATCCGCATTTTGCGGACATTTGCAGCACTCAAAAGAAATGGCTTCCATGATTGTGCCAACAAGTATATAATTCCAATGAAATTCCGGGGAGCAGCTGGAAGTTTTCACAAAACAGATTAATCATTTTAGTTAATTAGCTTAGACATATTTTTCATCCAGGGCAATATCTTTAAGATTAAACAGCATTGTCAAAAGGGCAAGAATGAAAATCAAGCAGGTAACCAGACGTTTGACATTAATCCAGAAACTCATTGCGAGTTACGCCGCCATCGCCTTTTTCAGCATGGCGGCAATTCTTTTTTCAATAACCGGACTGTTTTCTCTCAATAAAATAGCGAAGGATATCGCCCGAAATGATTTCACGTTCATACGCTCGACAAACACGCTGCGCGATTCGATCAATGCGCAGGAAAGATACGCCGCGAAGTACTCAATTCTGAAAAGCCCCGAGTTCACCGAACTGTTCAGGCGCAGGGAAGCGGAATTTCTGTCCCTTTTCAGACAGATGAACCATGCCGGGTCTACGGACCGACTTGCGCAGGTTTCGAAAAGCTATAATGATTTCATGAATTGCTCGGCGTTAATTTTCCAGCAACAGACAACCGATCTTTCGCCCCTGAAAAATTCCGCCGAACAGGTGAGAAATTCACTGGACAAACTTTACAGCGACCAGCAGTCGCAGCTGTATGCAAAACTGGAGAAAGCCAATCAGAAACAGAATCTGACAATCCAATGGTCTTTCATTATATCTTCAATTGGTTTTATTCTCTCATTGTTTGTAATGGTTGTTTTCATTTATAATACTTCCTCCTCAATGAGAAAATTGAAACGGGCAACCTTCCGCATCGCTGAGGGCGATTTCGATTTCGACCCGCAGATACCTACCGGGGACGAATTCGGTGATCTTGCCCGCGACTTTACCAGAATGGCCGCCAAGCTCAAGGTTCTTGAACAGATGTGCCTGGATGCCAGCCCCCTGACAAGGCTGCCCGGCAATATAGCCATTGAGAAAGTGCTGGACAGAAAGCTGCAGGAAGATGAGCCGTTTGCGGTCTGCTATGCCGACCTGGACAACTTCAAGGCTTACAACGACCGGTATGGCTACATAAAAGGCAGCGAAGTGATTAAAATGACCGGCGAAATAATCTATGATGCCGTAAATTGCCACTCCGACGAGAGTGCTTTTGTCGGCCATGTGGGAGGGGACGATTTTGTCATGGTTATACCGACAAAAGACGTCACTGCTGTATGCAGGGCCGTAATAGACGATTTTACCATTCAAATACGCCAGCACTATAACCAACAGGATCAGGAAAAGGGTGCAATTGAAGGGCTTGACAGGTATGGAGTCAGGCGTATATTCCCGATAATGACCATATCGATAGCGGTTCTGACCTGTCAGAAGGGAGAATACGATTCGGCGGTCAAAATAGCCAAGGCGGCTGTACAGATCAAGGAATACGTCAAGGAAACCCCGGGGAGCAACTATCTGGTGAACCGGCGCAGGAACGAAAGATGAAAAAATTTATCATTCTGCTTCTGGTTACAGCCGTCGGCATTTGCGGATGCGCCGGGGTTCAGAAAAAGAAAACCGTATTTGTAACGCAGAGCAGAAACCTTGAAACGGCGAAAAAACTTCTGAGGGAGAACAGGGTATCCGCGGCAACAAATGTCCTTGAAGGCATCTGCTCGGCAAAAAGCGTTCCCGGCGTAACGGATGAAGCTTTATTCAGGCTCGGCCTCCTTTATCTCGACGGAGGCCAGGGTAACAGCGGAATTACCCAGGCGCAGCAGGTACTGGAAAGGCTGGTAAAAGATTACCCCTCAAGTTCGTGGAGAAACCACGCTGCATCACTCATCGAGCTGATTGCAACGCTAAACCGGAAGATCCGTTATCTGAAAGGGGAAAATCTTTCCTTGTCAAAAGAGAACAAGGAACTTCGTCTGAATATTGAAAAACTCAAGATCATAGACATCGAACAGGAATTCAAGAGCAAACGGTAAAGAACATCCAGCAGGGTCCCCATGTTTTTTTATAACCGCTTCGCAAAAGTTCGACCATGCCAGGCATGGACTTCATGCGGCACAACAACCTGTTTCTTTATGTAAATGTCAAAAAAAAGGACGTAATACAGCCGCCCTGAGGCGGAATTCCATGCATTACGTCCCTATTTTTTTGAACTTGCCGTTGTTACTGATGCAGCTTGAAATTGCCGTCAACCGACGTTATGTGGGAAATGGCGTGCTTGTATATTAATACATCTCCTTTCATTTCCAGCAGTACTGAAAAATTATCGAATGACTTGATATGCCCTTCCATTTTTTCACCCGACATGAGATGTACGACTACCTTGACCCGCTCTTTTCTGGACTGATTAAGGTATTGGTCCTGAATGTTAAATGGTGCTTTTGCCATACCCCGCTCCTTTACAATAAAATTCAATTACAATATTCGAAATAATAGCAACATTTGACGAATATTCAAACCATTTAATTTCATCATCCTTCCGGAACCATGTCATTTGCCGCTTGGAATAGCGACGCGTATCTCTTTTCAGGATATTGACGGCGTCTTCCAGCGAATATTCTCCCGCCAAAAAGGAGCATATATGCCTGTAGCCGAGGGAGCGCATCGGTTTCAAATCCGGAGAATACCCTCTTGAATGAAGATTCTTCACTTCTTCCATGAAGCCTTGTTCCATCATCCGGTCAACACGTTCGTCAATGCGGTTGTACAGCTCCGCCCGGTCAATTGCCATGCCGAGCTTCAGACAGCTGTATCCGCTGATTTCGCAGAACCGGTGCCGGTTTCTGAATTCCGATATGGAGCGGCCGGTCATTTCATGCACTTCCAGTGCCCGGATAACCCTTACCAGGTCATTTGGATGAAGTTTTTCCGCCGTAGCAGGATCAACCAGGGAGAGCCTTTTGTACAATTCGAGGTTGCCGCGACTTCTGGCAAGCTCTTTCAGCTCTTCCCGCAGTGTCTCGTCCCCCCCCGGCGAATCGATCAGCCCTTTCGTCAGCGCCTTTATATAAAGACCGGTCCCCCCGACGATTAAGACCCTTTTCCCTCTGCCGTGGATGTCATGAATTGCCTTTTCGGCCGATCTGCGGAAATCCGCCGCCGAAAAGGGCTGGTCGGGTTCGATAATGTCAAGCAAGTGATGGGGAATGCGCTCCCGCATCTCACGGGTCGGCTTCGCCGTGCCTATATCCATTCCCCTGTACACCTGCATGGAATCCGCGTTTACAATCTCACCGGAAAATCTTTCCGCCAGGGCTACGGCAAGTTCGGACTTGCCGGAAGCGGTCGGCCCCTGGATAATTACCAGTTTTATCTGCTCGGGATTGCTTTCCAACCGTCATCCTCTTTTGAACATCTTTTCTATGGAGGAAGCAGCGAGTTTCGCCAGTACCGGTCTTCCGTGCGGGCAATTACCTGAAAAGTCGCCATCATCCATCCGCCGGAAAAGCGCGTCTATTTCCTGCAATGTCAGTCTCTGCTCCCCCCTGATAACACTGTGGCAGGCCATGCGGGCCAGGATTCCCTCAATTGCATCGGCAAAAGAGCTGCTTCTGCCGAGATTCTGCAACTCTTCGAGAATGTCGTGCAGAATTCGCCCGCAGTCGGCCTTTTCAAGGATTCCCGGCACTGCATTCAAAACCCACGAGTTGCCGCCGAACTCCTCGACGCCAAAACCGAGCTGTTTGATCCCGTGGCGGTTTTCCCTCATGGCCGCCGTTTCCCTGAACGAAAGGTCCATTGTCTCGGGGAACATAATGGCCTGGGATTCTACCGAACCGGAGTTGAATTCCTTTTTCAGCCTTTCAAACGCGATCCTTTCATGGGCCGCATGCTGGTCGATAATCACCAGGTCGGCATCATCCTGGCAGATTATATACCTGGCATTATACTGCCCTATAACCGAGAGAGATGAGAAATAGCCCTTATCCGCCTCTTCCGGCATTGTCCTTCTGGTGACTTCCCCGGAAGCCCGTGACGCCTCCAGATGCGCATCTCTTGCAAAGCTCCCTGACGGTAATGGAGAAGTTTTGTAGTTTTCAAGCAAATCCCTTACTTCTTCAATTTTCCGTTCACTAACGGATAGTTTTTTCGTCCCATGGGAATTGTGACCGGAATCTATAGTGCGCCTCAGCCACGGCGATTCCCGCAGAGCATTTCCGACCGCGGAGACGATGGCATCGTGCATTCTGCCCTGCTCTCTGAAGCGTACTTCGTGTTTTGTCGGATGCACGTTGACATCGACTTCGCCCGCGGGGACCTGTATGAACAGCGCCACCACCGGATATCGCCCCCGTTCCAGGAGGCTTCTGTATGCCTGCATGACGGCGTGCTGCACAACCCTGTCCCTGACGAAACGGCCATTTATATATGTGAAGAAATGGGAAGTCGACGAGCGGCTGCAGTCCGGCTTCGCGACAAAACCCGTTATACTTCCGAACCCGGCGTCCAGGCTTACCGGATACAGATCGGCAGCCAGCGAACGTCCGAGCAGGGAGGCAAGCCGTACCTTCAAGTCGGAGCCGGCGACACGGAAGACTGTTTTGCCGTCATTCAGGTAGACAATGCTCACATCAGGACGGGAAATCGCGAGTCTTGTCATCAGGTCGCCAATATGTCCGGCTTCCGTTTCGGCGCTTTTCATAAACTTGAGTCGGGCGGGCGTATTGAAAAAGATGTTTCTCACCGATATCACGGTGCCATCCGGCACTCCGCTGACTTTGACTTCTTTTATGCTGCCGCCTTCGGCATATATCCCGGTTCCTTCGACGCATCCCTTTTCCCTGGTCTCCAGGGTAAATCTGGAAACCGAAGCGATTGAAGGCAACGCCTCACCGCGAAAACCGAGAGTAGATAGCCTGAACAGGTCGCTGTCGTTCGCTATTTTGCTCGTTGCATGCCTTTCAAGGGAAAGAAGCGCATCTTCGCGCGACATGCCCGAGCCGTTGTCGGCAACCTTGATAAGACGCCTGCCTCCCGATTCAATTTCAACTATTACTTCGCTGCAACCGGCATCCAGCGAGTTTTCCACCAACTCTTTGACAACGGATGCCGGACGCTCCACCACTTCACCGGCGGCTATCTTGTTTGTCAGGATTTCTGGCAATATGCGAATTCGTGTGGACATGGCAACCTCATATGAATCTGAAGCGTAGAATAGCGCATTCTTTCCGCATTTGTAAAGAAGCAGCAAAGGCAATGCCGCTTTACGGGCTTGTCAATTCAATTTTGAGTAATTTCTCACATTTTCCCTAAAGTTGTCCAAAGTCGATCCGATTAAGACTTAAAGGTTGGTTCCATAAGCATCAAGTACAAGCAGTCCGCTTCTTCATTTCTGGGGGGGGTATGGTTGAAGGAGTTAACGGTTCAAGCGCAGCTTCCGCCGTCGATATGAAAATGACCTGCGGAAACCGGGAACCTGACGGCTCAAAAATCATGCAACGGCATGATCCCGTAACAGCCCCGGAAATAGGGGACGACAATGCTTCATTGTGCGGTCGGCAGCCGGAATGTTTGCTTTATTCGAAACCCACGAGAATCCGGCAATTCCGGGATAGCGACTTTCCCGTGCTTAGCGGGCTGGTCGCCAGGATACTCCAGGACCAGTACACTGCCAGCAGCATTGACAACGGGGAACTTGAAGCAACCGTCATGGACAGGATCACCCCTGCAAACGCGAAGACCCTGGTGGCCAATGAAGGCCACTGGCGACCCGACAGTACGGCGTCAAGAATTATTTCATACGCCTTGACGATATCGGGAAATGACCCGACTAAACTTGAAGGGATTAAAAAGAGCATCGGCGGCGGATTCGCATTGGCGCGTGAATCTTTCGGAGGGGAATTACCGGAAATATCAGGCAGGACATTCGCGGCAGTAATTGACGGTCTCGAAGAATGGTCAAAGAAACAGAAAACGAGATAATACCGAGGCAAAATACCGGCAAAATAAGCCGACCGCAAAATACAGCACAATCATGGACGGTTTGAAACGGAGCTTCAGGCGTCCATGGCAGTCACATGGAATTTTCATTGAGGAAAATATCATTTACCTCCAGCCAGTTGCGTATCCTTTCCGCGAGAAATTCTTCCTTCAGAGCCACCAGTCGTTCCATTTCTTCGGGGTAAAACGAAAGAATCTCGTCAAGCCTGCCATAAGAATATTTGCCCGCCAAGGACCTCTCCAACAGTTTTTTCAGCGATTCGCTGGTTACGCCCTTGATAAATTCGGTAAGCAGGAGACGCTCCTGTTCGTAGTCGAAGCCGGGAACTCTCAGGTATCGGTCGCCATCCATTTCCAGTTCTTCCCAGAAATCGTCATCCTCATAATCCATGGGGACCGAAAAAATCTCCCCCGTTTCCCGGTCGAGGAAATAAGCGGTTTCGATATCCGCATTCTGAAACGCGTCGATGAGATCATCCCAGATAATTTCAACATCTCTCATAAAGCCCATTTGCCAATGCTCCCAAGCTCATGATCCTGTCCGGGATCCGGGGGGAATGAACGTAGACCGAGGCTACATCCGCCTTTACCTTTACTTCCGTTTAATATATAGTACGACCATGCGAAAGGTTTTTATTGCCGATGCCCACCTTGGAAAGCCCGGGGATTTCAACTATCAGGCGCTGATGAAGTTCCTCGACGGACTAAAAGGCAATACCGAAACCCTGTTTATCCTTGGTGACCTCTTCGAATTCTGGATAGGCTATGAAAAAGTTCCGTTCACCCAGTATCTCCCCGTCCTTGAAATGCTTCTGGAGATAAGGAAAAGCGGCACGAAAATAGTTTATTTTGAAGGCAACCACGATTTCCACATGGGGTCATTCTTCGAAAAAAACCTCCGGGCAGAAATACAACGCTCCCCTAGGGTCCTGCCTGTGAACGGCAAAAAGGCATATCTCTGCCACGGCGACGAAATAATCGAAAATGATTATGGATACAAGGTTCTCAGGTTTCTGCTTCACAACGCGCTGACGGGCATCCTGCTTCCCCTTGTCCCCTACCGGCTCACGTCCTTCGTCGCGGACCGCATGTCGTGCTTCAGTTCAAGGAACCACCATGAAAGAAACAGAAAATGGGACTATGAGGCAATACTGCGCGCTTTCGCCGCTAAAAAGTTCGCGGACGGCTGCGACGTGGTCGTAACCGCCCATTTCCATACGCCGTTCATGGATCGTGCCGAAACGGAGAACGGGGAAAAAATTCTTATTTCCCTCGGCGATTGGAAAACCCAATTCTCCTACGGAGAATGGACGGAAAGTTCCCTGGTGCTGAAAAAATTCACCCCGTGAACAGCTATCGGCCTAAAGCCGCACCGTCACCTGCCCGCACTCCGAACAGCGGAGGATACCCAATTTCGCGCATCATTTAAAGAATGCTTCCAGCCCCTGTTCTCCCAGATAAGACGCCTTTATTTTCCACCGGTCCTGGTTGATTACAAGGGCCACAAGTGCAATCTTCGGGTCTTCGGCGGGGGCGAAAGCCGCAAACCAGGTATATCTGCCCTCTGGTTCCTTGCCGTTAATGGAACCGGTCTTGGCGCAAATATTGACTGACGCCAGTTTCGGCCTCCCCCTGCTGTCATGGAATGCTTTCCGGGAGGTGCCGCTGTTGACCGTGGTTGACATCATCCTGGCCAGCTTCCCGGCAACTTCCGGCGTTACCAGGCGCCTTATGGAACGCGGGTGTTGTTCATAAATCACGCTGCCCGCGCCGTTCCTTATTTCCTGTGCCAGCGAGGGAGCCATCATCACGCCACCGTTCGCTATGGCCGCGATCACTGTAGCCGCGTGCAGGGGTGAAATTTTGACTTCCCTTCCAAGTCCCGCTCCCATTAATTTCAGTTCGTCATCGGTCTTGGGCTCCTGGGCTTTGCTCGGCGTGACCGGAATGCCCGGGAACAGCGTCTGGTTGAATCCGAACCTGTTAGCGTAAGACATCATCGAATCCTTGCCCACCACGTCACCCGCCAGCCTTCCGAAAACGGGGTTTATTGATTTTCCCATGGCAAGGGAAAGGGGTATCTGCTGGGAAGCTCTTCCGGGCTTTACGCTCCAGTATTTCGGGTTTTCCGAGTAGAGACTGCCGCGAAAGGCAAAGACCGTATCCGGTTCGACCTTTTTCTGCTCCAGCGCGGCCGATGCGGTGACAAGCTTGAAAAGCGACGCCATGGGATACAGGTTGAAATATGAATTTCCGGCCCAGCCGGGATCAACCGAGGAATGTCCGACGAGCGCGAGAATTCGCCCGGTTTTCGGCTCTATGGCAACGAATGCCCCGTACGGCACCTTGAAATCATTCATCACCTTTTTGACCCGTTCCTGTATCTGCGGGTCGATGGTATATGAAACCGCGCCGCCGTCGCGGGTCGGCGCGTACAGATGATTTGCATCGTAACGGGCGTTTTGCAGCGATGAAATGGCCAACTGGAAGGACTGGCCTGCGTCTAGCACGGAGCTCCCCGCTTTCGCCGGCGCCGTGCCCGAAACCCGCGGCGGCTTCATCTTGCCGGTGTTTATGGATGTAACCAGAAAAAACACGGGATACGACGCAAGCGCCAAAGCGATGAGCGGCAGAATAATCCGCAGATTATCGCGCTTTTTCCTGGTTTCCTTTAGTGATTTAAACGTATTAGCAGGTTGTTTTTTCCCGTGCCCGCGGAAAATAAAGAAGGAAAACCCTTTCCTTCTAGACAAGTTTTTTAGATCACGCATTTTATTTTTCGAATTATTTATTATTTTGGGAAATTTTGCTTCGCTTTTTTCAGGAATCCGGGAGAATAATTACGGAATTACCAATACAATAGCAAAAGAAAAGTAACCTGGGGCCATTGTGGATGGAGACCATCTGCGAAAGTGTCTCCACTATATTCCAAGAACCGATTTTTGTCAATCAGGGACGAAATATGCGCGACAACCAGCAGCGCGCTTTTTCATTATTTTCCCGGACCGTCTGATTATTTCCTGAACCCGTGACGTCTGAACGCCGAGGCAAGCGGAATGCCGGGGTTTAAACGCCGCTGACACCCTTTCTCGCCTGTTGCGCCGGGTAAACTTCGCCGGGAGGTCTCATCCCACGGGAATGCAAGAAACCGAGGCGTTCCGCGCAGACGAACGCGTGAAGGCGTCACGGATTCAGATATTTATTATTTAACTTATCGATCAACTCCTTGACGGTAATTTTTT
This sequence comes from Geobacteraceae bacterium, assembly GCA_035686205.1. Classification (GTDB taxonomy): domain Bacteria; phylum Desulfobacterota; class Desulfuromonadia; order Geobacterales; family Geobacteraceae; genus CAIWTU01. The sequence goes on from DASRZQ010000080.1 coordinate 16,889, forward strand.
CACAGCCTCCAGCCGCGACCGGTTTGAGCCGGGACAACGCGTCACGCGCCGCATCGCGTATTTTATCCGGCCCCTTTATCCGGCAGGGTTCCCCGTAATTCCTCATGTCTTCGATAAATTCATGCACAGACATGTTATCGAGGGCGCGGGCCGGAACATAAGCGGGCTCGTCATCTCCCGTCGCCACAAGGTATTTGCAGCCGGTCATTTGGGTCAGAATATCCTTGACAATCCTTACCGGGATGCCGGTTTCCGCCGCCAGTTGGTTGCATGTCCAGGGGGCTTTATCCTCGTTGTAGGAATCCGCCACCGCAAGCAGAAGCACCAGGGCCGAGAGTTCGCGCGACGCGTAATTGACGGAAGGATTATGTATGTCGTTAAGAAAAGTTTTCCTGTTCTGGTGGGCGTAGACGACCTCGACTCCGAAAAGCACGATAATCCAGCTGGTATATATCCAGACCATGAAAATAGGCAACGCGGAGAGAGTCCCGTATATAGCGTTGTACTTTGAAACGCCGATCTGGAAGTGAATATAGGCCCACTGGGCGATCTGCCATGTGACGCCTGTCAGCAGGCCGCCAACGAGCGCCGACCTGAAACTTACCTTTGTATTTGGAATGAAAATATAGAGAAACACCAGCGCCGTCCAGATGCTTATGTAAGGAACAAGCTTGAAGAGAGTGAGGATGAAATTGCCAAAAAACCTTGCTTCAATCAGCCAGTGGACCAATGTTTCGCTTTGCAGGCTTGTAGTTACGCTTGTTGCCGCCAGCAGAAGAATCGGCGTGATAACGACGACACTGATATAATCGCTGAATTTGCGGCTGTAGGACCGGGTCTCCGCCACGCCCCAGATATCGTTAAATGCCTCCTCTATATTTCCGAGAAGGGTAACGACTGTGAAGATAAGGGCCACCAGTCCGACGGCGCCGACCGAACCCATTTTCGTGTTGTTTATATACTGGATTATCCTGCCGGCGATCTCCTGGGAACCGGCCGTAAGCCCGCTCAGTATGCGGGGCTCCAGGGAATTGTGGACCCCGAGCCCTTTCAGGATCGCGAATGTTATGGCGAAAAACGGCACCAGAGAAAGAATGGTATTGAATGACAGCGCCGATGCGCGCAGCAGGCACCTGTCATCCAGGAAGTCACGCAAAATCACGGATATGACACGGACCGATTTCGCATACTCCCGGCGAAGACCGGAATACCCGTCCGGGTCGGTTTCCCATGCTTTCCTGAAAAAAGGCACGGAAGAGCCGTTATTATTTTCACGGGCTTTTTTCATATTAAAACACATTGAACCGTCAGTTGCTGAAAAGCCCACAATAAGTGGGCTTTTCAGTTAAATGCTCCTGCATCGGAACCGGATCCGGGGAATTACAACACCGGGTTTTCCTCGCGACTCTTGTGCTCGCCGCTTAATTTTTCGCGCTCACGCTCCATGGCCTCTTTGCCGGCCTCTATTGCCGAGCTGATAATGGTTTTTTTCTCCTTGACCAGTTCCTTGCCGTCTTCGTAAGTGGATTTTATTTTGTCCTGGGCGTCCTTCGCATAATCCCTGATCTTTCCTACAGCGTCATCGGTCAGGTCTTTTATCTGCTCTCTCATTTCCCTGCCGCTTTTCGGCGCGAACAGCAGCGCCAGACCCGAACCGACAGCCGCACCGGCCAGGAAAGATAACAATATCGTGCCTACCGAAGCCCCTCTTTCCTCTTCCGCCATAATTTTTACCTCCCTTTCTTTGCGATTCTGTGTATTACATAGCGCCCCGCCGCCTTCAGACCGGTCATCCACAGGGACGACCTGCAAAAAACGTCGGCGACGTCGCCGATTACCGCATTAATCCTGCTGACATTGCGCCCTGTTTCTCCTACAGCCGTCATGAAAGTCCTGACGTCGTCGCTTCTGGACGCGATGCTGTCGGCCAATGCCCGCAGGTCCATCGTAAGTTCCCGCATTTCCCTCAGTATAGGCTTGAGCTCCGAATCGACATCGGTAATGTACGTCCTGACCGTAGCGGCTGTTTTCTTTATTTCCAGCAACACCGGAATCAGGAAAAAAGCCAGCACGACAAAAATAATCGCTATCACCAACGCAGCAATAGCTACAATTCCCATACAGCCGGTCCCTCCTTTAGAGTTATTTTACACCAAGACAGGATATTTCCAACTTTTTTCTAGCCTTTCAGGGCCGCCAGCATTGTTTCGCCCATGCCGGTAGGTATCCTGCAAACGGATACTCCGCATTCTTTCAGAACGTTCATTTTATCTTCCGCCCTTCCTTTGCCGCCGCTTACAATGGCGCCCGCATGCCCCATCCTTTTCCCGGGGGGGGCGGTCAGTCCCGCAATGAAGGCAGCTACGGGCTTTTTCATGTTGTCTTTTATCCACCGGGCTGCTTCCTCTTCCGCGCCGCCGCCGATTTCGCCGATCAGGAAAACCCCTTCCGTCTCCGGATCCCGGTTGAACAGGTCAAGGACATCGATGAAATTCATGCCGCTGACCGGGTCGCCGCCTATACCAACGCAGGTTGTCTGGCCCAGTCCGATATCCGTAAGCTGCTTTACCGCTTCGTAAGTCAGGGTGCCGCTTCGGGAAACCACACCGACCCTGCCCTTTTTATGAATACTGCCGGGCATGATCCCGACCTTGCATTCGCCGGGAGTGATCACCCCCGGACAGTTCGGCCCTACCAGCAGGGTTTTCCCCGATTGCAGGCAGCGCTTCACCAGCACCATGTCGCTGACAGGGATCCCCTCGGTTATGCAGACCGCCAGCCCCACCCCGGCGGCCTGGGATTCAAGAATCGCGTCCGCGGCCCCCGACGAAGGGACGAAAATCATGGATACGTCCGCGCCCGTCGAGTTCACGGCGTTTTCGACGGTATCGAAGACAGGGATCCCTTCGATGGTCGAACCGCCCTTGCCGGGAGTCACGCCCGCGACAATTTTCGATCCGTATTCCATGCACTGCCTGGTGTGAAAAAGCCCCGCCCTTCCGGTTATCCCCTGAACGACTATTTTCGAATCTTTATTGACAAGTATGGACATTATTCAAGTAACTCCGTATCTGTTTGCTTGCGACAGCAGCTAAGCGCTGGTTTTACCCACCATATTGACGATCTTTTCCACGCCGTCTCCAAGATAATCGGTGTACTGCAGATTGAGACCCGACTCCATGAGCAGCCGTTTGCCCTCTTCCACGAGAGTGCCGTCCATCCGCACGACTATCGGCAGGGAGAACCCCAGTTCCGTGGCAGCCTCGATCAGCCCCTGGGCTATAATGTCACAGCGCATTATGCCACCGAAGATATTGACGAAAACCCCCTTCACGTCCGGGTCCTGGAGAATGATCTTGAACGCCTCCGCCACCCTCTCCTTGCTGGCGCCTCCGCCAACATCGAGGAAATTGGCGGGTTCGCCGCCATATTCTTTCAGCATGTCCAGTGTCGCCATGGCCAGGCCCGCGCCGTTTACCATGCAGCCTATGTTTCCGTTCAATTTGATATACGAAAGATCGAACTCGCCCGCCGTGATT
>DASRZQ010000081.1:0-13205 GCA_035686205.1 Geobacteraceae bacterium
GGAGCCGATTTCGCCCCTTCTTCAGCCTTGAACGGTTCTTTCCGGCTTAAATGCAGCAGCAGGGAATTAGTCAGGGAATTCGGGAATATCCTGATGCTGGTGTTGAATTCCTGCACGGCCTTGTTATACCTGACCCTTGCCACATTTATCCTGTTTTCCGTCCCTTCGAGCTGGTTTTGCAGATCGAGAAAATTCTGGTTTGCTTTCAAATCCGGATATTTCTCCACGACCACCATAAGCCTTGAAAGCGCTCCGGACAGCTGTCCCTGCGCCTGCTGGAACCTTGAAAACGCCTGGGGGTCGGCAAGCATGTCTTTCGACACCTGTACGGAGCCAACCTTTGACCTGGCTTCGGTCACTGCTTTCAATGTATCCGCCTCGTGTTTCGCATATCCCTTCACTACTTCCACAAGGTTGGGGACAAGGTCGGCCCGGCGCTGATAAGCCGCCTCCACATCGCCCCACGCGGCGAATACTGATTCCTCGTTGGCCTGCATGGTATTATATCCGCAACCGGACAGTATCGACAATGTCATGACAATAACTAATAAACGGATTACGGCTTTCATGTATCCTCCCTTATTGGCATTTTTCTTTAATATAATCATTGAATTTCCGTTTGTCATTATTGGAGTAAAATATTTTCATGCTTATCAGTATGGAATTGCATAAAATGGAAAACGAGTTGGCGAGGATAAGCGGGATATCACCGATAATGATACCATAGGCAAGCCACAAACCCATTCCTGCATCTAGCAGGATCGGCTGCCATATGGATATGTCGCGCACATGTTTGGTTCTGTATGACTTCAGGACCTGCGGGATCACCGCCATACTTGTGACGGCCCCGGCAAACAGACCCAGATAAGTTGCCTTCATGATATTTCCGCCTTTGCCGGTTTTTCCGAGGCCCAGTCTATCTGCGACATCATTCCCCTCAATATCGCCACCTCGCGGCTGTCCAGGCCTGCCCTGGCAAAAATCCTTCTCAGGCTCCGCATGAGATGGGCGGGATTTTGCCGGTCCAGGAAGCCTATCCGCAAAAGCGTTTTTTCCATATGTTCGTACAGGGCTTCCATTTCGGCAACCGGAGCAAAAGCCCTGGTGACGCCGGATGTCTCGGAAGGCTTTATTTTATATAATTCATAGCTGAAGACCAGGACGGCCTGGGCCAGATTCAGCGATCCATACTCGCCGGAAGCGGGAATGGTGGCATGCCAGCGGCAGAGCTGCAACTCCTCCGTCGTCAAGCCGTTATCTTCACGTCCGAACACAAGCGCGGCGCTGTTGGCGTTCATTTCGCCGCTGATCATCTCCGCGATCTCACCCGGAGTAAAAATCTCCTGTCTGTATTTCCCATGCCTTCGGGTAGTGGCAATGGATAGTTCACGGTCTGCCAGCGCATCTTCCAGCGAGTCGAACGTCCGGGCAGAATCCAGCAGGTCGCGGGCCGAAACGGCAAACTTGCGAGCCTCCGGATGTCCCCTGTCGCAACCTTTGACAAGGCGCAGATCAGACATGCCCATGTTTTTCATGGCACGGCACACCATGCCGACATTTCCCGGGCTCTTGGGTTCCACCAGGACGATCGATATTTTGTCTTGGAGATTGATCATCGTTGCAAAGGGGCTTAATCGGGATTTTTCATATTTCGAGTGATAGAGGCCGTCGGGCCTTTATTTCGCGGCCATCCGGGGTGTGAATAAGCTTATGGCCTTCAGGGCATTACACCGCCAAGGCTCTCATAGATACTTTCGAAGATGTGCTCGATCCTGAAAAATGTTTTCAGGATTTCAGGATCAAAATGGAGCGCCGGAATCACTCTTTCATCTCCCTCACTGAAAACGGAAAGTGTTTCCGAATGACTGCACGCGTGTTTATAGCTCCTTTTCGATCTTAACGCGTCATAAACGTCGGCGAGCTTGACAATGCGGCCCGCCAACGGGATTTTGTCTCCTTTCAGACCTCTCGGGTATCCGCTTCCATCCCAGTTCTCATGGTGGGAAATGGCAATCTGCCTTGCAACGGAAAGCCGCGGCGAATCGCCCAGGATCTTTTCTCCGTAAGCGGGATGCATCATCATTATTTTCATTTCGTCCCGGTCAAGAGGCCCTTCTTTCAGCAATATTGAATTCGGTATCTTGATCTTGCCCACGTCATGCATCTGAGCCGAATAGGAAATGGTTTCGATAAATACCGCCGGCAGCCCCATATTGGCCGCCAGTGCGCCGGCATAACGGTTTACTCTCAAAACGTGTTTCCCGGTCTCTTCCTCGGCGGCTTCGCAGGCACGGGCGAGCGCCTCGATCGTATATATGAATGCCTTTTCGGTTTCCCGCATTTCATTGGAAATGGTAACCAGGGAACCGATGACCACGGAAAGGCTTCTCAGGACATCCGCATCGTATTCCGTCACAACTCCGGGATAATTCAAGGCGATGATCATCCCCGGCCGGTCACCGCTTATTCGGTTACAGACAAAATTCTTGACCGGGCCGCCGACAAAAGCCTTTACGACCGGATGAAAATTATCCTGATATTCCTCCACCGTCTCGCAGACATCGCACCAGTTGGAAATGACCGTTTCGGCGCCCGCCATGTCGATGGCGTATGCGGAACCGGGATCGAAAGTGATCTCTTCGGACTCCGCCATCTCGCCTTCTTTCATATTGAAAACCCGGCCCAGGTGGATTCCGGTTTCCATATCCTTGAAAACCAGCAATATGTACCGCGGACCGCGTCTCCCCTTTGCCCCGAGCACCTTGCGCAAGGCTTCCTCGTACAGTTCCTCGCTGGTATACCTTCTGCAGCAGATATTCTGCAGAGTGTAATCCGTAAGCCTAAGCAGTTCCTGGGTTTGCCTCAGGGACATGTCGCACAGCTCGGAAGGCATCGAGTGTTTCCTCTTGAAAAACGGATTCCTTCGTTATTGGGAATCCCTGTACATGTTCACAGATGTCTTGCAGCAGCGGCCTTGTCGTAGCCGGCAATAAAAGCCTTACGGTTAAGTTCGGCAAATGCTTCCGGCACCCTTGCAAGCACCGCTTTTTCTGCGCTTTCTTTCGTCACAATGCCGGTGAGTGCGACCATCGCTCCCAGAGCCACTATATTGGCAACGATAGTCCTGCCGACTTCATTCTTCGCCGTATTTATTATGGGAAATTTTACAACGTGATATTTCCCTTTCGGAACTTTTTTAACCAGGTCGGAGTCAAGCAGAAGAAGCCCGTTCTCCTTGAGGTCCCCGCTGTATTTGTCGCATGCTTCCTGGGTCAGGGCCAGAAGCGCGTCTACGGATGTGGCTTTCGGGTAGTCAATCGGTTCGTCTGAAATTATTACTTCCGATTTTGAAGCGCCTCCACGCGCCTCCGGTCCATAACTCTGGGACTGCAACGCCTGCTTCCCGTCATATATGGCGGCCGCCTCGGCCATGATAATTCCGGCTAGTATAAGTCCCTGTCCGCCGGCCCCCGAAAACCTCAGTTCATATCTGTCGGACATCGGTCGAATTCCTTTCGTATTATTCAACGTCTTCCCTTGCCGCCCGGATCACCTTTTGGTACTCATCAACGTATTCAGCCTTGTTTTCCCTGTACAGGACGCCGGTGAGAACCTTACCCTGCAACTGCTCCGGGCTCATGTGTTCGGCAGCCTTGACCGATACGGCGATTTCCTTCAGTTGATTCATCATTTCCACCACGGACTTGAATCGGTTGCGCCGTCCGTAAGTCGTCGGGCAGCTGTCGAGAATCTCAACTACGGAAAATCCCTTGTGTCTTATCGCCTCAACGAGAAGCTTGTCGATCTGGTTGGCGTGATAGGCGGTGCCGCGAGCCACGAATGTCGCCCCCGCCCCGATGGCAAGCTTTGCGATGTCAAACGGAGGATCAGGATTGCCGTAAGGCGTTGTCGAGGCTTTGGCGCCGGTGGGGGTGGTCGGCGAAAACTGGCCGCCCGTCATCCCGTAAATATTGTTATTCATAATCAGGTAAGTAATGTCTATGTTTCTTCGGCAGGCATGGATGAAATGATTCCCGCCTATGGCGACTCCGTCGCCATCGCCGCCGACACATATCACGTTCATCTCCGGCTTTGCCATTTTGATGCCGGTGGCAAAAGCCGCCGCCCTGCCGTGGGTGGTGTGGAGAGTGCAGAAATCGAGGTATCCGGGCAGCCTCGACGCACAGCCTATGCCTGATACGATCGCCGTCTTGTTCTTGTCGACGCCAAGACTGTCGAGCGCCCTTATCAATCCTTTCATGACTATGCCGTGACCGCATCCGGGGCACCAGATATGCGGAAGCTTTCCGGGTCTGATGTATTTTCCATAATCGAAGGACATTACCGAAGTGCCTCCTTTATCTTGGCATGAATCTGTCCGGGGTTGATAGGCTCGCCGTCAACCCGGAATAAGCCGTGAACCGGCGCCTTGCCGGCCGCGCAACGGCTTACTTCATAATATGTCATGCCGAGGTTCATCTCGGGAGTGATAATTGCTCTCACTTTTCCGGCGAGCGCCGAAATCTGCTTTTCCGGAAACGGCCAGTAGGTGATTATTCTGAACAGGCCTGCCCGTATGCCCGCCTTTCGCGCTTCCCTGACAGCAAAACGGGCGGACCTCGCCGTCGAGCCGAATGCCACAATCGCAACTTCCGCGTCGTCGAGCAGATATTCCTCATAGGTAACGATATCGTCGATATTGTTGTCAATTTTGCGTAACTGGCGTTCTTCTTCTTTTTGCACAATATCGGACCTGGTTGTCGGAAACCCGTCTTCGGCCTTGTTCAGCCCTGTGACGTGAAATCTGTACTCGGAACCGAAAGACGCCAGGGGAGGGATATTACCGAACCTTGTATCGTACGGCATGTACTGGTCCGGTGCGACGGCGGGCGGAACCCTGTCGAAAACGGGAATAACTCCCGGTTCGGGAATCTCCACCCTCTCCCGCATATGGCCCACTATTTCATCGGGCATCACCGTAACGGGAGTTCGGTATTTCTCGGACAGATTGAAAGCTCTCACGGTTTCCGTAAAAAGTTCCTGGACAGACGCGGGCACTATGCAGATCGACGGGTGGTCTCCATGCGTCCCCCACTTCGCCTGCATGACATCGGACTGGCTGGGCCCGGTCGGCATGCCGGTAGACGGTCCTCCTCGCATCACGTTGACAATTACACATGGAATTTCCGTTATACACGCATATCCCAGGTTTTCCTGCTTCAGCGAAAAGCCCGGCCCCGAAGTGGCGGTCAGCGATTTTACACCGGTAAGCGAAGCACCGATCACCGCCGCCATAGCCCCGATTTCATCTTCCATCTGGATGAATTTTCCGCCCATCTTCGGGAGTTCTTTAGCCATGACTTCCGCGACTTCCGTCGACGGAGTAATGGGATAACCGGCAAAGAACCTGCAGCCGGCATACAAGGCGCCGTATGCACAGGCTTCGTTGCCTTGGAGAAACGCTATCTTCCCCATCAAATACCTCCGGTGAAATTAGGGATTTACCGCAACCGCGAAATCGGGACACCTGAGTTCGCACTGCATGCATTCGATACACGCTTCCGGATTTTTGACCGAGGCCGTGAAGCCTTTCATTTCAAAAACCCTGGTGGGACAAAATTCGACGCAGATATGGCATCCTTTGCAGTACTTTTCATTAATCTCAATGACTGGAATACGTTTTTCCGTGTTCATACTTATTCCTTTTTAACACCAGGACTACTTTCATTGCGCTTGAAAACGGCAGTTATGTCCGAGGCCGCAAATTCCTGACTCCCCGGATGCGCCAGGAAAGAACTGGCTAAAGGGGCAAATTATCAACCAGAGTCTTTACATGTGAAACGGATTCTTCGAACATTGATTTTTCTTCCGGGTCAAGTTCCAGTTCTATAATCCGTTCCACGCCGCCGGAGCCTATAACGCAAGGAACTCCGGCAAAATATCCGTTTACGCCATATTCCCCCTCCAATAGCGCACAAACCGGAAATACTCTTTTCTGGTCCTTCAGGATCGCCTCAGCCATTGCCATCGCCGCCGTGGCAGGAGAATAAAAGGCGGAACCGGTTTTCAGCAGACCGACTATTTCACCTCCCGCATATCTCGTTCTTTTAACTATGTCGGCCATGACCTCCTTTGCCCGGGTTATTCCGTGCTTCTTTTCAAGGAGGTACATGACGGGAATCCCGTTCACATTGGCGAATCTGGTGAGCGGCACCATATCGTCCCCGTGCCCGCCCATGACTAGAGCGTGGACGTCCCTGGCCGACACTCCCAACTCCATGGCGACAAATGTGGCAAATCGCGCCGAATCGAGAACTCCGGCCATGCCCATCACCCGGTTTTTTGGGAATCCTGTTACCTTGTGGCACAGGGTTACCATAACATCAAGCGGATTCGATATGACGATCACGTAGGCATCAGGCGCGAACTCCTTAATAGCGGTCGCAACGGAACGCATGATTTTCGAATTTGTGGTAATAAGGTCATCCCGGCTCATTCCCGGCTTTCGGGCCAGTCCGGCGGTAACGATAACCAGGTCGGAACCCTTGATTTCTTCGTAATTGTTTGTTCCGAGCAGGCTGAAATCACGCGCGGACACGGAAGCCACCTCCAGCATGTCCAGGACTTTCCCCTGAGGCACGCCTTCGACAATGTCGTACATGACTATGTCTCCCAGTTCACGCACAGCCGCAAGCTGCATAATGACGCCGCCTATCTGTCCGCCGCCTATCAGGGCTATTTTCTTTTTGGACATGCTTTCCTCCACTCCCATTTGGATTTAAAGCCGATTATGCGGCCGTATGAAAAACGACCGGCCCGAAACAAGAACAAATTGACTGGCAGTTGCATTTAATGACAATGTCTGTGCAAAAGTGCCTTTTTACATATCTCGAATTACCTCATCGGCAAATTCAGAACATTTGAGTTCGGTTACGTCCTTCTTTCCTTCGACATGCATCAATCTTGCGAAGTCATACGTAACCTTTCCGGCGCCTATTGTTTTTCCGAGAGACGTGTTTATTAATCCGGCCGCTTCATCCCATCCCAGGTATTCCAGCATCATCACACCTGACAGAATGACCGATCCCGGATTCACCTTGTCAAGGTTCGCATATTTCGGGGCAGTTCCGTGCGTCGCTTCGAATATGGCATGACCCGTTTTGTAATTGATGTTTCCACCGGGGGCAATGCCGATTCCCCCGATCTGCGCGGCAAGGGCATCCGACAGGTAATCACCGTTCAGATTTGTCGTGGCAATCACGTCAAATTCGTCAGCCCGCGTAATCGTTTGCTGCAAGGTTATATCGGCAATGGAATCTTTTATCAACAGCATTTTTTTCCACGCGCCGTTGCCATGCGTCGGCCACAGGGACAGAGTCCTCTCAACTTCCTTTAAAACACTCTCCTTTTGCGCCGGCGTCATATTGTCATATCCCGGTTCAATTGATCTGGCGTTATCCTCATGAGACATTCCGGGGTCTCTTTCCCTGTTGCCTATGATCCAGGATTCGCGTTGCGAAACAGTCTTTTCCCGATATCTTGTCGCCGCAAGCTCGTAACCCCAGCTTTTAAAGCCGCCCTCTGTGAATTTCATAATATTCCCTTTATGAACGAGTGTCACCGATTTTCTGTCGTGGTTCAGGGCATATTCGATTGCGGCCTCGACAAGTCTCGTGGAACCTTCCATTGAAATCGGTTTGATGCCTACCGCCGATGTTTCCGGGAAGCGGATTTTCCCGACTTTCATCTCATTCCTTAGAAAATCAATTACTTTTTTTGCCTCCGCGCTTCCGGCCTGCCACTCGATGCCGGCATAAATATCTTCGGTATTTTCACGGAAAATCACCATGTCCACCAATTCGGGCCGTTTTACCGGAGACGGAACTCCCTGGATATACCTGACCGGGCGAAGACAGACATAAAGGTCCAGTTCCTGTCTGAGCGCAACGTTCAATGAACGTATCCCGCCACCCACCGGCGTTGAAAGCGGACCTTTTATGCCGACAAGAAACTCCCCGAAGGCATCCAGGGTTTCCTGCGGCAGCCAGCCTAGGCCCATATTGAATGACTTCTCTCCCGCGAACACTTCCATCCAGTGAATCTTTCTCTTGTCTCCGTATGCCTTCGCAACGGCCGCATTCAGGACCCTCACCGCTGCTTTCCAGATATCGGGCCCGGTCCCGTCCCCTTCAATAAAGGGAACTACGGGATTATCCGGCACTTTCAGGACGCCACCCTCTACTGTAATTGCCGCGCCTCCGGCAGGCACTTTCACATTCTGATATGACATGACAACTCCCGTGGAATCATTGATTTTCCGACTCTGTTTATACCGTCTTGAACTCTATTATTTCCCATTGTTATGAAAAAGTGACATCCTCCCCGCTCAAACGCCTGCGGCGTTCTGAACGGGGCTTCCCTTAACGGCCGATTTCTTCTGGCCGGGAAGTCTTTCCGTGGTCGCATGGATACGGCCCCGCACAGTCGTGGCGGCCTGGCCGCCGACCCAGTTCACGAGGCTAATTAGCGAAGCGAGCACCTGCCGATGTCTGGCTACCGGAACCCCGGCTGCGGTCAACCTGTCCGGGGTGTCTGATGCGGGGCAGGCTTTACCTTGCCCGGCAACCTCCGTCTTTCGAACGGCGGCTTTTGAAGTAGGACTACCTCCAGCCTGGGGATGCGCATCCACCCCAAGGTCTTTTGCTGTTTTCGGATATTTTTTGAACCATTCCCTAATCCAATACCGGGCGCCGATATTGTAGGAGGCGTTCAGGTCCGCGTCGTACTGAATGTCATTCTGGAATCTCGCGATCTTCTTACTGCCATTCCTCTTGACCCCGCCGGAGCCGTCAAAGGCATTGACTGAGGTTTCCCTGGCCAGCACGCGCGAGAACCTGATGCCGTGGACATGGCCTTTTTCCTTCGTCAGCTTCTGGATCTTCCCTTGCAGCCAGAAGTGGAGCTTCTTCCGGAGCCTCCTGGCGCCGTAGAAGTCCCTCGGGATTTGTAGCTTCCCAAGGTGCTCGAAGACAATCACCTGGCAACCGTTGTCCCTGGCGATTTTCACCAGTTGGGCCGAGACATTCTGGGCAATTTCGTCTGAGTACCGCCCAACCTTATCCCACTCTGCTACACAGGTTTTGCGCCCGTCCTGCGGTTGGCCGGAGGCCCTGTACCTCTGGGCGATCTCCCCCAATAGATGGTCCAGGCAGCCTGTTTCCTGCGGCAGGTCGATGAAGAACCTGCCGTGGATAGCGCCGTCCGAACCCACTATCGAGGCTGTTGCCCTGGTGTTAAGGCCCAAGTCGACCGCAAGAACAAAACCTGTTTTGTCCGTTACCCCTTCCTCTTTGAGAACTACCTTCGTCTCCATCGGGACGTGGATCTCGTGCGTTCCTCCGGTCTGGACCAAAGTCGGCGACATCTCCGTCCAGCCGTCCTCAGTCTTAAATCTTTCCTTCTTCGGTTTCTTTAGCCGAACGCACCGCCAGTTCCAGGATTTGCCATCGAAGAGCTTTATTGCGGCCAGGTCTGACTCCAGCCACAGGATCGTCCCGCCCGGGTCCGACTGAACTCCGGCGATTCTCTCCTTCAACAACCGGTTCTTGCCGACAGCCTTCCTGACCTTTTTCCCGTTGCCGCGGAACAGTACCGGACACTTCCTGGTGATTGGCTGGAAAGTCGGTGGTCTCGCGAACTTCTTGAGTTTTCTCTTCAGGATGGATGGACTCTCGGCTGAGAGGATGACTCTATCTCTTTCTTTTTTCCACTTCCGGTATCTCGTTACATGGCTTGCAAGAACACCAAGGGCGTCGTCGATCGCCGACCTCATGTAGTACGCCGGGAGGTTGTCGAACAGCCAGTCAAAGCAGGCGTATCTGGCCTTATTGCCGGCGGTGATTCTGTTTTCACCCCTGACCTTCCTTGGTCCTGTCGAATGGACAAGTTTTTCCAGCCCATGGCGCCTGTCGTTCTGGGTTTCAAGAAGCGAAAGAAATCCCCATTCGGTGAACGCAACTCTAGAAAGCGCTTCCACGGCCAGACGATAGACTTCGACGGTCTTCTCCATCTCAGCAGGAAACGTGTTCTTTAAGGAATATCGTTGCGTTCTCACTATGTCCATGGTATGGTTTTATATCATGCAACTGCAAAAAAAGCAATTAAAGCCTTACTTCGCAAGGATTTAATTTATATGATCCAAAGCACTACACCCCCCAAAAAAAGGGGAAGACCGTCAAAGACTGGCCTTAAACGGTTGCAGCATTGTGTCTACAGCATCCACTACCACATTGTCTTTACGACGAAATACCGGCGGCCGGTAATAACAGATGAAATGCTCTCGTTTATTCAAGAGACAACGGCAACCCTAACCAGGAACTGGAGCGGGGAACTCCTTGAATTCAACGGCGAACCGGACCATGTCCACCTGTTGATTTCGGCACCACCAAACCTGGACTTGTCGCTTTTTGTCGGGAACGTGAAGACGATAACATCGAAGATGGTAAGAAAGAGATTCGCCAGGCACGTGCGCAAATACTACTGGAAACCATTCTTTTGGAACCCATCCTACTGCGTTATTTCAACAGGAGGTGCGCCAATTGAAGTAATTAGAAAGTATATTGAGTCGCAGGGGCAGACGAGCGACTTGACCCCGCCCTAGCAAATCTCAGGACGGGGGATGCGTCGCTCTTTGTCTCAATTGAGTAATCATCTGCCGCCGGACAGAATTTTTTCAACGCCTTTCATGATATACTCGGCCTTTATACTTTCCCGGCATGCGGCATCCTTGTCGCACTCCTTCCGCAGGCACGCCGTGCAATGCATTGGTGACTGGACATGAAGATGATTGTCTCCGGCCGGACCGTTTCGTTTTGCATCGGTAACCCGATAAAACGAAACCGTCGGCGTGCCGACGGCCGCCGCCATGTGGACGGGCCCGGTATCACCGCCTATGACAAGATCGGCCTTTTTCAGGAAGGCCGCCAATGTTTTTATTGGCAGTTTCGGCAAAGGTCGGGCGCTTTTTCCCACTCCTGAACTGATCCGATCCGCAACGGCCCGTTCCGAATCGTTGCCCGACGAAAGCAGGATGGTCGCATCCGGATACTTCTCCAGGATTCTTTTTCCCAGTTCGATCCAGCCCGCCTCATGCCAGAGCTTCGTTTCCCAGGTCGTGCCGGGGTGAAAAACGAAAACCAGGCCGTCCGACAAGGTGGCAAGAAACGCTTCGGCCGCGGCATCATCTTCCCGCCTGGTCATGATTTCAGTCTTGAAACTCATGCCCTGATAATCCTTGCCGAATGGAACACTTACCACCCTGAGTGAACGCGACGTAATATGGAAATCATTCCTGCGTAATGGAACCTGGTTCGTTGTGAAGAGAATGTTTGGAAATTCCCTGACGCCTTGCCTGTCAAATCCGTACCGTTTTTCCGCGCCGCAGAGCGCGGTTACAATTCCGCTCTTAATGTTACCCTGAATGTCGAAGGCGAGATCATATTTCCGCTGCCTCAGCGTCAGCTTCAGTTCGGCGATTTCTTTCCTTGTTGTCGCCGCGAACAGGTTTTTCCTCCACTTTCTTGTCCGGGCGACATGAAGTTGCTTGATCAGCGGGTTGCCTTCCAGGATATCCCGATAATTTTCTTCAACTATCCAGTCCGTTTCGATACCGGGGTGTACGGTATGCAGATAGTCAAGTACCGGTAAGGCATGTATGATATCCCCCAAGGCGGAAAGTTTTACTATCAGCACCCTCATGGTGATTATCGCTCCCTGTGGCTTAATTCAGGCGGATTTCGCGCAATTGATCCCTTGCTATTATGTCAGAAGTTCACTTGTGAACAGATTCTCTATCACGCATCAATTCGACAACAGCGGAAAAAACCTCGTCCACGGTTATTTTTTCCATGCATTCGAGATAAGCGGGGTTCACGCATGTCTTTGCATTGCATGGCACGCATTTGACTTCATCATGCCGGATCACACGGTGACCTTGTCCCACGGGGCCGGTTCTGTCCGGGTTTATGGCGCCGAACAAGGCCACGACAGGCGTCTTTACCGCGGTTGCGAGGTGCATCGGACCAGTATCGCCGCTTACAAGAACTTCGCACTTTTTCAGCACTGCCCCCAGTTGGGTGAGCGTCAGCTTCCCCACCATGTCCAGAGCCGAATTTCTCATTCCCGCCGATATTGATTCAGCAAGATCTCTTTCGTTGCCGCCGCCGATAATGAGAACCACAGCGCCGAGTTCGTCCATAAGACGGTCGGCAAGAGCGGCAAAACAACCGGTGCTCCAGCATTTGATACGGTTGCTGGCCCCCGGATTCAGGCAGATGATCTTTTTACCGGCATATTCCGGACCGCCAAGAAGCCCCGCTGCGAATGTATCGTCATCCGCGGACGTGAACAGTTCAAGTTCAAGTTCAACGTCGGTGGGCGAAATCCCCAATGGCGCGACCGTTTCCAGATGGTTCACCACAGCGTGAATTATCCTGTCCTTCGCCTTGTGATAAACCAGCAAGCGACAAGGAAAGGCGGCAGTCGCCAAAAACCATGCCTTCAGGTTGCTGCGCTGGAAATTAATGACCAGATCATAGCGTTCTTTTCTTATCCGCCGCCAGAGAGCAAGCAAAGAACCGAGGGTACGGTGCTCTCCCCTTTTGTCGAACACTATTGTTTCACTTACATTTGGATTTTCCTTGAACAGGGATGCCGATGCTTCGTTACCGACTAAAACGGAGATCTGTACATCTTGCAACTTTTTCCGCAGAGCCCTTATTACCGGTGTAAGATGCAGCAGGTCACCGATTGCGCCGGGTTTTATAATCAAAATTTTTTTCAAGCATCACTCCGCGGGTTGCTGTTCGATCTTCCCCTGACAAGGTCTGAACAAAACCGCCAGGCCGAGTCCGGTTACCAGGACATATGACATAAATACAAGTCTCAGCAAAACAATGGTTTCCGTCAGTCCGGAAACAAGAAAGCCGATAGTGACAAAGATTACGACATTTCGATAAAGCATGTTTTCCGGCTCCCGCCTCTTCCAAGCGTAAAACATGGGGAAGGCGATCAGGAGCAGCAGGGAAACAAGCCCCAGTGGTCCTCGTGTGCTCAGGGCGTCAAAATAGATGCTGTGAGTCTGGCCGTAAATACCCAGGAAACCTGGAGCTCTATGCTGTTCGATCCTTTTCTTCAGCTCTGTTTTC
>DASRZQ010000082.1:0-5206 GCA_035686205.1 Geobacteraceae bacterium
AACCTCGAATATCGCGGGCATTTTCACGATTCAACGCGGTTTTCCGTTCGACATGGGCATTATTGCCTAGTAAACTTACAACCGTGTGTAACAATTGTTAAGATTTTGTTACAGCGTAAAACGGGGCATGATATGATCAAATTAACCGGAAGTCAGCCCTGTCGAGGAAAAAGCCGATGAAACCGTAGTCGGTAAAGGAAAAATTAAAAGGGTGGCACCCATGATTCACAAAGCAAATAAAACCTTAACAAATTTATTTTTCGCCCGTTAACAGGGTTCTGGAAATCGGTGCCTGGAAAGGCGTTGAAAAAATTGCCGCGTGGCAGGCGGAGGAGTGAGTGAAAGATTAAACTGTGTACACATATGGCTCATATATTCTTTTAAAATTTACTCTAAATTTATGACAAGTTTGTCTTTCCCGGCATTATAACCGGTCAATGCAATTTTGCTCCATCCTGAACTCAATTATTTCGGATAGATACATCGGGATTGCCGATCCCGGTTTCTCTTTTTTCATCATGTTTTCATCGGCACATTTTTTGCCAGTCTGAACTCAAGAAGTTATTTTTCCGTTCTTTATCAACAATTCACATGGCCATGGCTTTAATTAAAACCAGAACCGAATTGTTCTTCCATATTTTATTGCCTTACACACCTGCACTTGTAAATTGTTATTCCGCTGTTAAAGTATTATCACGTTTTTCTTTCCCGATTTTTTTTTCGTCATTGGCCCTTTCCGAGTAATGGAGAATCATGCTCATGAAAGGACATGCCCATCACCGGAATACACACATCTATTTCTGCCGCAATGTGATCACAAACCCCGGACTTGCCGCGGCAATGGCGAATCTCTCGCTCATGGAAGGCGTTCACGTCGAACCCGTTCCCTGCGGCGGAAGAATTGATCCCCGCTACATACTCAAGGCATTCGAGGGGGACGCGCACGGCGTGGCCCTCATTACCTGCCCGGTCACGCACTGCCGGATGCTGGAAGGCAATCTGCGGGCGATTCACAGGATCGGGCTTGTCCGCGAATTTCTGGCGGAATCGGGTTTGGACCCCGACAGCGTGAAGGTCTTCGTTCCGGACAACTCCGATGACAGCGCCATCCGGAATTCCATCGCGGACGCCGGCCGTTTTGCCGCCGCACTTACGGTACCCGCGAAGGAGGTTGCACAACAATGAGTGAAAAGCGGCTTGCAAAGGCAATAGGCAATGGTCAGTTCATTGTAACGGTTGAATGCCTTCCGCCTCTTGGCACGGATATCGGTGAACTCAGGTCATGCGCGACGGCGGTCGGAGGTCTTGTCCACGGGGTCTGCCCCGCCGAAGGCGTAGACGGTATAAGGCTCTCCGGCCTGGCGGCATGCACACTCCTTGCATCCGCCGGGGCGGAGCCCGTCCTGCCTCTCCTGACACGGGACATGAACCGGATATCGCTGCAATCCACACTGCTCGGAGCCGCTTCGCTGGGAATCAACAATATCCTTTGCCTGTCGGGAAGGCATCAGGCCGTGACGGGCTCCGCTTCGGCCAGGGGAGTGTACGATATCGACCCCGTTCAGCTGCTGCGGATCGCGAACGATCTGAGAAAAGAGGGCAGGCTTGCCGACGGAAAGGAAATCAACTGGCAGGTCGATCTGACCCTGGGCACGGATGCGAATCCTTTTGCCGAACCTTCGGACCTGCATCTCACGACGCTGGAAAAGGCGGTGGCGGCAGGCGCGGATTACGTCGTGTCGCAGCCAGTGTTCGACATCGAACGTTTCGAAATCTGGATGGACCGTGTCCGCGGCCGGGAAATCGACGGGAAAACATGCATTATCGCATCGGTAATGCCGTTGACTTCCGCGGAAGAAGCTTCCGCACTGACGGAAAAATACCGTCATTTACCCATTCCTCCTGAAATTACGGAGAAGCTGAGCATTTCTTCCGATCAGCGGACGGCGGGAATTCAGATTGCGGTTGAAACAATTGCCCGCCTGCGTTCGACAAAGGGAGTGCGCGGGGTTAATCTCATCACGGGAGCCGATTACGGGACCGCCGCCGATATCCTGAAGGCAGGCGGTCTGTCCAGGAGTTGAGCCATGCCGGCGAAATACCATATAACGGTTGTCCCGGCGCCGCCGAAACGGAAGCTGATCGGCAAATACTGCATCGTCGACTGGCGCGAGGACTGCTCAGCCTGCCACAACTGCGTGAAGCGCGAGTGCGCCTACGATGTTTACAGCCATGAGCGCGACCGGCTTTACAACCCGGCTAAAGACTACGTGGACTACCTGTACGAGTGCAGGGGATGCCTCTGCTGCGTCCAGAGCTGCACCAAGGGGCTCCTCACAAAGCAGGTGAATCCCGAATACCTGTCCATGGGCGACGATGTCCGGACGCCGGACATCGTTTCCAGCACCTGGTACCAGGCTGAAACCGGTCGCATCCCGGTCTCCGGGGCCGGATACGGCGGACCATTCCGCGGACCGGGCTTCGATTCGATCATCACCGACATGTCCGAGATAGTCCGGCCCACCCGCGACGGCATCCACGGCAGGGAATACATCAGTACCTCGGTAGACATCGGCCGGAAACCCCTCCGCCTCGAATTCAATCCGGATGGATCACTGGCAACGGAGTTCCCGCCGCAGGTCGAAGTACCGCTGCCGATCGTCTTCAACACCGCCCCATGGCATTATCCCGCCCGGAATGCCTTCAGGGCTGTCGCGGACGCGGCCGGGAAGTTGGGAACGTTCGTAATGACCGGTGATCCGCAGCTTGCCGCTCATCCCGCCGTGGTGACCCGCGGGGTGCCGCTTCGTCGTGCCCGTCTGGCGGAATGGTACGATGAGGCCGATGTTCTCGAACAGATCAATGCCGCCAAATCCGCGAACCCCGGACTCGTCGCAATCGTCAAGCTGCCGCTGGGATCGGACTACGTTGCGCGCGCTCTCGAGCTGGCGGATATGGGGGTCGATGCGCTTCACGTATGGGCCGACAGACGCGGTTTCGTGGATGGCGGGGCAGGCGGCCGGCACATTTCCGATGCCGTGCGCGAACTTCACCTGGAATTCGTCCGCCGGGGGGACCGGGATTCGATAACCCTGATAGCCGGGGGTGGAATATACATGGCGGAGCATGTGATCAAGACCATCATCTGCGGCGCCGACATGGTCACGGTCGATATCCCGTTGATGATCGCCCTGGAATGCCGTCTCTGCGGGAAGTGCTCAAGGGGACCTGCCTGCCCCGTGGAGATGAGCAAAGTCGACCTCGATTACGCCGTGCAGCGCATCGTCAACCTTATGGGAGCATGGCACAACCAGATGCTGGAGATGATGGGCGCCATGGGGATCCGCGAGGTGCGGCGGCTTCGCGGCGAGGTGGGGAGGGCGATGTTCTTCGATGACCTGGAGCGGGAGTGCTTCGGGCCGATATTCGGGGAGAGGAAGGCGTTGTAATAAGATGAATACAATAAAGGCAGTTAGCCACGAATGACACGAATGAACACGAATGTTTTAAAAACTGAATTTTTACGATGAAATATCACGAGATTAACGAATGCTTTAGGTCAGAAATGTCCAGGAAAATCGACGGCTCATTGCCGATTTGCACGTCGCATTTATTCGTGCTAATTCGTGACATTCGTGGCTAATTTACTTGTTTTTCAAGTTTACCTTTGAGGTTTCGATTATGCCGGCTCAAACGGAAATAAGACAAACCGCCAAACTTGAACACCTCGGCCTCTCCTTCCCGCCGGAACGGACGGTGAGGCCGGCCCCGGACCGTTTTCGGTACACGCTGGGCAAGTACCGGGTCTGGCGCAATGAAAAGTGCGCCAGGTGCGGGACGTGCATAAAGGTATGCACCCGTGGCGTCCACGTGCACCCGGAGGGATATGCGGACTTCGTCCGGCCGCTCGAACACCTGTGCACCGCGCAGCTGTGCAGGGAAAACGGGACTTTCTGCGTGGACCGCTGCCCGCAAAAGGCGCTGAGGGTAGAAATTCTGCCGCTATACGAGGCGATCGGCGATTTCCGCTGGACCGCCGACCTGATCCTTTCCACCTGGCACATGGCCGAAACGGGCTCGACCCCCGATGGGGAACTGGAATACCGGCATGGCGCCTCCGGCGGCGGGTTCGACAGGATCCGCTTCCGCTTCCCGGAGAACGGATACCGCACCGACCCGGCGGATATATCCACCGCCATACCGCTGAACCGCAGGGATGACGGCCGGCCGCGGATCAGCATCGACATCCCGGTTTACGGCGGCGGCATGTCGTTCGGATCCGTCAGCCCGCACACGATTCTGGCCAAGGTCAGGGCCGCCATGGCATGGAACACCTTCAGCTGCACCGGCGAAGGGGGCTACATCCAGCGAATCTACCCATACAGGGACTATATGATCACCCAGGTGGCGACCGGCCTGTTCGGGGTGCGGGAGGAGACCATCAGGTTCGCGCCCATCGTCGAATTCAAGTATGCCCAAGGGGCAAAACCTGGCCTGGGCGGGCACCTGCTCGGCGACAAGAACACCCCTGCCGTGGCCGCCATGCGCGAGGCAGTTCCCGGCACGCCGCTCTTCTCGCCGTTCCCGTTTCACAGTGTCTATTCGGTGGAAGACCACAAAAAGCACGTGGACTGGATCAAGCATGTCAACCCGAGGGCATTGGTTTCCGTCAAGGTTTCCACTCCGGTGGACGTGGACATGGTCGCCGTCGGCTCGTACTATGCCGGAGCGAACATCATTCATCTGGACGGCAGCTACGGCGGCACCGGGGCGGCGCCGGACATCGCCAAGAAAAATATCGCCATGCCGATAGAATACGCCATTCCCAAGGTCGCGCGCTTCCTGGAAGAGGAAGGCATCCGCGACGAGGTGACCCTGATCGCCAGCGGCGGCATCAGGACCGCTTACGACATGGCCAAGGCAATTGCTCTGGGCGCCGACGGGGTGGTGATCGGCACGTCGGAGATGGTTGCCCTCGGCTGCGTCCGCTGCGCACGGTGCGAAAGCGGAAAGGGGTGCGCCAGGGGCATCGCCACCACCGACCCGGAGATGGTCGCCAAGATGACCATCGACTGGGGCACGCAGCGGCTGGTTAACATGCTCCATGCCTGGCGGGAGCAACTGGTGGACATCCTGAGCCGATTCGGCATGCGGGATGTGAAGGAACTGCGGGGACGGACGGATTTGTTGAGGCATTTGGATTATG
>DASRZQ010000083.1:0-7173 GCA_035686205.1 Geobacteraceae bacterium
AGGGAGAGGGCGTTGAAGGCGGAGAAGATGACCGAGACGGCGATGGTCACCGCGAACTGCTGGTAGAGCTGGCCGGTTATCCCGGGAATGAAGGCGGTCGGGACAAAGACCGCCGCCAGGATGATGGCGATGGCGATGACCGGGCCGGAAACCTCCTCCATGGCCTTGAGCGCCGCATCCTTGGGAGACATCCCCTGCTCGATATGATGCTCCACGGCCTCCACCACGACAATCGCGTCGTCCACCACGAGGCCGATGGCCAGGACAAGGCCGAAGAGGGAGAGGGTATTGATGGAGAAGCCGAGCAACGGGAAGACGGCGAAGGTCCCCACCAGCGACACCGGCACCGCCAGGAGCGGTATCAGCGTGGCCCGCCAGCCTTGGAGGAAGATGAAGACAACCAGGACCACGAGGAAGAGGGCTTCGAAGAAGGTCTGCTTGATCTCCTTCATCCCTTCGGTAACAGCCAGAGTTGTGTCCAGCGCCGTGACATAGTCCAGGTCCGGCGGGAACCTCTTCTTCAGTTCCACCATCAGCTTCTTGCATCCGTTAGCGGCATCGAGGGCATTGGTTCCCGGCATCTGGTACAGGGCGATAAGGGCGCACGGCCTGCCGTTCAGCCTGCCTTCCAGGTTGTAGTTCTGTGCCCCCAGTTCGATGCGGGCCACATCCTTCACCCGGACGATGGAGCCGTCGGGGTTGGCGCGGAGCACGATGTCGCCGAACTGCTGGTCGGTCTGGAGCCGTCCCTGCGACCGGACGGTGTATTGGAATTCCTGGCCCTTCGGCACCGGCTGCGAGCCGACCTGGCCCGACGGGTTAACGGTGTTCTGGGCCTTGACCGCGTTCATGATCTCCGGGATGGTGATGTTGAGCTTGGCCAGCTGGTCCGGGTTGACCCAGAGCCGCATGGCATACTGCCCCGCGCCGAAGATCGAGACGCTGGCGATCCCCTTGACCCGGGTCATCTGGTCGTTGATGTTTATGTAGCAGTAGTTCGCCAGGAACACGTTATCGTAAGTGTTCTTGGGAGAGTAAAGGGCGAACATGAGAAAGGGCGAAGAGGTGGATTTCTGTACCGTTATCCCGTAGTTGATGACGTCCGTAGGAAGCTGGGACTGGGCCTGGTTCTGCCGCATCTGGGAGAGGATCTGGTCGGTGTTGGCGTCGGTGCCCACCTCGAAATAGTTATAAAGGGTCATGATCCCGCTGTTGGTGTTGATGGAGTACATGTAGTCCAGGTAATCAACCCCGGACATCTGCTGCTCGATGGGGGTTGCCACCGACTGCTCGACGGTGAGGGCATCGGCTCCCGTGTAGGTGGCATTTACCTGGATCGCCGGAGGGACGATATTCGGGAACTGGGCAATGGGAAGCCTTGCCGCGGCGACGATGCCGATGATGACCATGAGGATTGCGATCACCATGGCCACGATGGGACGATTGATAAAAAATCTGCACATGGTGACCTACCTCTTCCCGGCAGGCGCGGGACCGGAAGGCGCTGCCGCCTTTTCGCCGGCCGGCTTCTCTCCGGCCCGGCTTTGGGGAACAAAGGGTTTGGGGATGACGGGCATCCCCTCTTTCACCTTCTGGATACCTTCAGCGACGATCTTTTCTCCGGGTCGCAGCCCCTTACTGACGACCTGCAGGGTGTCGACGCGCTGGCCCGTTTCCACCGGCCGTATGGTGACCCTGTTGTCCGGGCCGACCACCGCGACCAGGAGTTTACCCTGCATTTCCGCGATCGCGCGCTGTGGGACCAGCAGGGCGTTCCGCTCGACGCCGATCATGGCCCTTACCTTTGCAAATTGTCCCGGACGCAGCAGATTCCCGGGATTGGGGAAGAGGGTGGCAATGGTGATTGTTCCGGTCATCGGATCGACCTGGCGGTCCGCGAAATAGAATTCCCCCTTGTGGGGAAAGATGCTGCCGTCGGCAAGGATCAACTTGAGCGAGGTCTTTTCATCTGTTGCCCGTCTTTCCGCGAATTTCATGTACTGCTGTTCGCTTATCGGCACGTAGACCTTTATTGGGTCCACGGTCGAGACCGTGGTCAGTTGACCGATCTGGCCCGGACCGACCAGGTCGCCGATGTTGGCCTTGGCGATACCCGCCACCCCGGTGATGAGGGAGGTCACCTTGGTGAACCCGAGATCGAGCCTGGCCTTTTCCACCGTGGCCTGGGCGGCTATTACCGACGCGTGGGTGGACTGTTCCGCTCCGGTGGCGTCGTCAAGGTCCTTCTGGCTGACGGCGTTCTGCGCCGCGAGGGGCTTGACCCGCCGGAGATTGAGCTTGGCGGTGATCCAGCGCGCCTCCTGCTGGGCGAGTTGCCCTTTCGCCTGGTCGAGGGCGGCCTGGAATACACGCGGATCTATCCGGAAAAGGACCTGGCCTTTCCTGACGACATCGCCTTCCTTGTAGTCCTGGCTGATGAGATAGCCGGTAACCTGGGGTCTTATGACGGCGTTGACCGACCCGTCCGTGGAGGCCACCCATTCCATCTGGACGGGAACATCCCGCTGGATGACCTCCGTGACTTCAACCAGCGGCGGGCCGGGGCGGGTGGCTTCGGGTTTCTTGCAGCCGGTTACGGGAAAGATGAGCAGGGGAAGGGCGACGGCCGATATGATCCTGCAAATTGTCGGGAAACAGGTGTTTATACCGCATTCCATAACGATCCTCCTCGCGTGAAGTGAACAAGAGGATAAAATCCGGGTTGCCGGGATGCCCCTCCTTTCCGGCGAATACCGCCGAAGGGACATCAGGGGCTTATGCACGAACCGAAAATGACAAAGCTCTCGTCATCGCCGGAAGCCGTCAAGGTCAGCGTTCCCGAATCCTCGCCCAGCGCCATGCTCCAGCCGCGCTGTTCAGTCCCGTGCAGGACGATCATTCCCTGGACGCGGTCGATTTCCCGGAAGCGTGTCTCCCTTGCGATATTCTTGTCGAGAGACTTTATGACCTTTGCTTTCAGGTCGATCTTTATGAACCGTGGTAGCGCCACATCCCCGATGGACGATTCCTCGCACCCGTCTTCACTTGTGCACTGGTATGCCTGCGTCAGCGAACAGGTCCGGGTATCGATGTCCGCCGCTGAGGCCCGGCCCGCGCCGATGATGATGCCTAACAAAAAAATCAGGGCTGAATATTTGAACATTATCTTTTCCTCCCTTGCCGTATGACTTCCCGACAGCTGTCCGTAAGGTTATTTGACCGTGTAGCCTTTGCCTTCCATGCAGGCGCCCCAGGCCCTGTTGTATTGGCTGCGTCTCTGTTCGTAATTTGACGACTGCTGCTGCGCCCATTGCTCCTGGGACTTTTGGCTCTGCCTCCGGCGGGCTCCGCCGATGATCCCCCCTGATGCGGCGCCGATGGCCGCGCCCTTGCCGGCGTCACCGGCAATAGCCCCGACGGCGGCGCCCATGGCGGCGCCTCCCGCCGCGCCTCTCAGTGCTCCGCCTTTCTGCTGCGGGGGCGGCGATGTGGCGGTCGGGACCTGCATCGGGTCAAAACCGGTCTGTCCTTTGGCCCACTGGTAGCAGGAATACTTGTCCTGTTCCATCTTGTCGGCGCTCTGGCCCTGTGCCGGGAAAACGATCGGCTCCTGCTGGGCGAGTGCCTGCGACGCCGCAATGGCCATCGCGACAGTCGCGACGGCAAATATGCCAGCCGGTTGCCGCGCTTTCCGTTTAAATTCCTTGCCTGCTAACATGGCGGACTCCTTTCGATGCCGTTTGCTGATTCTATTTAGTCACATTATCGTCTTAACCCCATCCCCACCCTAACCCTCCCCTTGAAGGGGAGGGAATTTCTGACTTCTTCCCCTTGAAAGGGAGGGAATTTCAGACTCCTCCCCTTTCAAGGGGGAGGCCGGGAGGGGGATGGCGTGAGCAAAAGCCGCAGCCAAAGTCCATCTGACTAAGCAGAACTAATGTTAACTTACATAAACAGGCGTTCTATAATCCTCCTTCCCCGGACGTGGGAAAGTTGGTGTCGGGGGTGATGTTGCCATTAAATCGGATGGCGAGGGCGGATTTCAAACCTGAGGGCGGGTTTCAAACCCGCCCCTACTTCGGGTGTATTTTGGTAATTTTCGTCCCCTGCAGCCCCAGTCCCGCCATCAAGCCTTTCTGGTCGAAGAAAAACGCATACATGTCGGATTTGGCGGTGGTCGTCGTGAGAGACCTCGCGACACCCTTGTCCACTACAACGACACTTGGGCCGACCCCGATTTCCCATCCCCCTGTTTTGTTGAGATACTGCATGGCATCGTACGTCATGATGAACAGCGCATAGCCGTAAACCTGGACACCCGCCTGGAGGCCGTATGATGCCGATATGGTCCTGTAATAGCCGGTCGAGACGTTTTTTACGCGAAGCGCCCCGTCCCCGTACTGTGCTCCCAATATGAAGCCTGCCTTGACTATGCTCGGGAATACAAGTATCCCCTTTGCCATCCCCGCAAGCATCTTTGCCTTGGGACTGGTATCGAAGAGCTTGCCCAAGGCGAAATCGACGTCCCGGTCGATTTCGGCCTTGCTGGCGGCAAACGTCGTACATGGGTTCAGGAAAGCCGCGAGTGCAATTCCGAAAAGGATATGTATCGCGAAACAGCGGATCCGTTTTGGCATATTCTTCTCCTTTGAAAACCGTGGCGCCGGAAAGGTTGTGCAAGCCCGTCCCGGTCGCGTTACAGGCAAACAAGTACGGTATTGTCCATGTCTTGATAATCCCAGATTTGTGCCAACGCACGAAGCAGTAACATGAACACTCTAAAATGCCGTAATGACTGGCAATGGACGGCCGGTGACCGGGCGGGGCGGGCAGGGTTGACCCGACGGTGAGGCGATATTTCGTACTGAAGGCGATATATCGTCTTCAGGCGAGGACGAGATTTTATCCATGTAAATACCCGATAACTGGGGGATGATTGGAGGGTCAAACCTTACAGCGGCGGTTGCACATGCGAAGAAATTCATGGATTCAGGATGGTGTCAACTCGACCAAAGGGAGAGATATCTTCATTGGATACAGCGAAACCTTCAAGATTTCTCTCTCCGTTCGAAATGACGACATTTCCGGCGGCCTGTTGATACGTCAACGGGTTTATGAAAATATCTGAGTAATACTAATCTCCCGCAACAAATATTCCTCCCCCTTCAAGGGGGAGGCTAGGAGGGGGATGGGATGCTTTTATGCCGAGATATCAATCCCCACCCCGACCTTCCCCAGTCTATACACCGCTGAAGGGGAGGGCGTTTTTGATGGAAGCGGGAAATTGATTCCAATCAGATGAACAGATGTACCTGGCGGAAAAGCAGCACAAGTTGAAGCTTAGAAATTTTGCTTTAAAATTTAATTACAGAATTTTGTCTTGCCCGGAGGTTGTCATGAAATCAATCCAGTTTGTTTTAATCGCGGGTTTGCTGATTTCCGTTCCGGCCCTTGCTGAACTGTATGAATGGAAAGACGACAGCGGAGTCATGAATTTTACCGACAATCCCGCGAATATTCCCGCGAAATACCTGAAAAGGGTCAAGAAGCGCCCATCAATAAACGTGGAGGCCGTCGAAGCCGGTACCGCGCCGGCCAGGGCGGCGGCGGGGCAGGGTGGGGCAGGGCCATTGTATGGAGGGCAAAACGAGGACTGGTGGCGTTCCGCGTTCGGCTCGCTGCGGGAGGAGCGGAAAAATATCGAGGACGCGCTTCCGGCGAAAAGGGATGCACTCGAACAGGCGCGTCGCACTTTGACGATATACACCTTTCCCCGCAACCGGCAGACATATTATGACCAGCTTGCCGAAGTCGAAAAGGATGAGGCGAGGATACGGGAGCTTAATGACCAGCTGGAAAAGCTTGACATCGAGGCTTCCAAGGCAGGCGTTCCGTTCGACTGGCGAAAGTAATTTTCCGGAATGGTTTATCGGCAACATTGATCACAGAGAACACGTAGGTAATAGGGCGGCAACTCGTTGGAGATTTGCTGTTAAGGTGTTTCGGCCCTGATTGCCTTATTGGTCTGACAAGCGGAAAATTGAAAACGCTCTGTGCCTTTGTGCTCAATGTGGCAGCTATCTTTTTCAGGAACGCAATAACCAACTTCTGCCGGGGTCGACATATCATCCTGAAGACGATTTGTCGCCCGGACTCCCGTTGCTCCAACCCATTTTTTTTATCTCCCACGCGGTTAATCCACTGTAATTACACGTGATATTCAGTCGTTTTTCGTCAGTCGTATATTGGCATGAATTTCGGATTGTCTTGTTTAATACGAGACCGTCCGCCGGGAAGCCCGTGTGTGACCGCTTCCAAAGGAGCCGAAAAATGGCCGCAGCCAAAAAGTCCAAAAAGAGAAACAGCGAAAAACAATCGGAAAAGATGAAGAACAAGGATTTTGAACAGGAACTCGCCAAGCTGCACGTGGAACTGGTCAAGCTCCAGGAGTGGGTCAAGCACAAGGGGCTCAAGGTCTGCGTGGTTTTCGAAGGGCGCGACGGCGCGGGCAAAGGCGGGGTGATCAAGGCGATCACCGAGCGGGTGAGCCCGCGGGTTTTTCACGTAGTCGCCCTGACCGCCCCCACGGAACGGGAAAAGACCCAGATGTACGCCCAGCGTTACCTGCCGTTTCTGCCCGCTGCCGGCGAGGTAGTCATATTCGACCGCAGCTGGTACAACCGGGCGGGGGTCGAGCGGGTGATGGGCTTCTGTACCGAGGAGCAGGCGAAAAAATTCCTGGAGGTCGTGCCGCTTTTCGAGAAGATGATGATCGAGTCCGGCATCATACTGGTCAAGTACTGGCTGGAGGTCAGCCAGGAGGAGCAGTCACGCAGGCTCGATGCGCGCATCGATGACGGACGCAAGATCTGGAAGCTTTCGCCCATGGACCTGGAGTCGTACAGCCGCTGGTACGATTACTCGCGGGCCCGCGACGAAATGTTCGCGGTGACCGACACTGACTGGGCGCCGTGGTTCGTGGCCAGGTCCGACGACAAGAAACGCGCCCGGCTGAACATCATTTCCCACCTTCTCGGCAGGATTCCCTACAAGGAAATACCGCGCGAAAAGGTGACGCTGCCGAAGCGGCAGAAACCCGGCGATTACAGGGAGCCCGGGCATCCGCTCAAGTTCGTTCCGGAGATTTATTGAAATTTTATTTGGGACACGGGA
>DASRZQ010000084.1:0-45864 GCA_035686205.1 Geobacteraceae bacterium
CGTCTTCCGGCTTCTCTTCCGCGGCCTTCTTTTTCTCTTCGGCTTCCTGTCCCGCCTTGGTGGCCTCTTCTTCGGCTTCCTCCGCTTCTTTCTCTTTTTCCTTGGCTTTTTTCTCGGC
This sequence comes from Geobacteraceae bacterium, assembly GCA_035686205.1. Lineage (GTDB taxonomy): Bacteria > Desulfobacterota > Desulfuromonadia > Geobacterales > Geobacteraceae > CAIWTU01. The sequence continues at coordinate 119 of DASRZQ010000084.1, forward strand.
CTCGGCGGCTTCATCATCCGCATCGTCAGCTTCTTTCTGCTTCTTTTTAGCCTCCTTTAACGCTTTCTCGTTTTCCTGGTTTTCGACATTGGGGATCCCTGTCTTGGACAAAGGATTCTGCGAGGCGGCGAAAGCGGCGACTCCCGCACCGATGGCCGAAGTAATCGCCGAAACGATGCCGAGAGCAAAAGCCCGTTCCGATTCGGTTTCCTCCCTGGCTTTCGCCTCGTTGTAAAGCTCCTGCATCTGTTGCGCGGAGGCGGCGATTTCCTTTTGCAGCGATTCGGTCTTCTTTTTATCCGCTTCTATCTCCCTCAGTTTCCTTTCCATTTCCTGTTTCTTTTCATACTGCGCGCCTTGCTCGACTTGGGTGTCTTCAAGCACCTGCTCCGCATCTTTGGAATACGCATCGAACCTTGCCGCCAGCTTTTCCGAGGCCGTGGCCATATTGTCGGCACACTGCTCGCAACGGCCAAGCTGTTTTATCGCCAGTTTTTCTTCTCCCTGAAGCAGCCAGTCGAAAGTATCTACCAGGTAGCCCAGGACGTCGGCGGTTTCAGACTGAAAGGTCTGCATTGTCAACACGCAATCTATGCAGAGATCGGCCAGCGATTTCTGCAGGCCGGAACATTTCGCCTGCAATTGGCCTCCCTTGGCTCCGGCGACCCCGTTATAGGCCACGTACAGGAGCCCCCCTACCAATTCGAGGTTGTCAAGGACGGTATCGAGGTTCATTTCATGCAGGATTTCCTGCTTACCGTCTAAAACCAGTGAGGATGTGGGCGCCGGTATCTTGTCCAAAGAGTAGGTCTCTTCAATATGATTCTGGATCAAAACCATTTCATGTTGTTCGGGCCTGACAACGATACTGCTGGTATCTACGCTCATTTTTCTCCTCCTTTGGCGTTATGCTTCATAAGACCCTTGTTCTGCCGAACGTGCGCCTGCCATGGAACTAGTATTCTTAAAATGTGACATTGTTTTAATATTATTGAAAACAATTAAAAAGTCAAGCTTAACATAATATTGATATTAAGGAGATTCTCATTACTAACCCATCTTCCGAAGTTATCTGTTGATAAGTGGCAAAATTACTTTGATAGTTGCCGGAAAGCTGAATGAAATCAGCACATGTTCTCTGAAAATCAAATGTAGAGAAAACACTGGTGTCAGGTCTACACATTGACAATTCTCAACCGCACCATTAGTCTCTGGATTATTCTCTTTATTTCCTCATCTTCATCAATCTTCTGGCCAAACCGTTTGCTGATCTGTGATACCGCCGACTCGCCTACGCCAAATCTCTCACCGATCTCTTTTAATCGTGTTCCGCTGTATTTGTGGCACAGGTAGATGATCGCCTTGTCCGCTTTACGCTCTTCACCGAGATGGCTTCTACCCGCTTGTATGATTTCATCCAGCGATAAACGCCTGGTGATTTTTCTCAATTCAGGCAGATTCCGGTCAGTTTCCTTTTCTCGGAGATATTTCCCCTTGATTGCTGCTATAAATTCCTCGCTGCCCAGAATAGCGGCGGCGACGGATCGTCCCAGCGGACTCGAATAATCCTGTTTAAGGAGATCGTTCACAAAGCTATGATATTTGTTTTCGGCTTCTTTGCCATCCTTTCCGAAATAGCCGAGAATGAATCCCGTCTTGAACCATTCCGGTGGCCGACATTGTCCGATGTATGATCGGAAGCTTGACCACCGATACTCTTCAGGGGTTGAAACCATTCCCACTCGCACCGGATTTAAGTGTATGTATCTTGATAACTCTGTCGCATAATCATCGGCTTCAACAAGTATCGCCTTGTACCTACCTTGGAAAAGATGCCCCGAACGCTTCCTTTTCGCATTGAAATAGTTGGTGTAAACGCCGTTTATGTGAAGCATGATCTGCGACAGATTGCCTCCAGGGGTCTCAAGCAACAGGTGATAATGGTTGCTCATCAGGCAATAGGCATGGATCATTGCCCCGTATCGCTCTGTCGCCGATTCGAGATACTCCAGATACTTTTCCCGGTCTATCTGGCTTTTGAATACGTCCTTCTGCTCATTCCCTCGCGACGTTACGTGATAAAATGCCCCAGGATATTCTATCCTTAACGGCCTCCCCATTTCCGGCCTCCTTTGACGCTTTGGTCTGTTGCCTTACCTCAGCATAACAAAAGGTAGTGAACTGTCAATGTGTAGACCTGACACCTATAGGAACTAAAAAAATCAAACAACTTTAAAATGCCAGCAGGCAGCACACGCCATTGCACTGTTCTTTGAAATGCAACGCTTGCCAATGGAGCAACATGTTGCTACCAGTGCAGTTGTCGCCGCGGCACAACATCAATCTATTGATGCCAAGCAGATTATAATTAAACAAATTCCCCGTAGACTCCCTCAATATTCCGAGACCGGTTATCAGGAAAAATCTGATTCTCCGGAATGGGATCAGGTTATCGGCAGACTCGCCGATGAGATCAAGGTCAGGCACTATTCCAGAAAAACACTGAGAACTTATGCCCATTGGTCCAGGCAATTCCAGAATTTCCTGAGAAATAAACCGCCGGTGGAATTAACAACTGCCGATGTAAAGGAATACCTGACCTGGCTTGCAGTAAAATGCCATGTGGCGGCATCTACGCAAAACCAGGCCTTTAATTCATTGCTGTTCCTGTTCCGTCATGCGTTGAAAAGAGATTTCGGCGAACTGCGCGATGTGCCCCGCGCGAAAAAATCACTCTATATACCGGTGGTGCTATCCCGTGAGGAGGTCGACTCGATAATTCAGTACCTCTATCATCCCTATAGCCTCATCGTGAAATTGCTGTTCGGCTGCGGCCTGCGGTTGTTCGAGTGCCTGCAACTCAGGGTGCGAGATTTTAATTTTGACGCGGGAATCCTAACCATCCACGGTAAGGGGAAGAAGGACCGGACCGCGCCTTTGCCGGAATCGATAATCGATCAATTAAGGGCGCAGATAAAGAGGGTAACCGATCTGCATACACGAGACCTGGCCGATGGCTATGATGTTGTCTTTATTGACGACGCGGTGGAGAAGAATTACCCGAAGGCCCCGAAGGAATTGGTTCATCAGTGGTTCTTTCCGTAACGGTCTTTGACCGAGGTAGAAGGAACCGGCCAGCGGCGACGCTGGCACGTACATGAAACGAAGTTGCAGAAGGCATTATACATTGCTGTAAGAAAGGCCAACATCCCTAAGCGCGTCACTGCCCACACCTTCCGCCACTCCTTCGCCACCCATCTTTTGCAAGCCAATTACGACATCCGTGTCATCCAGAAGCTCCTGGGTCACGCCAGCCTCAAGACGACTATGATCTACACCCACTGCGTGCCGGTCAGGTCGGTTAAAGAGCCGAAAAGCCCACTGGATTTTTGAAGGGGAGGTCGCCGCGGCTTTTCTTATGCGGCGGATTTGAGAGGAAAATTAATATTGCCGGAATTGATTTTAACCACAAACTGCTGACAGCAGAATTCCTGCTACTGACTACTGACTTCCTGAGTCAAACCATCTCCTGATAACGAAACATTTCTTGCCGTTTATCAGGCCGTCCTTGTAGGAATCGAGGGGAATCCTGGTTTTCATGACGCCCGCCAGGGCCTCGCGCAGGGGGCGCACCTCAACCCCGCCGTTGTTGCCGCCGCAGTCAAGGCGGCTTTCGATGACCCGTTCGCGGTCGAGGATTATCATTACATGGCCGTTCCAGACTATCAGGTCGAGGGGTTCCACCTTTTTGACGAGTTGATCCGCATTCAGTCCGGCTATCTTCACGGGCGAGCCGTAATTAATGAGCGCGTTGGTATTCCTGGGGGTGTACCCGCCGGTTGCCTCGTACAAAAGGCCGGAACAATCGACCCCGCGCAGCTGCCAGTGTTTTCCGGTTTCTTCAGGAATTGGACGTCCCGTCTGGGGAGGAAACATTGCGAGCATTTGCGGTATGCCGCGATGGAAATTGCCTCCCCAGACATATTTGCTTCCCTGCGCCGCGAGCAGGTTCGCAAGCACCGCGGACCGGGACGGAAGCCGACGTTCCCGGAGCGGCGGCATCGCATCGGTGGTCTTGACGAACCGCGCGTCAATGAAATAGCCCTTGCCGGTCGGATAAGGGTATTCGTCGGTTGTTACACGGTAGACCACGGCACGTTTTTCTTTAATTGCCGATTCGATGTGGAAAACGGAGCCGGGGATGGCGATAAATTCCAGTTCGCGGATCTGCCCGCACGGATCGAGTTGGAGCGAGTCACCGTTCTGGCCGCCGAATATCCGGCTGAAGTCGGGGGAATTTATTACCGGCGTCGGCAGGACCGCCACCGCGTAGCGCGGGTTGCCGGCCGGGAGGGAAGGGGTGGACGGGATAAGGAAAACAAGCAGTATTGCGGTAATCGCGGCGAATCTCATTTATGACCCAAAAACCACTGGTGAACGAATGCTCCGGCCAGCCAGACCGCGAAACCGGCCGACATGACGAGATAGAAGGGCAGCTGCTTGCGGAAGCAGGCATAGGCCGCCGCAAAAAAAAGGACGGTGGGAATTATTCCCCACAATACGCCGACCGTATAGTCGGTCAGCAGCCCGTAGCCGCCGGGATTGTCGGAATGGAGCCAGACGAGGACAATGAGGCTGGTGAGCGGCATGGTGGCAATCAGCCCGCCGAGGGTCGGCAGCTTTTTGCCGATGAAAACGCATGCCAGGATAACGGCGTTGGTAAGCAGCAGCTTGATGATGATTTGCATGGCCTTGTCCTAACCCTTCAATCCATCACCCGCCGGTGGACGAACGACCAGTAGCGGAGGCTCTTCGGCATATGGCTGCCCACCATGCCGAAAACAAGCACCGCCGTCAGGATGGGCGCCAGGAGATCGGGGCGCACATGGACCAGGCCGAGCAGCCCGACGTGAATGATGGCCATCACTCCCCGGCCCTGGTAGGGCCAGTGGCGGGAATGGTAAACTTCCGAGGCGATGAGCGTGCATCCGGTGGCAATGGCCAGATAATGCCATGTAAATAGCTTGTAGAACGGGACTTCGCAAACGGCCCCGCCGAACAGGATACTCGTCACCGCCACATGGGCCGTTCGCAATACGACGTCAAGTGTGCGGGTCCAGGAAGGACGCTTGTTTTTGTACTCCCGGCCCGTATTGCTGTTGTCAGTCATGTTTTTCCTTCTGGATGTGATGAAAAATCCGATCGGCCGCGGCGAGCCGGGCGCCTGTCAGGGCGGGCAGCATGCGCATACCGATCTGAAGAGCGTGGTGCTGAGGTAGCGGTCGCCGCGGTCCGGCAGGATGGTGACGATGGTGCCGTGATCCATGCTTTCGGACAGCTTGAGGGCGCAGGCAATGGCCGCTCCGCCGGACATTCCGACGAAAAGCCCTTCGCGGACCGCGAGCATCCGAGCCGTTTCGAAGGCGTCCTCGTCTTCCACGGTCATCTTCTCGTCCAGGCTTTCGGGCTTGTATAACGGCGGCACGATTGCTTCCTTCATGTTCTTCAACCCCTGGATCTTGTGCCCGATTACGGGTTCTGCTCCGACAACCGTGATCGAAGGGTCTTTTTCCTTGAGGTATTTGCCGACACCCATCAGCGTTCCGGTCGTGCCCATGCCGGCCACGAACACGTCGATATCGCCACCGGTCTGGGCGTAGATTTCGGGGCCCGTGGTCTCGTAGTGTGAGAGCATGTTGTTGATGTTGGCATACTGGTTGGGCATGTAGAATTCATCCGGGTTTTCCTCGAGAATCCGGTGGGCGAGCCGGATCGCGCCGTCGGTTGCCTCGTGGGCGGGGGAGAGCACCACTTCAGCGCCATATGCCTCGAGAATGCTTCTCCGCTCCAGGCTGACGCATGCGGGCATCGCCAGCTTGACGCGGTAGCCCTTCGCCGCCCCGATCATGGCGATGGCTATGCCGGTATTGCCGGAGGTCGCTTCAAGTATTGTTTTGTCCCTGGTGAGCTCGCCGGATTCCTCGGCTTTCGTGATCATGTAGTACGCGGGCCGGTCCTTGACCGATCCTCCGGGGTTGTTGCCTTCAAGCTTTGCGCATATTCTCACCCTCGGGTTTCGTCCCATGTTTTTCAGGCAAACCAGGGGAGTATTGCCGATCGCCTCGATGACGCTTCTGTTCGCCGCCGCGGTCTCCGGGATATTTTCATTTTTCTTCAGGTTTTCACAATATTTCATTTTCTTCCCCTTGCGGACAATCGACACGAGAATATGGTTGCCCAACTGTCCCATAATTTTGTACAGTAGCAAATTATTGTCTTTGCGGTATCGCCAACCGTATACGAAAATATCATGTAAGCGAGCTAATTACAAGCCGGATAAACCGGACCGGCCGATTGCCGGCCGATATGGAACATACTCATCAATTTCACGCGGTTCAAGCAACTCACAAATTACCGGAGGTTTTAAAAATGCACGATGACTTGAAAGCGAAAGGCGCCATCATTCAGCGGGACATGGAAACATACGCGATAAAGGCGCACGCGCCGGGCGGGTTCGTGGAACCCGCCGATCTGAGGAGGATAGCGGACATAGCCGAACGCTACAAGGTAAAGGCCGTCAAGCTGACCAGCGCCCAGCGGTTCATGATGATCGGCTTGCCCGAAGACAAGATAGACGAAGTGATTTCGCAACTGGGCGAAAACGGGACCGCGGCCGCGGGCCTGTGTGTGAGATACGTTAAAGTTTGCCCCGGCAAACAGCATTGCAAGCGAGGCCAGCAGGATTCGCTGGCGATGGGAATGGAGCTGGATGAAAAGTATCACGGCCTGCAGGTGGGTTGGAAGTTCAAGATGGGGGTTTCGGGATGTCCGAACGACTGCAGCGAGGTCTGCATCAAGGACCTGGGCCTTGTCGGGTCCCCGAAGGGATGGACCGTCATGGTCGCCGGAAATGGCGGGTCGAAACCCCGCCTGGCGCGGAAACTCGCCGAAAACGTTCCTTCCCGCGAAGAGGCCCTGGCGATTATGGACCGCGTTATCGAATGGTTCAGGGCCAGCGGGCGCACCTGCCGCATCGGCAAGGTGATCGATGAAATCGGACTGGACAAGCTGCGGGAAGAAATTCTCTAGCCCGATGCAATAGGCAACAGGATTTTGGGTTTTCGCGGGTTAGACGGGAAACTGTATGATAAAAAGACTATGCCGTGAATGCGGTTCTGAAATGACAAGGAAACCCGGCCCGGAAGAAGCCGGGTTTTTCTGCGAAAAGTGCAATGCTGAACCGCATACGACGAGCTCGAAATGGAGGCGCACTGTCCGGTTTGCGGCAGGGAACTCGTTTTCTGCGCCAAATGCGGCACGGGATATTTCTGCAATCAATGCAACGATCTCATATCCAGCAAAAAAGTGGTCTGGATGAGAAAATGAAATATTGCTCCGGCAAGCGGCAATCTGGTCCAATGGCAAACTTTCTATTGATCATAACCGGATATACGAATATATTAAGCAAATGAAAACAACCGCAAGAATGTTCAAGGCCCTCTCCGATGAAACCCGCCTGAGGATACTCTGTCTGCTGCTGGACGGAGAGCTCTGCGTCTGTCATATCATGGCGGTCCTGCAGCTTCCCCAGTCGACGGTGTCCCGCCATCTGGCCTTCCTGAAAAATTCAGGCTGGGTCGACGACCGGAGGGAGGGGGTATGGATGTATTATTCCATTTCAGACGGGGACAGCGAAATCAGAATGGGGCTGATTGATAATCTGCGCCGTTGCCTGCCGAAAATTCCCGCCGCGGCGGCCGACAGGGAGCGTCTCAAAATAGTCGGGCCAAACGGCGGCTGCATGTAATTTTTTAATTTTTTATATCCGCACATGCGGATAATAGTGTTTATATGACAATAAAGAAAAAAGTCCTGTCCCTCTGCACAGCCAATTCCTGCCGGTCCCAGATGGCCGAAGGGATCGCGAACCATTTCCCCGGAGACAGGGTCGAAGCCTTTTCCGCGGGGCCCGGGGCGTCTTTTGTCAATCCCGGGGCAATTGCGGTCCTGCGGGAGAACGGCATCGATATATCCGGCCACCGGTCGAAAAATGTAGACGGGTTTGCCGGGGAACGGTTCGACTTGACCATTACGCTGTGCGGAGATGCGAGGGACAGATGTCCCCTTTTCCCGTGTACATCAGGGTTCATCCGTGGCTGATACCGGTTTTGCCGTTTCCGTTTCCGGTTTGTTCAGGTTGGTTTTATTCACTTTTTGTGGAGGGCGTACTGGAATTCAAGGACTCATGAAGAAGTTGTCGTTTTCGGACCGGTATCTCACACTGTGGATCTTTCTGGCCATGTTCCTCGGTCTCGCCCTCGGGTATTTCGTGCCCGCCTCGAAGGCTCTCATCAACCGCTTTCAGGTGGGTACAACGAGCATACCCATCGCCATCGGCCTGATCCTGATGATGTATCAGCCCCTGGCCAAGGTCAAAGAAACTGGCTGAAGACTGAAGAGTTACCTTCTGCCGGACGGTTTTTTACTATGAAAGATCGAAGCGATTTGTTATATAAATAAACCTTGCGGAAGTTTCTTGAACCGGCAATCATCTTCAGGCCGCGGCCTGATAAATAACCCGCTGTTTATGTTCTCTCCGGGATAACTTCACGAAAATCACGCCAATGATCGAACAAACAAATGAGAAGGTTAAGGCAGCCCGGCTGTCGATAATCTCCAATACATCGCTGGTGGCGCTGAAATTATTGATAGGCTTTCTGATGGGTTCCGTTTCGGTACTTTCCGAAGCGATTCACAGCGGGCTCGACCTGATTGCCTCCATGATCGCCTACTATGCTGTGGGCAAGGCCGGCAAACCGGCCGACGAACAGCATCCGTACGGGCACGGCAAGTGGGAAAACGTGTCCGGTGTAGTGGAAGCCATCCTGATCCTGGCGGCCGCCGTTTATATTATTTACGAAGCAGTGCTTCGTTTTACGAAAGGTTCCACCATCGAGCATCTCGGCTGGGGCACCGCTGTCATGGGCGCATCGGCCCTTGTCAACTGGGTCGTTTCACGGTACCTGTTCCGGGTGGCCAGGAGAACGGATTCCGTGGCCCTCGAAGCGGATGCGTGGCACCTCAGGGCTGATGTCTACACCTCCGCCGGCGTCTTCGCGGGTCTGGCGTTGATCGCGATAACGAAAATCACGATACTCGATTCCATCGCGGCCATTGTCGTGGCGCTTCTCATAATAAAGTCTTCGATAGACCTCACCAGGAGCGCGATGGGCGATATATTCGACACCAAACTTCCGGCCGGGGACGAGGAAATAATAAAAGAGGTCATCTCACGCTACCAGGGCGAATGCATAGGATTCCACAGGCTGAGGAGCAGAAAATCCGGCTCCGCCAGGTTCATAGATATGCATCTCGTCGTGCCCCGTAAATGGTCGCTGGAAGATGCCCATCAACTGAGCGACAACATCGAAAGAGATATAAGCGAAGCCTTGCCCAACACACATGTCATCATCCACGTGGACCCCTGCAACAAAAGCATCGAACCGTGCACCAGCACTGTCTGCAGGAAAGAAACAGATTCCTGAGAGCCTCCGGTTCGCGGAGGCGGCGTCCCAGGCCGATTCGCAACCAATGTCCAGGTTCCGACAAGGAAAGTTCAACCCGAAATCCTAAATGATGAAATATAAGTGACGGAAAACTTTGCGTCGCGTCTCGCTGACAGACCAGTTATTTCACCAGAAATCCTTCGAGCTTCAGTCTCAGGGAGTTTATTGCGGCGTCTGAAGGCGCCGCGCCTCCGATGCCTTTTATCCAGAATCTGTCCGATATTCTTCCCTGTTCCGTTTCGATGATCATCCTTTCCGGAAATAGCGCGTAAAAGGCCAGGCTGTTGAGAAGAGCGCCGAGAAAACCCAGTTGGTCCCTTGCCTTGATTTCCATGTACAACGCTCCGCCGTTCAGTTCTGGTCTGCCGAGGGAGAATGCTTCGAGCGTTATCTGCACCGCCGGCCCGGTATCGACGCCGTCACGGGCGACAGTGATGAAATCGATGTTTTTCAGGTCCGTCGCAAACCGGTCCGGCATGATTTCCAGCGAAGCTTCCCAGGAAAACCTTATCTTCCGCGCCGTACCGCTGATTATGTTTATACGGTTCCTTGAAAGCCCCGAAGACAGATTACCCAGCCAGTCAGGTTGAAAGCGACCCCTGATGGACAGGTTAAACGTGCCCGATGGATTCCTGCTGACTTCGAATCCGTCCGTTGCATCTGCATGGAATCCCGGGTTCGGAACTTTCGAATTTATGTATGCCATAACATCTCCGATCTGTCCTTTCCTGGCCTGAAATGTGATGTGAATCAGCAGTGTCGACAGGTGTCGATGCAAACCTCCGGCCATAATGCAACATCCGAAAATAACGATGTTTTGTTTCCGGCAAAGAAAGTCCTCGCCGGACTCTGCAAATATTTTGAGCACAAAATACTAGTGGTGTACATTCTTTTTGCAGCCGGCTGTTCTACCGGTAGATGACTTTTCTTCCTCGGCATGCCTTTGCAACAAATCAAGAATTTTGACATGCGTCATAAAAATTTCCCATGATCGCCATTATCCTGTAACCAACAACTACAGGAGGAACGAGATATGACGCCAGGACAGTCTAATGCGGTGAAACGGTTGGAGGACTATTTTGCGGTTGCCCCCGCCACGCAGGGGAGGGCAAACGAGGCCTGTCCTCTTGAAAACTCTGATACCCCGGCCTTCCGGGAGTACCCCTCCAGGCTTTTCGTCGAAACGACCACCCGCTGCAACCTTAAATGCCGCATGTGCGTGAAGCAGTCCGGCGACGGGTGCATCCGCGAAGGGGACATTTCCCCGTCGGTCTTTGCCGCCCTCGAGCCCGCCCTGCCGCACGTCGAGGCGCTGGTGCTGAACGGAATCGGCGAACCCCTGCTGCACACCGGGTTGGAAGATTTCATCCGCAGGGCCAAGGAGTTGATGCCCGCGGGAAGCTGGGTCGGCTTCCAGAGCAACGGGCTTCTGCTCGACAACGACCGCGCCGATTCGCTGGTGCGGGCCGGCCTGGACCGGATCTGTCTCTCGATGGATTCGGTCTGCCCGGAAACTTTCAGGGAAATCAGGGAAGGGGGAGAGGTGCGAGACCTGGAGAACGCTCTTTTCGCCCTGCAAACGGCAAAAAAGCGGCATGGCACTGACCTGAAGGCGGGAATCGAATTCGTGCTCATGCGCGACAACGCCCATGAATTGCCCGCCGCCCTCCGCTGGGCGGCCGCGAAAGGGGTATCGTTCGCCATCATCACCCATCTTCTGCCCTATGACCGGCACCATGTCGACAGGATTGCCTATGACGCCAACACCGATGAGGCGGTCGAGTTTTTCCGTCCGTGGCGGGAACGTGCGGAAAGGGAGGGTATCGATTTCAACGTTTACTTCAAGGTCAGGTGGAATTACCTGCGGTCGCCGGAGGAGCAGAGGGTGGTCGACTTCGTGTCGGAAATCCAGGCCGATGCGCGTTCCCGGGAGATATTTTTTCATCTGAAGAATCTTATGGCAAGGGATGAGCGCTGGATCGAAGACCTTGGGTCGATTTTCCGGGAAGCGGAAAAAGTGGCGAAGGAAACCGGGCTTGAGCTGTCCCTCCCCGAAGCGACCCCGAAAAGCGACAGGAAATGCGATTTTGTCGACAAGGGAAGCGCCTTCGTATCGTGGGATGGAGAGGTGCACAACTGCTATTTCCTCTGGCACAGGTTCAATTGTTATTTCTCGGGCCGGAAAAAGTACGTCAACACCAGGCCCTTCGGCAATCTTTCCGGGCGGGGCATCAGGGATATCTGGAACGATCCGGTGTTCGTGGCGTTCCGCCGGGATGTCCTGCTCCATGAATACCCGTTCTGTTCAAACTGCAACCTGGTTCCATGCGAATATATCTACGCCGAGGAGTTCGAGCAGGACTGCTTCACCAACACCGTGCCGTGCGGCGATTGCTTCTGGTGCATGGGGCTGTTCAGGTGTATGCAGTAGAGGCGGGCGAAAGGCTGAAGGTAGAAGGTAGAAGGTAGAAGGTAGAAGGTAGAAGGGACGAGGATGGTCAGAAAATAGTTTCGTGCCATTGAGCAAGGTCCGCCAGGGCCCTTTCGGCCAGTTTTGCCCTGCGCTCGTTTTTTCTGACCTTGCCCGGCAGGGCCGGAAACAGGCCGTAATTGACGTTCATCGGCTGGAAATGCCGGCAGTCGGTGCCGGTCACATGACTCGCCAGCGCTCCGATGGCTGTTGTGGGGGGCGGCACCGTGGTGGCTTCGCCGCGGGCGAGGCGCGCGGCGTTAACTCCGGCCATAAACCCGCTGGCGGCGGATTCCACGTAGCCCTCAACACCGGTGATCTGGCCGGCGAACAGGATGCGGGGATCGCTTTTCAACTGGAGGGTGTCCGTCAGCAGCCGGGGGGAATTGACAAAGGTGTTCCTGTGCATGGAGCCGAGGCGGACGAACTCGGCCTTTTCCAGGCCCGGGATGGTCCTGAAAATTTTCTTCTGTTCCGGATAAGTCAGCTTGGTCTGAAACCCCACCAGGTTGTACATGCTCCCCTCGAGGTTTTCAAGACGGAGCTGGACCACCGCGTGGGGCTCCCAGCCGGTGCGGGGGTCCACGAGACCCACCGGCTTCATGGGGCCGAAGCGGAGCGTGTCGCGGCCGCGCCGGGCAAGCTCTTCAACCGGCATGCATCCCTCGAAGTGCACGAGTTTTTCGAAATCCCTGGCCGGGACCTTTTCCGCAGCCAGGAGCGCTTCCACGAATGCATCGTATTGCGCCTCGTCGAGGGGACAGTTGAGATAATCGTCGCCTTCGCCCTTTCCGTAGCGGGAAGCGCGGAATACCTTGTCGAAGTCGATGGATGATGCTGACACAATTGGCGCGATGGCGTCGTAAAAATAGAGGCTTTCGCCTGTCAATTCGCCGATGGCGGGCGCCAGCGAGTCGCTGGTCAGCGGGCCCGAAGCGATTACCACTATTCCCGAGGCCGGTATCCGGCTGATTTCCTCGCGGACCACGGCGACAAGGGGATGGGATTCGATCTTCCTGCTGACGTAAAGGGAAAAGAGCTCCCGGTCGACCGCCAGCGCGCCCCCCGCGGGGACCCGGGTGGAGTCCGCCGCCTCCATGAAAAGCGAGCCGAGCCGGCGCAGTTCTTCCTTGAGCAGCCCCACTGCATTTTCCAGGGATTCCCCGCGCAGCGAATTGGAGCAGACCAGTTCGGACAGTCCGGGCAGAACGTGAGCCGGCGAAAACCTGTGCGGCTTCATTTCGAACAGGGTCGACGGTACGCCGAGCCGCGCGGCCTGCCAGGCCGCCTCGCAGCCGGCAAGCCCGCCGCCTATGATTGTGATTTCGGATGATTGTTGGTTAAACATATTTTAAATGATTCGGGGATGATAAGGAATGGTTTTAACAGGGATATTCAGGATAAAAACATCAATCGGTTTACAGGGTATTTAACCCAATGGTCCTGCAAAAGTTCGTCACACATGTAAAAACGGATATCCCGTCAGTTCACAACCACATGTAATTCCTGGATTCCCGCTTGCGGGAATGACAAAAGGTAGTGGTCCGCGACTCTTTTACGAAAGCTTTAATCCTGTTTATCCTGAATATCCCTGTTAATTATTGCCTTTATCGTAGTCAGCAATTTATTTGTTCAAGACAAGTAAAAGCTGAAGTTGTTAGAGACTGGAACTACTTCGTTCCGCCTTCCTTGTAATCGCATCCTTCCTTCGGGCATTTCAGGAACGCGCCCTGACGCTTGTATACCTTCTGAACCAGCACCGGAAAGCCGCATTTCGGACAAGGCTTTTCCACCGGCCGGTCCCAGAGGGCGAACTTGCAGTTGGGATAACGGTTGCAGGAATAGAAGAGTTTGCCGTAGCGCGATTTCTTTTCCATGAGCTCGCCCTGGCCGCATTCGGGGCAGGTTACCCCGGTCCCCTTCGGCTTGACCAGCGGCTGCATGTTCTTGCATGACGGGTAGGCGGAGCAGGCCAGGTATTTGCCGTACCGCCCCTCCCTGATCAGCATCGGGCTTCCGCACAGTCCGCACTTTTCTTCAGAATAAACCGGCTCCTCGGTCTCTTTCTTTTCCTTGTCCATTGAACGGATGTACTTGCACTCGGGGTAGCCCGAACAGGCAAAGAACCTGCCGAATTTGCCGAGTTTGACCACCAGCGGCTTTCCGCATTCGGGACACGACTCATCGGTGGCTTCCGTGGTGACCTCGGACTTGGTGACCTCCCCTTCCTTCTGTTTCAGCAGGGTTGAAAACGGCTCCCAGAATTCGCCGAGCAGGGGCTTCCATTTCTTCTCGCCCCGGGAAACCTGGTCGAGTTCTTCTTCAAGGGAAGCGGTGAAATTGTAATCGACGTAATGGGTAAAATGTTTTACCAGCAGGTCGTTTACCACCATGCCGACGTCTTCCGGCACAAAGCGCTTCTTGTCCAGCCGGGCATATTTCCTCTCCAGCAGCGTGTTCATGATCGAGGCATAGGTCGACGGCCGGCCGATCCCGTATTCCTCAAGGGTTTTCACGAGCGTGGCCTCGGTGTAGCGCGGGGGCGGCTGGGTAAAGTGCTGTTCCGGAAGAAGCTGTTCGAGGATAAGTTGCTCCCCCTGCTCCAGCGGCGGCAGCGTCCCCTCCTTGTCGCCGTTTTCGTCGTCGATCCCCTCGATGTAAAGCTTCATGAAACCGGGAAAGCGGATTACCGTTCCGGTGGCCCTGAACTTGTATCCGCTCCCCGCGTCGATATCGACGGAGGTCTGGTCGAGAAGCGCTTCAGCCATCTGGCAGGCCACGGTCCGCTTCCAGATCAGGTCGTAGAGCTTGATCTGGTCGGGTGTAAGGAATTTTTTTATGCTCTCCGGGGTCTTGGCGATATATGTGGGGCGGATGGCCTCATGGGCTTCCTGTGCGTTCTTTGCCCTGTTCTTGAAGAACCTGGGCTTGTCGAGGGCGTATTCCCTGCCGTAGACGGCCGTTATCAGCTCCCTCGCTTCGTTGAGCGCCTGCTGCGAAAGCACCACGCTGTCGGTGCGCATGTAGGTTATCAGGCCCAGCGGGCCCTCGCCCACGTCGATTCCTTCATAAAGTTTCTGCGCGACCGACATGGTCTTTTTCGCCGTGAAACCGAGCTTCCTGGCAGCCTCCTGCTGAAGGGTGGATGTGGTGAACGGGGGCGCCGGCACCCGTTTCCGTTCGTTGCGGGTGATCTTATCCACCGAGTAGTCCCGGCCTTCCAGCGCAAGAAGGATCCTGTCGGCGGCTTCCTTGTCCGGGACGTCGAATTTGCCCAGTTTCCCGCTTCCCGCCTCGATGAGGCCGGCGTTGAAATTCTGGCCCTTTGAATTGGCCAGTTGGGCGTTGATGGTCCAGTATTCCCTGGTTACGAAATCCTTGATTTCCTTTTCGCGTTCGCAGATGAGACGGAGGGCGACCGACTGGACCCGGCCCGCCGACAGCCCGTAGCGGATTTTTTTCCAGAGGAAAGGGGAAAGGTTGAAGCCCACCAGGTAGTCGAGGATGGAACGCGCCTGCTGCGCATCCACCAGGTCGATGGATATGTCGCGGGGATTGCTCACGGCATTCAGGATCGCGTCGCGGGTGATTTCGTGAAAAACCACCCTGGCAACAGGCACTTTTTTCTTCGCCTTGTCGAGGCCGAGTGACGCAAGAAGGTGCCAGGCTATCGCTTCCCCTTCACGGTCGGGGTCAGTGGCAAGGAGCAGTCCGTCCGATTTTTCCAGGTCCTTTTTGATCGCCTGGATGTGCTTTTTGCTTTCCGCCAGGACTGCGTACTTCGGTTCGAAGTTGTTTTCGATATCAACGGAACCCTGTTTGCTCGGCAAGGCGCGGACATGCCCGTATGACGCCACTACCTTGTAGTCGCGGCCGAGAAACTTTTCGATGGTTCGCGCCTTTGCGGGCGATTCCACGATAACGAGATGTTGAGGCATATATTCACCGTTCGTTTGTTCGAGATTCAATCACGGAGCCGGAGACAGCGCGTAACTCAATGATAACCCGTCATGGCTCACGTTTCAACTGCCGGTGTCCGGATAAAAATAACAGGGTGCTTTCCCGGCCTCAGGACACGACAAAATATTTGCCGGGAAGCTGCGAAATTAATCCGTTCAGCTCCAAGCGGAGTAAAATAGCCGAAACTTCCCCCACTGTCAACGCGCTTTTCAGGATGATATCATCAATATGGAGCTGGTCCGCTGCAAGCAGGGTATATATTGCCGCTTCCCTTGGACTCAGGGTGATTTTCGGAATCGGGACCGGCGGCCTGCCGACCGGGCCGTCCTGGTGAAATTCCTCCAGGATGTCCTCGACCCTTTCCACAAGCTTTGCCCCCTGCTTGATAAGCCGGTTCGAGCCGCGGCAGGTTCCGTAATTGATATTGCCCGGCACGGCGAAAACCTCGCGCCCCTGTTCCAGGGCATGCTGGGCGGTGATGAGCGAACCGCTGTTCTCCGATGCTTCGACGACAAGCACTCCCATGGAAATTCCGCTGATAATGCGGTTGCGCCGGGGGAAATTTTCCGGCCGGGGTTCCGTCCCCATGGGGAATTCGGACAATAGCGCCCCCTTCCCGGTTATGCCGGAAAAGAGCCGGGCGTTTTCTTTCGGATAGATAACGTCGATTCCGCAGCCGAGGACGCCGATGCTTCTGCCGTCCACCTTCAATGCTCCGATATGGGAGGCAGCGTCTATGCCACGCGCCATGCCTGAAACGACGGCGATCCCGTGGGCGGCCAACTCCCTGGCAAAACGTTCCGCGGTGGTCATGCCGTAGGCGGACGCCCGCCGGGAGCCGACTATGGCTATGGCACGCTCTTCGTCGCGCAATGTGCCCTTTACATATAGATACGGGGGATGATCGTGGATCTGGAGGAGGGCTTTCGGGTATTGGGGGGATAGGAATGAGATGATGTCGACTCCCGCACCGGCGACTGCCCGACATTCCTTTTCCGCTTCGGCCTGGCAGTCGCGGTTCCTTATGGAGGATGCGGCGTCGGGATGCAGTCCCCTGACGCTTGCCAGTTCTTCTTCGGACGCCCTGAAAACGTTTTCGGGAGACGAGAAGCGCTCGATCAGACGGCGAAAGGTCACATTGCCGACGTGGGGAATTGCCTTGAGGGCATGCCAGTAAAAATGGTCCATAAAACGGGATGGTGTTTTGAATCAAAAAAGGACTGATCAAAAGACCAGTCCTTTTTTGTCGAAACGGCTTCCTAGAATTTTTTCAATTCAACCCTGTCCCCTCTGTATATGGCTTCGACGCTTTTTACAATGAGACAGGTTGAAGTGTTTTCCCCGGTGTCGACGATAACTACGGCGCCGATAACGTCTCTCGGCAGGTTACCGCTCTTCTTTTTGAAATAATTCATTTCGGCGGATTTTATATCTCTGACGACATAGAGGAAGTTGCCGACCTCGAGCCCCTGTTTTCTGCCCAGGTCCAGGTAGGCGATATCACCGGCGCCGAGGGTTATGACCCCGTCGCGGGACGAGACAATATATCCTTCGAAGTCTTTCCTGGCCGACCGGAGTGATATCTCCCGTTTCCTGTTGCGATAGGGCATGAGATACGAACCGGGGTGGACCTCCCGGAAGGAACGGGTAATAATTGCCTTGGAGTTGTTTTCTTTCAGCGCGACCAGCTGCAACGTGCCCAAGGAAGCTATCCGGTATCCGACGGTATAATTCTTGACGGGGTGGCTGACAGCCTCCATTTTCTGGAAAATAGAGTATTTCTCACCTGTTTTCGCGCCGCTGGCCCTGCCTATGTCCGTATAGACGACATCATCCGTTCCGGACAGTTCCCTGTCATTATTTGTCACTATGATATGTCCCGCGGCTTTCGGTTCCTTTTCCGCCAGAAAGCCTTCCGCTCCGTTGACGACAAACGTTTTCCCAGCGGCGGCCCCGGTTCCGGGAGCGGCTGTTTGTGGCCCTTTAGCGACTGTGGCTGGCGCCGGTTCGATCTCTATCCTGTCAGGATAAATTTTCAGTTTCTGCCCGGGATAAATGAGATGGGGATTAGTTACTGATGGATTGCGCGCCCAAAGGTCGGGCCAGTAAAACGGATCTTTCAGGAAACGGTCGGAAAGTCCCCAAAGAGTGTCTCCCTGCTTGATCACGTAGATTATCGGCTCTTCGGGCTGGGCCAGAGTAGTGAGCGGCACGGCAAATAAACAGGCTGCGAGAAGTACTGCAATAAGACACCTTTTCATACGCACCTCATGGATTTTGTTCGAATTTTGACACATTCAAAACCTTTTTCCAGGTCTCAGCAAAAACAGCAAGATTTGTACCCATCATGAATATCTTTTGTATTTTCATTTTAGACACGCTTTGCCGGTCGCCGGGAAGCCACGGGCTCAACGGACGGAAAGCCTTTCACCGGCTTTGGCCGCGGCGGCGCTGTCCGGGTATTTTTCAATCAGGTTTTCCAGGACTGCCCTGGCCTTCTCCGGCTCCTTCATGGCGAACAGCGTATAGCCGGTTTTCAGCATCGAGTCCGGGACTTTCTTTCCGTCGGGATACTTTTCCGAGACAGCTTTGAAAGACTCGAGCGCCCTCGGCAGGTCCGACAGTGAATAATAGCATTCGCCGATCCAGTACTGGGCGTTAACGGCATATCGGGAATCCGGATGTTCGTCGAGAAATTTGGTGAACGCCACGACTGCTTCCGAAAACCTGTTTGCGCTGTAAAGTCCGAAAGCTTTCATGTATTCAGCGTCAGATGCGTCGCTTTTTCCCTTGGATTTAGTATCCTGATTAATTAGTTCTATCCTGGTGACAGAGGCTTTCTGCGGAGCGGCCTGTTCAACTTTTGACGCGTCGGCTTTCTCTTCATTTTTCTTTTCTCCCTCAGGTTCACTCAAACCCCGGAGGACGCTGGAATGTTCCTCAACACTTGCCCTGAGCTCTTTTACGTCGTTGGTCAATGCCGTCACCTGTCCGTTGAGGATCTTGTTTTCCTGTACAAGATACTCGATCCGCGATCCCATCTCGGCCTGCTTCTGGATAATGAGGTCCTGGTTTGCGCATCCGGAGGCCAGCAGAAGGATATTCATGAAAATGCAATTTCTCAGACGCATAGCTGCTCCATTAATAAATATTTCGGATAATAAAAGCCATTTCATGTTTTTTGTCAAGCGGAAAGCACCCTTTTTGGTTTTATTACAGTGTTGAATATGCTACGATTTTGAAGAAAAATGGGAAGGCGGTTTGCCACGGACACAGAGTGTTGCTGTTATTATAGATACGATATTCTTCAGCTTCAGGAGACTTTTTTGCTTTTAACTGTCTGGCTCCATATACCGGGTTTAACGGCGGGAGGTAAGTTTTTTTGAAAAAACCGGAATTGCTGGCGCCGGCCGGGAACCTTGAAAAGTTGCGCATAGCGGTCCATTACGGCGCGGACGCGGTTTACCTGGGCGGCCGGGCCTACAACCTCAGAAGTCTTGCGGACAATTTCTCCGTTGAAGAGATGGCCGAAGCCGTCCGGTATGCCCATGACCGCGGGGTCAGGGTTTACCTGACGATAAACAGCTATCCGGGCAACGACGAAATCGCCGGATTGTACGACTATCTTGACGAGGTAAGCAGGGTCCCTTTCGATGCTTACATCGCCGCCGATCCCGGAGTGATAGTGATGATTCGGGAAGTTTGCCCGGCGGCGACCATTCACCTTTCAACCCAGGCCAACACCACCAACTGGAAGAGCGTCCGGTTCTGGGAAAATCAGGGCATGGCAAGAATAAATCTCGCCAGGGAGATGTCCCTGGACGGTATCCGCGAAGTCAGGGGAAAGACCGGCCTCGAGCTGGAGGTCTTTGTCCACGGGGCCATGTGCATTTCGTACTCGGGCCGCTGCCTCCTCTCCAGCATCATGGCCGGACGCAACGCCAACGCCGGCGAATGCGCGCACCCCTGCCGCTGGAATTACGCACTGGTCGAGGAAAAAAGGCCCGGCGAGTTTTTCCCCGTTATGGAAGAGGGCGGCGGCACCTTTATCTTCAATTCCAAAGACCTGTGCCTTCTGGAATACCTGCCGGACCTTGTGGAAAGCGGCATTGATTCCCTGAAGATAGAGGGGAGGATGAAGGGGATACACTATCTCGCTTCCGTTATCCGCGTATACCGTGATGCGCTCGACAGCTATTGCGGGGACCCCGGCGGGTACCGCTTCCGTCCGGAATGGCTCGACGAACTGGGAAAAATCAGTCACAGGGGCTATACCACCGGGTTTTTCCTGGGCAAGCCCACGGAAACCGACCGCGAATACCACTCCCGGTACATACGCAATTACGATTTTGTCGGTGTTGTCCATGAAACCGGGGAACATGGAAAGATTGTCGTCGAGGCCAGGAACAGAATGTCGGTGGGGGAAACGGTGGAATTCATCGGCCGCGGCATGTCTTCAAATGTATTCCGGCTCGCGGAAATGTCCGCCGCGGAAGGCGGGGACGGCGCCGCGCCCATGTTGCAGTCCGCAAACCCGAACCAGCTCGTGAGTTTCAGGGTTCCTTTCCAAGTAGAAAAATACGACCTGATAAGAAGGGAAAAATGAGGTGAAAATACTCACCGATTTTCTTGCAAAAAAAGAGGGGGATATCCGCAAAGACCTTGCGGCCCTTTTTATTGTTTTCGGCGCGGCGCTGTTCCAGTTTCTCGGCCGGATACCGCTGCTGGAGCCGGACGAAGGCCGGTACGCGGAGATCCCCCGGGAGATGCTCGAAAGGGCGGATTTCGTGACTCCCTACCTGAACCATGTGAAATATTTCGAGAAACCGCCGCTGCTTTACTGGCTGAATTCCCTGTCGTTGTCGGTTTTCGGGCAGAACGAATTCGCAGCCCGTTTTTTCCCGGCACTATGCGGGCTTGCAGGGATTTTGCTTACCTACTTCATCGGCCGCAAGATCTACGGCCGCAGGGAAGGCCTGCTTGCCGCCATCATCCTGGGAACGTCGGTCGGATATCTCGCCCAGGCCCGCATGAACATCATCGACATGCCGCTGACCTTCTGCATGACGGCGACCCTGGGTTTTTTTCTGCTGGCCGCGCGGGAAGGGGAGAAGCGCAGCGTCCTTTATTTTTACCTTTTTTATCTTTCCGCCGCTCTTACCGTGCTGGCCAAGGGACTAATCGGCATCGTCCTGCCGGGGGCCATAGTTTTTCTGTATCTGGTCGTAACAAGGCGGTGGAGAATCCTGCGCGAGATGAAACCGGTTGCCGGCGGAATCCTGTTCCTTGTCGTGGCCGCTCCCTGGTTTGTCCTGGTGTCCGTCAGGAACCCCGAATTCGCGCGGTTCTTCTTCATTCATGAACATTTCGAGCGCTATCTCACCAAGGTTCACGGGCATTACCAGCCTACCTGGTATTACATCCCGGTCCTGCTCGGTTGCATGTTTCCCTGGTCACTGTATCTGCCTTCCGTCTTCCGCGGCATATGGCGCGAAAGATCGGAGGGGAAATTCGCGCCGACCATATTCCTGGCTATCTGGGCGTCGGTGATTTTCGGTTTTTTCTCGCTGTCCGATTCCAAGTTGATACCGTACATCATCCCGGTTTTTCCCGCGGCAGCACTCCTGCTGGGCAGGACTTTCGCCGCCGTCATGGACGATGGGACGGGGACCATCCGTCAGTATGCCCGCGTTGCGGCGGTCTTTATCCTTGTGACCGCGGTCGGGCTCCTGCTTTATCCCGCCGTTGCGGACAACGGGAAGGTGGACACTCGGCTTTTCGTGGTCCTCGGCCCGATTCTGCTGGCCGGCGGAACGGCGTCT
This sequence comes from Geobacteraceae bacterium, assembly GCA_035686205.1. Taxonomy (GTDB): domain Bacteria; phylum Desulfobacterota; class Desulfuromonadia; order Geobacterales; family Geobacteraceae; genus CAIWTU01. The sequence continues at coordinate 21,937 of DASRZQ010000084.1, forward strand.
CTCCTGTGTCTGCGCCGGAACAGCGGCCGGGCGTTATTCACCGCTCTTGCCGGAATGTCGCTTCTCGTTTCCCTTGCCGGTCCCCCTTTCGTATTCGGCAGGCTGGCGGAGAGAAAGGCGGCTCCTGAACTGGCCCGGATCGTCGGCAAGGATTTCCGGCAGGGTGACATTGTGGCCTGCTACGGCTGGTATCTCCAGGGTCTCCCGTTTTACACCGGAAAGCGGGTCGTCCTCGTCGACTACAAGGGCGAGCTCGAATTCGGCAGCGGCCAGGGGGATAACAGCCAATGGTTCATTGATTGTTCCGCGTTCGACCGCATGTGGAATTCTCCGTCGAGGGTCTTTGCCCTGGTCAGGGAGGGCGACCTGGGCCGGTTGGAAAGCGGGGTAAAATCGTCGGTCAGGATCCTCGGCAGGACGGGCGAGACGATCCTCGTTTCCAACCGGTAACCGGATCCGTTCCGAAATTTGTTGTCATGCCGCCGGCTTTTGTGCGATATAAACCGTATACATTTTGCGGAGGGATATTTTGCGCAAGGAATTTCTGCCTTTTTCAAGGCCAACGATAGAGGAAGACGAAATAAACGAGGTTGTGGATTCGCTCAGGTCGGGATGGATAACGACCGGACCGAAAGTGAAACTGTTCGAGGACGAACTGAAGGCTTACACCGGCGCGCCCTTTGCCGTGGCCCTGAATTCGGCGACCGCGGGCCTGCACGTGGCCCTGCTGGCCCTCGGCATCGGTCCCGGAGACGAAGTCATCACGACGCCGATGACATTTGCCGCCACCGTCAACATGATCGTGCGGGTCGGCGCAACGCCCGTGCTTGCCGATATAGACCCCGGCACCCTCAATATCGATGCGGCAGAGATCAGAAAGAAAATCACCAGCCGGACCAGGGCTGTCATGCCGGTCCATTTTGCCGGCCAGTCGTGCGACATGGACGAGATTTCCGCCATCGCCGGAGAATTCGGGCTTAAGGTAATCGAAGACGCGGCCCACGCCATCGGGACGGAATACAAGGGCCGGCGGACCGGTTCGCTGGACACTGTTTCGGTATTCTCGTTCCATCCGATCAAGAACATCACAACTGGCGAGGGCGGCATGGTGTGCACCCGCGACGAAAGGCTGGCCGAGGAGATGGCCCTGCTCAAGTTCCACGGCATGAGCAAGGAGGCTTGGAAACGGTATTCGGCCCAGGGGACGCCAAATTACGACATAGTACTGCCCGGCTTCAAGTACAACATGCTGGACATCCAGGCGGCGATCGGCATACACCAGCTTCGCAAGCTGGATGCCTTTATCGGGCGGCGCCGGGAAATTGCCGAATTCTACAACGCCGCATTCGCGGGGCTCGACGAGATCTTTACACCGGCGCCGGTCCCCTATGAAGGCCGCCATGCGTGGCATCTCTATACGCCGCTGATCAGGGTGGAACAGCTCGATATCGACCGGGACGCCTTCATGACGGAACTGAAAAGGGAAAACATCGGCACGGGCCTGCATTTCAAGGCGGTCCACCATCATCCCTATTATCGGGAGAACCTGAGAATACCGGACGGAGAGCTGCCCAACGCGGACTATGCCTCGGACCGCATCCTGTCCCTGCCGCTTTTCCCGCTGATGACCATGGAAGACGCCCGCGACGTGGTGGAGGCGGTGGTAAGGGTGGTCGAGCGGCACAGGAAATGACGAGCAGCTTTCCCTGAAAAGGCGAAAAAATGAAAAAATCAGTTTACATATCGGTAGTAATTCCCGTCTACAACGAAGAAGCGAACCTGGAGCGGCTCGTTGCGCGGTTGTATCCGGTTATGAAGGGAATGGGGAAACCGTTCGAGATCATCTTCACCGACGACGGCAGCCGGGACCGCTCGCTGTCTATACTCAAGGACAAATCGCTCGAAATGCCGGAAATCAGGATTATCGAGTTCAACGGCAACTTCGGCCAGCACATGGCCATTCTTGCCGCCTTCGAGCAATGCTCGGGTGAAATCGTGGTTACCCTCGACGCCGACCTGCAGAATCCGCCGGAGGAGATACCGAACCTGGTGCGGGAATTGGAAAAGGGCCACGACGTGGTCGGGACTGTGCGCAGGAACAGGCGGGACACCATGTTCCGCAAGCTGGCCTCCCGCATGGTCAACGCCACCGTAAGCAGGATGACCGGCATGCGGATGAACGATTACGGGTGCATGCTGCGCGCCTACCGCCGGGACGTCGTCGAATATATCAACCGATGCAGGGAAACCACCACGTTCATCCCGGCTCTGGCCCAGACCTTCGCATCCAATCCCGTTGAAATCGAGGTCTCCCACGAGGAGCGGGCGGAAGGGGAGAGCAAATATTCGCTTTACAGGCTTGTCCGGCTCAATTTCGACCTCATGACCGGGTTTTCCGTTGTGCCCCTGCAGCTGTTCGCTCTCTTCGGCATCATCACCGCTTTTCTTTCACTGCTTTTCGCCGTGTTCCTGATGGTCCGGCGCTTCATTGTCGGGTCCGAAGTGGAAGGGGTTTTCACCCTTTTCGCCATCCTGTTCTTTTTCATCGGCATCGTCATCTTCGGCATCGGCTTTGTCGGCGAGTACGTCGGCAGGATATACCAGGAAGTGCGGCGGCGGCCCAGGTACGTGATCAGGAGGCTGCACGGCTTTGATGAATAGCAAATCCGCGGGCAAAATTGTCGTCTGCGCCTATCACAACGTAGGCTGCCGGTGCCTGGCGGAGCTGCTGCGGCAGGGCGCCCGGGTGGAGGCCGTCTTTACCCACGAAGATTCCCCGACGGAACAAATATGGTTTGGATCGGTCGCCGAACTGGCCCTTCGGAACGGCATACCGTGCTACTTCACGGACGTAAGCCTGCCGGAAAATATCGCCTTGCTGGAAAATATTCGCCCGGATTTTCTGTTTTCCTTCTATTATCGTTTCATGATAAAAAAAGAGGTTCTGGATATCCCGTCCCGGGGCGCGCTGAACATGCACGGCTCGTACCTGCCGAAGTACCGCGGGCGGGTTCCGGTGAACTGGGCGGTCATCAACGGCGAAAGAGAAACCGGCGCGACACTCCATTACATGGTCGAAAGGCCCGATGCGGGGGATATTGTCGACCAGGAAAAGGTGGCCATTGAGTTTGCCGATACCGCGTTTGACGTCTTTACCGGGGTTACGAACGCGGCGGAGCGTATAATTGCCCGTTCCTGGCCCCTTCTGCGGGAGGGCAGGGCCGGGCGTAAGGTCATGAATCTTGCCGAGGGAAGCTATTTCGGCGGCAGGAAGCCGGAAGACGGCCGTATTTTCTGGGACAGGAAGGCGATCGATATTTACAACCTGGTCCGCGGAGTCACCCATCCCTATCCCGGAGCTTTCTCTATTCTCGATGGGAGGAAGATCTTGGTCTGGACGGCATGGCCGGTGGAAGGGCGCGGCGAACCGGGGCTGGTCGTGTCGGAAAGCCCGTTGCTGGTTGGTGCAGGGGAAGGGCTGCTGGAAATCCGTTCCCTGCAGGTCGATTCCGAAACGGAGGAGACAGCGGAGGAATTTACGGCAAGGCGCCCGGTTGCGGGGAAAAAATTTGAATGAAGCTGTGAGACGGAAGAAGTTAGACGGTAGACGTGAAAAGCTGAAAACAGCCGGGTATCGAACATCTCACGTCTTACGTCTCACGTCTTACATCTCACGTCTAACCTATAAAGACTGGAGATACAATGAAAATACTCATCCTCGGCGTTAACGGATTCATCGGCAACGCCCTGACCCACCGCATTCTGACGACCACGGACTGGGAAGTTTACGGTCTGGACATGAGCGACGACAAGCTGGAACATTCCCTTGGACATCCGCGCTTTCACTTTCTGGAAGGCGATATTACCATCAACAAGGAGTGGATTGCCTATAACATCAAGAAGTGCGACGTTGTCCTGCCGCTGGTTGCAATTGCGACTCCGGCCTCTTATGTCAGGGACCCGCTGCGGGTTTTCGAGCTGGATTTCGAAGAGAACCTCGTTATCATCCGCCAGTGCGTCAAGCACAATAAGCGGGTGGTATTTCCGTCTACTTCGGAGGTTTACGGGATGTGCCCTGACGGTGAATTCGACGAAGAGTCTTCGCCGCTGGTGCTGGGTCCGATCCACAAGGAGCGGTGGATTTATTCCTGTGCCAAGCAGATGCTGGACAGGGTCATCTTCGCCTACGGAAAGCATGAAGGGCTCCGTTTTACCCTGTTCCGTCCCTTCAACTGGATAGGTCCCCGGCTCGACAGCATCGATACCGCCAAGGAAGGAAGCTCGCGGGTGCTTACCCAGTTCCTTTACAACATCATCGCGGGCGAGCCGATCAATCTCGTCGACGGTGGCGAGCAGCGGCGCTCCTTCACTTACCTGGAAGACGGCATTGACTGCCTCATGAAAATAATCGAGAACAGGGACGGATGCGCCGACGGCCGCATTTTCAATATAGGCAACCCGGCCAACGATCTTTCGGTCAGGGAACTGGCCTGCAAGCTGATCGAGCTCGTAAAGGAATATCCGCTATACCGGGACAGGGCCGAACAGTGCAGGCTCGTAGAGGTGACTTCCGGGGAATTCTACGGCGGCGGATACCAGGACATCCTGACACGGGTCCCGTCGATTGCCAAGGCCGCGGAAAAACTCGGCTGGCGACCGGTAACGGGCATAGATGACGCGCTGAGAAAAACCCTCGATTTTTACCTGATCGAGGAAAAGGCCAAGATAGAGCAGTTCCTGGAATGATGAGACCGCCCGTTGTAGCCATCAAAGTGGACGTTGATACCTATGCCGGCACTCGGCAAGGTGTTCCGCGACTTCTGGAGATATTCGAATCCCTCGGCATCCGGGCCACCATCTATTTTTCCTTCGGCCCCGACAATTCCGGCAAGGCCATACGCCGTCTGTTCACCAGGAAGGGCTTCCTGAAAAAAATGCTCCGCACCAAAGCGCCTTCCACTTACGGCCTGAAAACGCTCTTGTACGGCACGCTCCTGCCGGCTCCCATGATAGCGGAATCATGCGCGGATATCATGCGCAGGGCAGCGGAAAAGGGACATGAAGCGGGCATCCACTGCTGGGACCACGTCCGCTGGCATGACCTGCTTCCGTCCATGAAAAAGGAAGAGGCCGCCAGGGAGCTGCGGCAGGCCGAGTCGGCCTTCCGTGATGTTTTCGGGGAACGGGCGCTTACCACGGCCGCGCCGGGCTGGACGGTTTCGGCCGATTCGCTGGAGTTGCAGGACGGCATGGCCCTGCGGTACTGTAGCGACGCCCGGGGAAGCTTTCCCTTTTATCCCGTAATCGGCGGTCGAACTTTCAACACGCTGCAGATTCCGTCGACCCTGCCAACCATGGACGAATCTCTGGGGCTTGACGGCATAACCCCCGAAAACATAAATGACCGGTACCTCGCAGCCATCGGCCTGGGTCTCACTGTCCACACTATCCACGCGGAAATGGAAGGGATGAGCCTTTCGGGGGTATTTGCCGATCTTGTACGGCGGCTAAAGGATAAAGGAGCGAGGTTTGTCACCCTCGCCGAAGCGGCCGAAGAAGCATTATCGTCGCGACCGCCCCGATGCCGGCTTTACATGTCGGAGATTCCCGGCCGGCCGGGATCGGTGGCGACGCAGGGGGAGGCTCTTGAATGAGGAAACCGCTACGAGTATCGGTGGTTTAAACCTAGAAAAAGCAGTTTCTCGCAAAGACGCTAAAGACGCAAAGTCAAATCAGGAAGTTATCAAGGTGAACGAATTACCCAAATGGTTATTTTCATTATTTTCACAACCAGTTGAATTTCTTAGCGATCTTTGCGCCTGTGCGCGAGCAAATGCCGTTTTTAGTTTAAATGCAGCGTAATTAAAATGTTTATTTACGAACAAGCTTTATGTTTCGATGAAAAATTATTTTTGATTTATGAACTCTTCACGGTATTTACATGTCGATGATGTCAAGATAGAATATTTTTTCTGGCCCTTCCGTATACAGTCGTTCAGTTAGCAACGTTTAACAAATAATTAAAGAACTTGCCATTGAGCATATGAAGCCGCGCATGCCGAGGGCAATTCGATGCGGGGTCTTTTTGCAAAGACAGTCATTTATCAGACGGTATTTCGCCGTAAGGCGTTGTGATATTGCCTATCTGCGTTTCATTATAGAATCGTATGACGGATTGGCGACGCTAAGTACGGTTGACGGCGGAAACGGGACTGTGTCGCTGTCCATACCGCCATGCCTTGATGATGAGGTGAACGGACTGGTCCGGTCACTGGAAAAGGAGATTGAGATAAAGGAAATCATCCTTTCCAATGGAAACTCCGGCGGCCGGGAAAGACGCCGCGAACGGGAAAATTAAAACAATGCTTGATTCTATGGATATATCCAAAATATTGCGCAGGTCTTTGTCGGGAGGCGGCGAGTTCGCCGACGTTTATTTCGAGGAAGGGGCTTCGACTTCCATCATCTGCGAAGACGACAAGATCGAACGGGTAGTTACTGGCACGGACCGCGGGGTCGGTATAAGGGTAATCGCGGACCTGCGCACCTGGTATGCGTTTACCAACGTTATAACCGGTGAGTCTCTCATGGAACTGGCAGAGACGGTCAGCAATGCGGTAAAAGGCAGGCAGTCAGTGGAAACCATCGACATGAGGACCAGGTTGACCGGGGAGGGGTTCCCCGTAAGGCTGCCGCCGGAAACCGTGCCGCTTCGGGAGAAGGTGACGCTGGTCAACAACGCAAACCGGGCCGCAAGGGGAGCGGACCCGAGGGTCCGACAGGTGATGGTGGCTTACAGGGACGGAAAAGTCGGGACGCAGATCGCCAATTCCCTTGGGGAATTCGTCGAATCCAGCCGGACAGGCACCGTGTTCATGGTGCAGGTGGTGGCTTCCGACGGCGAGATTATCCAGACGGGATACGAGCCCGTAGGCGGGTATCGCGGCTTCGAAATGTTTGATGATCATGCGCCCGAGCAGATAGCCCTCGCCGCGGCGCGCAGGGCGCTGATGATGATCGGGGCGCGCAAGGCACCGGCCGGCACTATGCCTGTCGTCCTCTCCTCGGAGGCGGGCGGGACCATGGTGCACGAGGCGATAGGCCACGGACTGGAGGCCGACCTGGCGCAGGCCGGGTTTTCCGTGTATGCGGGCAAAATCGGCGAACGGGTGGCGTCGCCGCTGATCACCGTTATTGATGATGCCACGATTCCTCATGCGAGGGGTTCGTTTTCGTTCGATGATGAAGGGGTTGCCGGCCAAAGGACCGTCCTGGTGGAAAACGGCATTCTCAGGTCCTACATGTACGACAGGCTTTCGGCGATGAAGGACGGCCGGACCTCCACCGGCAACGGCCGCAGGGAATCGTACCAGTCAAAGCCGATTGTCCGCATGTCCAATACGCTCATCGCACCGGGCGACGCGGATCCCGGGACGATCATAAGGGCCGTGGACCGCGGCCTGTTCGTCAGGAAGATGGGGGGAGGACAGGTGAATACGGTGAACGGGGATTTCGTATTCGATGTCTCCGAAGGCTACCTGATCGAAAAGGGCGAGATCGGCGAGCCTCTTCGGGGCGCTACTTTAACCGGCAACGGTCCGGAGGCGCTGAAAATGGTGGAAAAAGTCGGCAATGATCTCGGTTTCGGCATAGGGACCTGCGGTAAAGACGGGCAGGGTATCCCGGTTTCCGATGCGCAGCCGACGCTGCTGATTTCGGAAATTGTGGTTGGCGGAGCGGTATAACATAAATTTCTTTTCAAGAGGTTTGCGTTTATGCATCTTAACAGCAGCCTGCGGGTCAACCCTACGGAATTGCCCGAATTTTTAAGAAGATACAGTTTCCTTGACAATTACTGTCTTACCGTTTTTTGCCGGAAGCATGGCCGGATTACCAGTCTCGGTTCCGACTTTCCCCCGTGCGGCGACCTGTCAAGCAGCTTCAAGTGCGGGGAGTCATGTGGCGCCGCTGCGAAAAAAGCAGTGAGTCTTTCCCTCAGCAGCAAAAAACCCAAGGTGTTCCGTTGCCCGACCGGGCTTCTGAATTTTGCGGTTCCCATTTATCAGGACGGACTTCATTCCTACTGCCTCATGGGAGGCCGCGTCCGGGAAAAATCCGTTGACCTTGCTCTCCTGGAATCGTCGGCAAGATCGGCGGGCCGGGATGCGTTCGAGCTGCTTGCAAGGCTGGAAGCGCTTCCTGTTGCTTCACTTTCCGAGGTGAAGGAAACGGCGTCGAGAGTTCACAAGATCATAATGTCATTGCAGAAAGACCATATCCTTTCAAGGCTTCTGGACAAGACCGAAGATCTTTTGAAAGCCGTCTCGGCGATTTCTGCCCAGCTTGACAATAGCGAAACTGAAGAAGACGCGGCCCGGCTTCTTGTGGAAGCGCTCGGTATTCTTTTCGACCTGCCGAAGATCGCCCTCGTGCTGAAGGACGAACTTGGGGATAACTTCTCGGTGGTTACGCAATCGGGAATGGGGATGTCAGGGGAAAATCCGAATATGCCCGGTTTCGGGGTGCGGGAACAGTTTCTCAATAATCCCGGCGAGCATATGGTTCTGACCGGGAAAAACATGAAGCTCTTTTTTCCGGGGGAGGATTCCTCGGGCGCCATTTTCCTGCCGATTCAAAACGGGGACGGGCTGATGGGGTTCCTGGCTCTTTTCGACGCTGAACTGCATCAAAGGGATATCCAGATGGTGGAGCTCCTCGTCGGAAGGCTGTCCGCGAAACTTCAGCTTGCAAGAAATGTAAAACTGCAGGCAAGCGAAAATTCACTTGCCGAAAAACTGCTTTCACTTATCGACTCAGTCTCCATGGCGAACAGTAAGGGTGAACTGTTCGGCAGTATACTGAATGCGTCGTTGGACATGCTCCAGGCATCCGCCGGGTCGTTGATGCTGGTCGAGGACAACGGAAGGAGCTTGCGAGTTGAGGCGGCGGTCGGTTTGAACCCGCGTATTGCCCGGAACATGAAACTGGAGGTCGGGTCGGGGATTGCCGGCAGAGTGGCCGCCAGCGGAGAGCCGCTGCTTGTCAATAACATCGAGGAAGATGAAAGGACAGGCATTCCCAACAGGTACCGGTTCAAAACCAAATCCTTTGTCAGCGCGCCCCTTAAAGTCAGGGGAAAGATACTGGGAGTCGTCAACATCTCCGACAAAATAAGCGGCGGGGCGTTTAACGGGCAGGATCTGGACGTTCTCTGCTCGGTATTGAGCCAGTCGACCCTGGCGATTGAACGCATCATGTCCGAGGAAAAAGCCGAAAGGCTTGAGCAGCTTTCCATGGCGGACGAGGTGACCGGACTCTTCAACCGGCGCTTCCTGGAACTGAGGCTGGAGGAGGAGCTGAACCGCAGCGGCAGACATGGGGAGAGCCTGGCGGTGATGTCTGTCGATCTCGACAATTTCGGGATTTATAACGAGATTTGCGGCGGAGCAGTGGGTGACAGGGCGTTGAAAAAGACCGCGGTGTTGCTCAAGGCGGCTTCAAGGCAGATGGATACAGTGACCCATGTGGCGGGGGGAAGGTTTTGCATTATCGTTCCCGGCGCTTCAAAAAGCGAATCGTTCATAGTGGCGGAGCGGATCCGGAGCAAGATTGAAAGCGCCGCGTTTCCCCATCAGGAAAAGCTGCCGGCGGAATGTCTCACCGCGAGCATCGGCATCTCCCTCTTCCCTGATAACGGGGATTCGGTGGAAGCATTGCTGCAGTCTGCTGGCGACGCTCTGGAAAGGGCTAAAATCGCCGGAAGCAATCGCGTGGTTCACAGCGCCCCGGCGACGAAGGGGAAAAGCAAGGTGGTGCCCATTCATAACGCTTCGCGGCAAGGGCAGTAAGCCGGCATGCGCTCTGGCCTCAAAATAAGTCTCACACTGTCAATTTAATGAAATATCCGTTCATTTTAAGAAAATTTCCAAGTCCATCAGCTCAAATAATCAAAAATTCGATTCTCTATTTATAATAATTAATTTACGTGGCAATGATAAATTGCCTCGGCGCGCCTCTCACCACATCCCCAGAAAATTTTTTGCTTTAGGCAAAAATTAAGAACATCTGCTTGTTAGTATATAATATATATTGTGTTCATATAATAAAAACAAATAAATAAATGTTGACATTATTTCTGAAAACAATTATATGTCAAGTGAGTAGCATTAATTAAATAGCATAAAGCAGTTGTCGTCAGTAAATTGACGGATTATAAATTAAACATTTATCCGGACACTGACAACAAGAATATCTTTCGCCTTACTGTAACAAAACTGAAGCGAATTGTCGATTTGCTGATAATAAAGTCGGACGGACAATGAAAGCTAAACCATTTGCGGAAACGGTCCGGAAGGCCGGGAGGTTCCATCAGGCGGTCCGGCCCCCGGAATGCGGGATTATGCCGGAGACGCCGGCATTATAAATATGTTATTGGGAGTTCATGAAGTTTGTCGGCGAGGTGGCTTGATGATCTTCAGGGATTCTGAACATGCAAACGGTAATTGTATTTTCCCGGAAGATTCCGCATCTGCCTCAAGGGATCAATGCATGTTTCTGCTTGATTCAAAGGGCGGGGGTTTTATCGGACGGGAAAATATCCCGATTCCCCCGCGAAAGAACCTCTCCAGTATGTATGAAGCCTGCCGTTTATTCCCTTTATCAATTTATTTCGCTTTTGCTGTTTCATATAAGATTCATTTCAAAAAAAGATTTGCCACGAACAGTAAAGAACCTGTTGTTCTGCGTCGCCATGGCGATGGGGACGGCCGCATCGTCGCGTTTTTTCGGCCGGTGCCGGTTGAGAAAGGTTTCCGGCCATGCTGAGACAACAGGAAAGGAATACCAGCGGCAAGTCTGGTGCAAGGTCTTCGTCTCCGAACCGCACCAGCCACGTCAAAGTTGTGACAGACGAAAAGGAAAGGAAAGGATCGATGACGAAAGCCTCCATTTCTTTATGGGGAGCAGGCGTGGGTTCCTCAATGACGCGGGAGCGCACAATCGAAAGCAGGACGGAAATGTTGCTGCGGCTTGGTTTTGTAACGGTGTCGACCATTGTCCTGATGTCGACATACGAATACGTCAAGCAAGTGGTTATTCTTGCGCAAGGTATTAAGCAAACACATGTGTTAACCATATTATTCAGCGGCTTCGCGGCTGCCGTAGCGGCATATTTCGTGCTGAAAAAGTACGACAGGATGAATCATCAACTGCGGTGCAGGATTAGTGATTACAACTGCTTCGACCCCCTGACCGGCCTTCCCAAACGCGGTCTCCTTAAGGACCGGCTGAACCTGATAATGGCGCAGTACCGGCGGGAGCGCCGGCAGGTTGCCGTCCTTTCAATCGACATCGACCGTTTCAAGTGGATCAACGACACTATGGGGCATGCGGCTGGAGACATGGCGCTGCAGGTTGTTGCCGGAAGGCTGCAAAGCCGCCTGCGGGCCAGCGATACGGTTTCGAGGCCGGGCAGCGACGAATTCGTCGTAATCCTGTCTGCCGTGAAACATGAACAGGACATTGCCCATGCAACCCAGGACATTATTAACGTGCTGTCCATGCCAATGGAGCTGGAGGGCCGGGAAATATTCGTAACCGCCAGCATCGGCATTGCCATATTTCCCCTGGACGGCCGGAATGCGGACGACCTCCTGCGGAATGCCGATACCGCCATGTGTGTCGCAAAGGAAACCGGAAGAAATAATTACAAATTCTTTTCACTGGAAATGAACGCGAGGGCGGTTGAGCGGATGACGCTGGAAACCAACCTGAGAAGAGCGATGGAAAGGAACGAATTTTCGCTGAATTATCAGCCCCAGGTCGACGTTGCGACCGGCAGGATAATCGGCGTAGAAGCACTGCTGGGCTGGAACAGCCCCGAGGCGGGGGCCGTGCCGCCGGAAAAATTCATACCGATTGCGGAGGAAACCGGCCTGATCATTCCAATTGGCGAATGGGCGCTCAGGGAAGCGTGCGTTGAAGCGATGTCGTGGCAGATCACAGGTCTGCCGGCGGTCCGCGTGGCGGTCAATATTTCCGGATGCCAGTTCAGGAGGGCCGACCTGGCCGCTACGGTGGCCCGTATTCTCAGGGGGACAGGGCTGGATCCCAGCCTTCTGGAAATCGAGCTGACGGAAAGCGTCCTGCTGGAAAACTCCGGGACGGCACAGTCCATTCTGGAGGATCTGAAATCGCTCGGAGTTCGCCTCACAATGGATGACTTTGGCACCGGTTATTCTTCATTGACCTACCTGAAGCATTTCCCGATCGACCGGCTGAAAATCGACAAGCTGTTTATTCGTGACATTAATACCAGTTCCGATGGGGCATCAATAGTTGAAGCCGTTATCGCCATGGCCCGGAGTCTTGGGCTGGAAGTCATGGCCGAAGGTGTGGAAACTGTTGAACAGGCGGAATATCTGAAATCGCGCAACTGTTTCGAAATGCAGGGTTTTTATTTCAGCCGTCCTGTCGGGGCCGAAACCATGCGCCGGCAGCTGGAAACCGGCCTGGAAACCGGGATTCATGAAGATTGCCAGGACAGGAATATCATTCATGAAAACTCGGCGTGGGTTGAATTGTGAAAATGGCGGCATCTTCCCGGCGGGCATGCGAAAAAGCCGCGGGATAAGAACCAGCGGCTTTCCATTACCTGTCTGTCGACGCAATGTCTTACTCCAGGACTTTTACCGACAGAATGGCTACCGGTTCCAGCGGGACGTCTGAATGGCCTGCCTTGGATCCGGTTTTCACTTCGCGGATCGCGTCCACCGTTTCCATTCCTTCCACCACCTGCCCGAAAACCGCATAGCCGAACAGCTCCGGGGTCTTTCCCCGGTAATCGAGGAATTTGTTGTCAGCCACGTTGATGAAAAACTGCGAAGTGGCGCTGTCGATCACGGGGGTCCTTGCCATGGCGATTGTCCCGCGCATGTTGGACAGTCCGTTGGCGGCCTCATTCTTTATAGCGAATTTGGTTTTTTTCTCGCGCATCGATTCATCCATTCCGCCACCCTGGATCATGAAGTTGCTGATTACCCGGTGGAAAATCAGTCCGTCGTAAAAGCCTTCCTTGACGTAGGAAAGGAAGTTCCGCACCGTTATCGGCGCCTTATCTCTGAACAGCTCGATTTTGATGTTTCCCATGGATGTTTCCATGAGGACCTGAGGGTTTTTTTCTTCCGTCATCGATTTTCTCCTTGTTTTCTTATTTGCCGTGATAAACCGATACCCGACCGGCGTCCGTCGATGCGGCCCGGTAAATCCGCATGCGACCAGCTCCTGCCGAAAGCCTGTTTACGGATTACGCCGGCTGGTAATCGGGTATAGATTCCTTTTGCTCTTCTTTCCCTTTTGAGGCAACAGGCCCTGCCTCTGATTGTGTACCATAAAACGTGACAAATAAAAATGATTTTGCGCCGCCTAAAGCATTGTCCCGGCGAAATTGCAAAGCACCTTTGGCTGTGTTATAAGCAAGGCAAACACATTTGCAGAGGTTCACCGATAATGGACAGACAGTCAGCCGAAAAGCGGGCAACCAAGCTTCGCGATGAAATAAAGCGGAACAATTATCTTTATTACGCCCTTGACGCGCCGGAATTGACCGACGCGGAATATGACGCGCTTTTCAGGGAACTGGTCGCGCTGGAAAAGGAGTATCCCAACCTTGTTACCGACGATTCCCCGACCCAGCGGGTCGGCGGAGCGCCTTTGGACAAATTTTCCCAGGTCGGGCACAGGATTCCCATGCTCTCACTGGAAAATGCCTTCGATGAAGGCGACATAAAGGATTTTGACGAGCGGATCAAAAGATTTCTGGCCCTGCCACCCGGCGAGGAAATAGAATACGTCTGCGAACCCAAGATGGACGGCCTTGCCGTCGAGCTCGCCTATGAAAGCGGGGAGTTTGCCGTAGGGTCCACGAGGGGGGACGGTTTCGTCGGGGAAGATGTGACCCGGAACCTGAAGACTGTAAAGACGATTCCGCTCCGCCTCTCCCTGGCCGACCCTCCGGAGAGGTTCGAGGTGAGAGGGGAGGTTTATCTCGGGCTGAAAGCCTTCCAGAGGCTGAACGAGGAGCGTGAGGAGGCCGGCGAGCCGTCCTTTGCCAATCCGCGCAACGCCGCTGCGGGTTCGCTCCGCCAACTTGATCCAAGGATTACCGCGAAACGGCCACTGTCGATCTTCTGTTATGCTCCCGGCGAGGTGATCGGTTATGAATTCGCCTCGCAGAGCGAGTTTCTGGCAACGGTGACGAAATGGGGACTGCCGGTAAACCCACTTGCCGGCAAGGTTGCGGGAATCAAGGAAGTGATAAGGTTTTACCGTGAGATGGAAGCAAGAAGAGAATCTCTTCCTTACGAGATCGACGGGGTGGTTGTAAAAGTCGATTCTTTCGCCATGCAGAGAGACCTCGGGGAGAAGACCCGGTCACCACGTTGGGCCATCGCGTACAAATTCCCTCCAAGACAGGCAATGACGGTGGTCGAGGAAATCGTGCCCCAGGTCGGAAGGACAGGCGTCATTACCCCGGTTGCCAGACTGCGGCCAGTCGAGGTTTCCGGTGTTCTCGTATCCCGCGCCACCCTGCACAATTGGGAAGAGATGGAAAAAAAGGATATCCGTATCGGGGACAGTGTTATAGTCGAACGCGCCGGGGACGTGATTCCGGCGGTGGTGAGAGTCATCGTCGAAAAGCGCTCCGGCGGCGAAAAGGCGGTGCCGATGCCGGTGAGATGTCCGGAATGCGGCTCCGAAGTTGTGAAAATACCGGGGGAAGTGGCGATCCGCTGCCTGGGCCTTTCCTGCCCGGCGCAGATTCGCGAATCGCTGATCCATTTCGCCTCCCGCAATGCCATGGACATCGACGGGTTGGGCGACAAATATATCGAGCAGCTCTTGCGTCTCGGACTCGTCAAGAATGTAGCGGACCTGTATGGCCTGACCAGGGAAGACTTTATGAAGTTCGACCGCATGGGAGACAAACTTGCCGAAAATCTCCTCGGTGCCATCGAAAACAGCAAAAAGCGCGAGTTTTCCAGGTTTATTTTCGCGCTCGGCATCCGTCATGTGGGCGATCATACCGCACGGCTGCTGGCGAATGCCTTCGGAAGCCTGGAAAACCTTGAGAAGGCCACCGAAGACGAGCTTCTTTCAATACGTGAGATAGGCCCCCAGGTTGCCCGGAGCATAGTCACTTTCTTCAGTAATCCGGAAAACGCCGCTGTTATAGAAAAAATGCTGGAATTGGGAGTCAGGCCGGCCAGGGAGGAAAAGAAGGTCGGAGGCAGGTTCGCCGGCAAAACCTTTGTGTTTACAGGATCGCTGACCCGTTTTACCAGGGACGAGGCAAAAAGGATGGTGGAGAACGAGGGAGGCCACGCCGCCGGTTCCGTTTCGCGAAAGACCGATTTTGTCGTTGCCGGTGCGGAAGCCGGAAGCAAGCTTGCAAAGGCCGCCGAACTGGGAATCAAGATCCTCGGAGAGGAGGAATTCCTCGAACTGCTGAAGGAGCGGTAACCATGAAAAAGCGTGTAAAAGTAACCGTTAAAGGCATTGTCCAGGGGGTGTCGTTCCGATATTACACGGTTCAGATGGCCATGCGGTTTAATGTCAAGGGGTGGGTTAAAAACCTTGCGAATGGAGATGTCCAGGGGTGCTTCGAAGGTGAAGGCAGGGATGTGAAAGCGCTCGTCGACTGGTGCCGGACCGGGCCGCCCCATGCCAGCGTTGACGAGGTCATTGAGGTAGAGGAGGAATATGCCGGCGAATTCAGGGACTTCCGGGTGCGTTAAAGGGGGTACGCGATCCGTCAGGAATTCCCCGCCTTGGGCAAAATTGGGGTTGTGTATTGCAATCTTTTGAATTTGTTGACAAAAAAATTTATTTCTATATCATGCTTAGGTTTTCAGGTTCGCATTTCGGAAATGAGAAAAGGAGAAGGACATGTACAAAATTGCGGTAATTGGCGGTGACGGAACCGGCCCCGAGGTTGTCAGGGAAGGTTTGAAGGTACTTGATGCGGTAAATAAAAAATTTGACATAAAAATGGAATATACCCATTTCGATTTCGGTGGAGATAGATATCTGAGAACCGGTGAGGTCCTGCCGGAATCCGCCGTATCCGACCTTAAGAAGTTCAATGCCATATATCTCGGTGCGATCGGTCATCCGGACGTTAAGCCGGGCATCCTGGAAAAGGGAATACTGCTCAAACTCCGTTTCGAACTGGACCAGTATGTGAACCTGCGTCCCATAAAGCTTTATCCGAATGTTGAAACGCCCCTGAAAGACAAAAAGCCTGAAGATATAGATTTCGTGGTAGTTCGGGAAAACACCGAAGGTCTGTACGTCGGCGCCGGCGGCAACATGAGAAAGGGGACACCGGATGAAGTGGCGATCCAGACTTCCATCAATACCCGCAAGGGCGTCGAGCGCTGCATACGTTATGCGTTCGAGTACGCCAGGAAGAGAAACAAGAGAAAAACCCTGACCCTGTGCGGCAAAACCAACGTACTTACTTTTGCCTTCGATCTCTGGGAAAGGACGTTCCACGAGGTCGGCGAGAAGGATTACCCGGATATAAAACGCGAATATGCCCACGTCGACGCCACCACCATGTGGATGGTAAAAAATCCCGAATGGTTCGATGTCATCGTCACCGATAACATGTTCGGGGACATCATCACCGACCTGGGCGCGATGGTCCAGGGCGGCATGGGAATTGCCTCGGGCGGGAACATCAATCCGGAAGGTGTATCCATGTTCGAGCCTATCGGCGGTAGCGCGCCGAAATACACCGGCAAGAATGTAATTAATCCGATGGCTGCGATCGGCGCGGCGATGATGATGCTGGAAACCCTCGGTGAGCAGAAAGCCGCGGAAACGGTCGAGGCAGGGATGGTCGATGTAATGCAGCAGATGAAGAGCATGAGCGCAGGCAAAATGGGTTATTCCACGACCGAAATCGGCGATATGGTTGCCAAGGCGGTAAGCTGAAACCTCAGCCTCATACCCGAGCCGTTTGTGTATTTAAACGGAATAGAAGGGAGCCGGGGGCAGTCAGCCCCCGCTCCTTTTTTATTGACAATAATTCTTCAGTATAAATAAAATAGAAAAAATATGGCTGCCTGTCCGGTGGTCAACCGTCGAGAGGAGACTGACACACGATGGCAAAGAAACTGTGGAATGTGGCGATTGCCGGGGCTACCGGGGCCGTCGGCAACCAGATGATCGAATGTCTTGAGGAAAGAAATTTCCCGGTGGGCAAGATCAAATACCTGGCCAGCGAACGCAGCGTCGGAAAGATTCTCGAATTCAGGGGAAAACCGGTCGTTGTGGAGCTCCTGGACCACAATGCGTTTGAAGGTGTTGATATTGCCCTGTTTTCCGCGGGTGGCAGCCGCTCTGAGGAATTCTGCCCGTCGGCCGCCAAGGCCGGGGCGGTATGTATCGACAATTCCAGCGCCTGGAGGATGAACCCGGACGTGCCGCTGGTGGTGCCGGAGGTGAACCCGCACGCCATTGCGCAATATAAGAATAAAGGGATCATCGCCAATCCGAATTGTTCTACCATCCAGATGGTTGTCGCGCTGAAGCCGCTTCACGACTACGGGAAGATCAGGCGCGTCGTGGTTTCAACTTACCAGGCGGTTTCCGGCACGGGCAAGAAGGCCATAGACGAATTGCGGATCCAGACAGGGGAACTGCTGAACGGCCGTCCGGCCGAAGCCAAAGTCTATCCCCACAGGATCGCCTTCAACTGCCTGCCGCAGATCGATTCCTTCGAACCCAACGGTTATACCAAGGAAGAGATGAAAATGATCAACGAGACCAGGAAGATCATGGAGGCGGATATAAAAGTGACTGCGACCACGGTCAGGGTCCCGGTTTTCTTTGGTCATTCGGAGTCGGTAAATGTGCAAACCGAGAAAAAAATCACCGTTGATAAGGCATTCGAACTGCTGCGCAAGGCTCCGGGGTGCAAGCTGGTCGATGACGTTTCCAGGAAATCCTACCCGATGCCCATTGACGCCGCCGGCCAGGACCTGACTTTCGTAGGCCGCATCCGCGAAGACGAATCGGTGGAAAACGGCCTGAATCTTTGGGTAGTCGCAGACAATATCCGCAAGGGCGCCGCCACCAATGCCGTACAGATAGCCGAAATCCTGATCAAGGATTATCTCCGGTAGGGTTTGGTCGGCGGGACGCTTCTTCCCGATGTTTCTGAAAGTGATCGATGACGCCCTTCGGGGCGTCTTTCTTTATCTGCTGCCGTATTATGGTAATTTGATGCGCAATATAAAACTGATAGTCGAATATGACGGAACCTGTTACGCGGGATGGCAGCGGCAGCCGAACGGCTTGTCGATTCAACAGGTCCTGGAAGAAGCCCTTGAGACGATCCTCAAGGAACCGGTTCGGGTCGTTTCATCGGGCAGAACGGATTCGGGCGTGCACGCAAAGGGGATGGTGGCCGCGTTCCGGACGGAAAAAACTGTGCCCGTCAGGGCGTTTCGTGAAGGGTTGAATTCCATTCTGCCTCCAGACATAGCGATACGTGAGGCGGCAGAGATGCCGCCGCAATTTCATCCCCGTAAAGATGCATTGGGGAAGCTTTACCGGTATACTATTCATAATGCCCGGGTGCGTTCGCCACTTAACCGCTCGATTTCGTGGCACCTGAAAGATGAACTGGACCTGCGGGCCATGTGCGAGGCCGCGGCCCATTTTATCGGGGAGAAAGATTTTGCCGCGTTCCGCGCGGCGAAGTGTTGCGCGAAAAGCACCATCAGGCGCATAGACGCGCTGGACATTCGCCGGGACAATGATTTCATTTACATAGATGCAAAGGGAAGCGGCTTTTTGCGAAATATGGTCAGAATTATCGTCGGGACACTGGTGGAGGTCGGCCGCGGTTCCAAGTCCCACGAGGAGATTCCGGGTCTGCTGGAGGGCCGTGACAGGGTGAAATCCGGGATGACCGCACCTCCCCAGGGGTTATGCCTTGTGGAGGTATTTTATTGAAGGGTTCCCGGTATCAAGATTTTTCCTTGACAAGAGATATCGTATGCATTAACCTATGCGCTTTCGGTAGTTTGGTGCATATACATTATTCACAGAGGGTATGAGGTTTCGATGAAAACGCAAGTCGCAAAAGCAAATGAGATTACCAGGGACTGGTATCTGGTTGATGTCGGCAATAAAGTACTGGGAAGGGCAGCCACCCAGATAGCGAATGTCCTTCGTGGCAAGATAAAGCCATGCTATACCCCGAGCGTTGATACCGGCGATTTCGTAATAGTCGTCAATGCCGGGAAGCTGCTTCTTACCGGGAACAAGCTTGCGGACAAGGTATATTACAGCCACTCCGGTTACCCCGGAGGGATCAAGTCGATCAACGCCGCCAATCTGCTTGAGAAAAACGCGGCCGAACTCCTCAGGAAGGCCGTGAAGGGAATGCTTCCAAAGAACAAGCTTGCAAACCAGATGCTGAAGAAGCTCAAGATATACGTCGGGACGGATCATCCCCATAGCGCTCAGCAGCCCAAGGTTATGAATATATAACGACAATTGTCATTAATTGATCAGGAGATATAAAATGGCGGCAACGAACTTTTACGGTACAGGGAAGAGAAAGTCATCCATCGCAAGGGTGTGGCTCAAGCCGGGAACCGGCAAGATCATGATCAACAATAAGAGCATAGATGACTATTTCGGCAGGGAAACCTCGAAAATGGTGGTCATGCAACCGTTGGAAATTACCGAAAATGTTGATAAATACGATATCTTTGTTACGGTCAGAGGCGGGGGCGACTCCGGTCAGGCCGGAGCGATAAAGCACGGGATCACCAAAGCGCTGCTGGAGGTGGACGTTGCAATGCGCGGAACGCTGAAGAAGGCCGGTTTTATCACCCGCGATTCACGTGTCAAGGAGCGCAAGAAGTATGGTAAAGCCGCCGCACGCAGGAGCTTCCAGTTCTCCAAGCGTTAATGCCGCGCAAATTCCGGTATTTAGTGTCAAGGGGGAAATCCTGCGGGGTTTCCCCTTTTGTTTATCCAAAGTGAAATTACGCTAGGCGCGTATGCAGCTAGGCGCGTATGCAGCACGCTCGTTCGGGTATATATCAAAGGAGCAGGTAAATGCTGAAAGTTGCCATAGTCGGTGCAAGCGGATATACGGGTATCGAACTCCTGAGGATTCTGCACGGCCATTCCGAAGTTGCGGTAACCTGTGTCACATCGGAAAGGAGCGCCGGGAAACCCATAGCCGGCATTTTCCCCACGGTGAGGGGACGCTGCAACTATATTCTTGAAAACCTGGAGCCGGTAAGGGTGGCGGACAAGGCGGACATAATCTTTACCGCCCTTCCGCACAAGGCCGCCATGGAAGTAGCGCCAACGTTCCTGCAACTGGGGAAAAGGGTGATTGACCTTTCGGCCGATTACAGGCTAAAAAATCCATCCGAATATGCCGCGTGGTACGAACCCCACATGAATCCGGAGCTTCTCCAGAAAGCGGTTTACGGATTGCCGGAAATAAGGCGCAACAAAATAAGAAAGGCCGAACTGATTGCAAATCCCGGCTGCTATCCGACGAGCATCATCCTTGGCCTTGCGCCCCTGTTAAAGAAGAAAGCAGTCGAGCTTCAGTCGATAATCGCCGATTCCAAGTCGGGGGTAAGCGGAGCGGGGAGGGGTGCCAAGGTCGACACCCTCTTCTGCGAAGTAAACAACGGCTTCAAGGCATATGGAGTCGCAACGCACCGGCATACGCCGGAGATCGAGCAGGAGCTCTCTCTTCTGGCGGGCGAACAGTTCAAAATTTCCTTCACGCCGCATCTGGTCCCGATGAATCGTGGCATTCTTTCCACAATATACGGGAAGCTCAAGGAAAATTATACGACGGCCCAACTCATTGAGATGTATAATGAGTTTTATCAAGGAGAAGCTTTTGTCAGAGTCCTTCCGGAAGGGGACTTCCCCTCGACGCTGCATGTCCAAGGTTCGAATTTCTGTGACATAGGCCTTACAGTGGACCAGCGCACCGGCAGGGTAATTGTGGTCTCCGCCATTGACAATCTGATAAAGGGAGCATCGGGCCAGGCAGTGCAGAACATGAACATAATGAACGGCTTCCCCGAAAGCCTGGGACTGGAAACCCTGCCTCTCTTTCCATAAATCTTCCCATGGCGGCGGCATCAAGAAATTAACGGTCTGATTGTAATTCGGTTAAGCCAGATGTCTTTTATTCCTGTTACGAAAGAGGAAGCCGAGAGCAGGGGATGGTCGGAACTTGACATAATCTTTGTCAGCGGTGATGCTTACATAGACCATCCCGCCTTCGGCGTTCCTCTCCTCGCCCGCCTTCTCGAGGCAAATGGTTTTCGCGTCGGTGTTATTGCCCAGCCTGACTGGCGCCGCAAAGAACCGTTCATGACCCTCGGAAAGCCAAGGCTGTTTTTCGCCGTCTCCGCGGGCGCCATGGATTCAATGGTCGCCCATTATACCCCTGCCCGAAAGCTCCGCAATGATGACGCCTATACCCCGGGAAACCGCCATGGCGCCCGTCCCGACAGGGCCGTAATCGTATATACCTCAAGGATAAAGGAAGCCTATAAAGGTGTTCCCGTGGTGATCGGCGGCATAGAGGCCAGCCTGCGCCGCTTTGCCCATTATGATTTCTGGGAAGACAAGATCCGCCGTTCGATCCTGTTTGATTCCAAGGCCGATCTGCTGATTTACGGAATGGGGGAAAATCCGCTCCTTGAGCTGACCGGACGGATGAGTATGGGTGAGCCGTTTCCAGAGATAACGGATGTCCGCGGGACTGCATATATATGTCGGAGCGGGAGAGACATCCTGTCGGAAATCGGCCCCGGAGTCGTTGAAATTCCATCATATGAGTCGATATTTGCGGAGCCGTCCAGGTTTGCCGAGGCATTCCGCCTTTCTTCCAGGGAAATGAATCCCTTATGCGCATCGACCATTATCCAGGGGCATGGAGAGCGTTTTCTCGTATGCAATCCTCCTGCCTTGCCGCTGTCCGAATCTCAACTTGACGCCATATACGCCCTCCCTTTCTCGAAGGAACCTCATCCGGCTTATACTGAAAGTATCCCGGCGTACGAACAAATCAGGACATCAATAACCACTCATCGCGGCTGCTTCGGCGGGTGCGCTTTCTGCGCCATTTACCAGCACCAGGGCAAGATTATTCAATCGCGAAGTGAAAGGTCGATTATAGATGAAATAGGCAAACTCGTCACTTTGCCCTGGTTCAGGGGGAGCATAAGCGACGTGGGTGGGCCGACCGCGAATATGTACGGACTGTCTTGCGGGAAAAGGGTTGAGCTTAACGCATGTCGCCGTGAAAGTTGCCTGCATCCGCAAATCTGCGTACATTTGAAATCCTCAGGCAAAAGGGCCGCTTCACTGCTCCGGAGGATACGTTCAATTAAAGGCGTCAGCCATGTGTCGGTATCATCGGGTGTTCGTTATGACCTGCACGAACGCCAGAGGGAATATTTCGATGAACTTCTGGCACACCATGTGGGAGGCCTGCTCAAAGTTGCTCCGGAGCACCTTGTTGACAGGGTATCATCCATAATGAGAAAGCCGAAGTTGAAGGAATTTGAGAAGTTCCTTTCCTATTTCAGACAGGAAAGCCGCCGGCTTGGCAAGAAGCAGTTCATCGTGCCGTATTTGATCTCGGGACATCCCGGTTGCACCGTTTCGGACATGGCCGACCAGGCCGTGATCATGAAGAGGCTTGGACTCAAGGTTGAGCAGGTGCAGGATTTTACCCCGACACCCGGCACTCTGGCGACTTGCATGTTTTATACGGGGGTTGATCCGTTTACCGGACAATCCATTCATGTAACGCGCGGCGAGAAGGCAAAGCGTCAGCAAAAAGCTCTGCTGCTCTTCCATTTGCCGGAACAGCGCAGGCATATATTGCAGGCGCTCAAGTCCTGCGGCCGGGAGGACGTTGCTTTCGATTTGTTCCGTGTGCCGTATGCCAGGGATAAAAGGCCTGCCAGCTTAACAAGAGGTTCGCTACTTTCCGGTTCCAAAGTGCTTCCGAAGAAAATCAAAGTTTGAGTTTTAAATATAAAGGGCAGCTGGGATACGAGTTCGGCAGGAAGTATTGTGCTATACTTTATTATCAAAAAAATCTTGACATAAAAGAGAAAGTCATTTATACAAAGAACTTCGCGCTTTTTCGGCAGTGGGGCTTTGGCACTCCCCGGAAGATGCGGGGTTTGGCTGGCGTAGCTCAATTGGTAGAGCAGCTGACTTGTAATCAGCAGGTTGCGGGTTCGAGTCCCATCGCCAGCTCCAAGTAAAAAATATGTTAGAAAAAGTCTTCTTCTGGAGGGATTCCCGAGTGGCCAAAGGGAACAGACTGTAAATCTGTCGTCGGACGACTTCGGAGGTTCGAATCCTCCTCCCTCCACCATAATTAACTGCTGAAACAAACGGCCGCTTTCTTTTCCAGGAGACTTGGCGTCGCATTTACTGGGAAGTGACTAAAGTCGCGTGTTTCGAAAAACTTCATTGAATTGGCGGGAGTAGCTCAGTTGGCTAGAGCATCAGCCTTCCAAGCTGAGGGTCGCGGGTTCGAGTCCCGTTTCCCGCTCCATTTTCAATACGCCCACATAGCTCAGGCGGTAGAGCACTTCCTTGGTAAGGAAGAGGTCATCGGTTCAAGTCCGATTGTGGGCTCCATACTTGATTTATGCTATAGTTAGCACAGGGGAAATCAGACCCTGAAACCGTGTATCCAGGAGGAACTCCTAATGGCAAAGGCGAAATTTGAGAGGAAGAAGCCGCACGTAAACATAGGGACGATCGGGCATGTGGACCATGGCAAGACGACGTTGACGGCGGCCATAACGAAGGTATTGGCCGCGAAGGGGCAGGCGG
>DASRZQ010000085.1:0-12408 GCA_035686205.1 Geobacteraceae bacterium
CCCGGAGCTTTACGCCGAATCGCTTGCGGCCAACCGGTCGATGATGGAAGAAATCAGGAAAGCCGTTGACGACGGGATGCCGGTTTATGCGGAATGCGGCGGATTCATCTATATGACCGATGGCATGAGAGGATCGCCGCCTGCTCCGGGCAATGCCGGTTCCGGGGAGCAAGACCTGATCCGGTTTGTCGGGATATTCCCCGTAACC
Organism: Geobacteraceae bacterium; assembly: GCA_035686205.1. Classification (GTDB taxonomy): domain Bacteria; phylum Desulfobacterota; class Desulfuromonadia; order Geobacterales; family Geobacteraceae; genus CAIWTU01. The sequence continues at coordinate 209 of DASRZQ010000085.1, forward strand.
GCCCGTATGCTTCCGCGGAGAAAGGCGCTCGGCTACCGGCAGGTGAAGTTTCTGGCCGATTCCCCTATCGCCCGGAAGGAGATCGTGGCCCGCGGCCATGAGTTCCATTACTCGGAGATGGAGGAGATGCCCGGTTCGGTCGAGCGGGCTTACAGGGTGCAACGAAACGGGGCCGACCTTGGAACCGAAGGTTATCGCTACAAGAATTGCCTCGCATCCTACATTCACCTGCACTTCGGCAGTTGCCCGGAACTGGCGGGGACTTTCGTGGAAAATTGCAGAGAGTTCAATGACAAAAACAAGAAAAATACTGAATAACAGGGATATTCAGGATTTACAGGATGGAAAAATCAAAGACATTTTACTTGAAACCTTTTTAACACAATATCGAAATACTGTAACGTGTTCAGTTTACATTAAAATGACGTAACTGAAAACCACGGGGATTTTCCCGCTGCCGGTGGTATGCAATTTGAGATTTTTATCCTGATCATCCTGAATATCCCTGTTATTTTGTTTTTCAAATTTTCGTTTCAAAGGGGGTTTCGTGAAAACACAGATAGAACTGGCCCGTGAGGGTGTAATGACGAAGCAGATGGAAACAGTCGCCATGGAAGAAGACGTCGCTCCGGATTATGTCCTCCGTATGGTGGCGGAAGGCAGGATCGTCATCCCCTGGAACCACAGCCGCAAACCGAAGGCAGTGGGACTCGGCAAGGGACTCAGCACCAAGGTGAACGCCTCCATCGGCACTTCTTCCGACATCGTCGATTACGCCGCCGAGGTGCGTAAGGCCAGGGCCGCGCAGGAGTCGGGAGCGGATACGCTGATGGAGCTGTCCGTCGGCGGCGACCTGGACCGGGTGCGGCGCGAGGTGATCGCCGCCGTCGACCTTCCGGTCGGCAACGTCCCGCTCTACCAGGCATTTTGCGAGGCGGGCAGGAAATACGGCGACCCGAACAAGCTGGACGAGGAAATGCTGTTCGATCTCATCGAGCGGCAATGCGCCGACGGCATGGCCTTTATGGCCGTTCACTGCGGCATCAACCGCTACACCATAGAACGCCTGAAGCGACAGGGATACCGCTACGGCGGGCTGGTAAGCAAGGGCGGCGTCGGCATGGTCGCGTGGATGCTCGCCAACGACCGGGAGAACCCCCTCTACGAAAGGTTCGACAGGGTTGTGGATATCCTTAAAAAGTATGATACGGTTTTATCATTGGGCAATGGACTGCGCGCCGGGGCGATACACGACTCTTCCGACCGCGCGCAGGTCCAGGAACTGCTCATAAACTGCGAACTGGCGGAGATCGGCAGGGACATGGGCTGCCAGATGCTTGTGGAAGGCCCGGGACACGTGCCGCTGGACGAGATCGAGGGAAACATCCAGCTTCAGAAGAGAATGAGCGGCGGCGCGCCGTACTACATGCTCGGCCCGATACCGACCGACGTGGCGCCCGGCTTCGACCACATAACCGCCGCCATCGGCGCGGCCCAGTCGTCGAGGTACGGTGCCGACCTGATCTGCTACATCACCCCCGCCGAACACCTGGCCCTGCCGTCCGAGGAGGACGTGCGCCAGGGTGTGAAGGCGGCGAAAGTGGCCGCCTACATCGGCGACATGAACAAGTACCCGGAAAAGGGCCGCCGTCGGGACATGGAGATGAGCAAGGCCCGCCGCGACCTTGACTGGGAGAGGCAGTTCGGCCTGGCCCTCTTCCCGGAAGACGCCCGCGCCATTCGCGCCTGCCGCATGCCGGAGGACGAGCGGACGTGCACCATGTGCGGCGATTTCTGCGCCTCGCGGGGCGCAGGGAAGCTGTTTTCCGGATATCTGCGGGGGGATAAGGTTTAGATCTGAATCCATGGCGCCTTCACGCCTTCGTCTGCGCGGAACGCCTCGGTTTTTTGCATTTTCGCGGGATGAAACACTTCGACGAAGTTCATGCGGCGTAACAGTCTTGAAACGGCGTCGGCGACGTTTAAACCCCGGCATTCTGCTCGCTTCGGCGTGAATGCGTCACGGATTCAGATATGAACGCGGGAAGCGGAGAAGCAGAGAAACGGAGAGGCGGAGAAAAGGTCGGGATTTTTACCATGCATCATTTAAATCATCACACGACACGCAAACATAATTTTCTGACCCGCGTCGATCCGCGCGTCAAGCTCTTGTGCGCGCTGGCGCTGCTGGTCATGATTATCAGCGGAAAGGGCTTCGCTTTTCCGCTGGTGGTGGCCAGCCTCGGTATTTCGCTCTGTTTTTCCATGGGGATTCGGCCGAAAGCGATTGCCCTCCGTTTCGCCGAACCGGGGTTCATCGTTGCCATGATTATTCTGTTGAAGCTTTTTTTTACCGGGCATTCGCCCCTTTTCTCCTTCAGCGTCTTCGGGCTTGAGATCACCGGCCACCGTGACGGTCTTCTGGATGGTCTCCGGATCGCCGGACGGATAGCCGGAGCGGTGTCGGTCGTAACCACCCTCGGTTTTGCCGCGACGTTCACCGAGTTGATGGCGGCTTTCGCCTGGCTGAGAATACCGAGCGGATTCATCGAGATCTCGCTTTTTGCCTGGCGCTACCTGTTCCTCCTTTTCGACGACGCCAGAGTGATTTACGACGCCCAGAAGAACCGTCTCGGATACACCGGCTGCAGGCGCGGCCTCCGCTCCTTCGGCGCCCTCACCGGCTCGCTGGTCATCAAGGCATTCGACAACAGCCGCAACGTCACCACTGCCATGGTCCAGAGGGGTTACGACGGGAACATGCCGGTGCTCAGACACAAACCGTTCCGAATCGCGGAAATAGCGGCAACGCTCGTCTTTCTGGTTACAATGTCAGCATTATGGAAAATTTGACAAAACGCAATCGAACAGGATGTACAGGATAGGCAGGATTTGAACTTAAGCTTCGACATTAATACGATTTTTATATCATCTGTTACTGATATTCTTTTTTGACTTTATGTATTCGCATGTGTCGGTTTTATCCTGACCGTCCTGTCCATCCTGTTTAAATAAGAGTTTTCATGAATTCAACGCGAATTTCCGTAAGAATTGACAGTTTCGCCTACCCCGACGGCACCATAGCCCTGTCCGACATAGGATTTGAGGTGAAACGGGGCGAATTCACCGGCATCCTCGGCTCCAACGGTTCGGGAAAAACCACGCTGCTGAAGGTCATGGACGGACTCGTCAAGGATTACAAGGGCGGGGTTTTGCTGGACGGAGAAGACATCCGCAAGCTTTCGCCGGGCGACATCTACCGGAAGATGGGGCTGGTCTTCCAAAATCCCGACGACCAGCTTTTCGCCCACACGGTCTTCGAGGACGTGGCATTCGGCCCGCGCAACATGGGCTTCGCAGAGCCGGAAACGGCCAGGCGGGTGCGGGATGCGCTGGAAAGCGTAGACATGGGCGAATACGCGGAAAAGTCCATCCACGGCCTGAGCTTCGGCCAGAAAAAACGCATCTGCATCGCCGGGCTCCTGGCCATGGGACATGAGATCCTGCTCCTGGACGAACCGACCGCCGGCCTTGACCCCATGGGGGAATACCGGATGATGCGGCTTCTCACCAGACTGAACCGGGAAGACGGCGTAACGGTGGTCATGGCCACACACAGCGTAGACCTGGTCCCACTGTTCCTGCACAGCATCCATATATTGAGCAGGGGCTCGATAGTCCGCCGCGGAACACCCGAAGAGGTCTTTACCGCTCCCGAAGAAATGGAGGATGTAAAGTTGCGCCTGCCTCAGATCGCGGAATTGATTTACAGGCTGAAGCACGAGGATGGCGTAAACTTCGACCGGATACCACTCACCATCGGCGAGGCACGGCGGGAGATATTTGAGAAGATAAGAAAAGACGATTAGCCACGGATGCACACGGATTTTCACGGATAAGGCAAAAAGACTTTCAATAACCGGAATAATACACGAACCGGATTTTCCGCTAAGGTTTCAGGTTTAAGATTTCATCTGTGTACATCCGTGTCAATCCGTGGCTAAGTAAATGTTTTCATAAATTTGATGTCATCTCGACCAAAGGGAGAGATCTTAAAGTATGCGGCAAAACCTGCAAGATTTCTCTCTTTGTTCGAAATGACAACATTTCTGCCGAAATATTGATACGTCATCGAATTTATGAACGGATGTACTAAGGAAGGTTTTGTATCGGCTTGTCCCGATTAGAATTTATCCTGAATATCCCTGTAAAATTATTAAGGAGTAACGATGAAAACTGCAATTCTTTTAATGGCCCACGGCAGCCGGATTCCCGAAGCGAACAACGCCGTCAACGAAATAGCGAAGATGGTCAAGTCTTTCGGAGAATTCGACATCGTCGAGGTATCGTTCAGGGAAAACCACAGGCCGAACATCCAGGAGGGAATCGACGCCTGCGTCGCGCAGGGCGCGGAACGGATCCTGCTCGTGCCCTATTTCCTTTACATGGGCGCCCACGTGCTCGAAGACCTGCCCAGGGAACTCGACGAGGCTCGGCTGCGCCACTCCGGCGTGGAAATGGCCATGGGCAGGCATCTGGGAGTGCACAAAAGGCTCGCCAAGCTGGTCGTAGACCGAATCGGCGAGTCATTCGCCGAAAAAGGCTGGAAGTGATGTCAGTCCATCTGAGGCCGGAAGAAATCGAAGCTGAATCGTTCCGCATCATCGACGCCGAGGCGGGACCGCACCGGTGGTCCACCGCTGAGTGGCCTGTAGTTCGCCGGGCAATCCATGCTTCCGCCGATTTCGATTACATGCGCACAATGGTTTTCTCCCCCGGCGCCGTCGACGCAGGGGTTGCGGCATTGCGCAGCGGTCGCTGCATCGTCACCGACACGAACATGGCCCTGGCGGGGATCAACAAACGGCTCCTGACCCGATTCGGAGTCGACGCCTCATGTTTTGTCGCCGACCCGGAAGTGGCCGAAGATTCGGCTCGTCACGGCATGACCCGCTCCATCATTGCCATGCGCAAGGCGGCATCGGACCGCGGCACAGGGATTTTTGTCATCGGCAACGCTCCCACAGCCCTGTTCGAGCTGCTGCGGCTGGTCCGGGAAGAAGGGCTGCGCCCGGACCTGGTCATAGGGATTCCCGTCGGTTTCGTCGGCGCCGAAGAGAGCAAGGAGGAGCTGATCCGTGAAGCATCGACCCGCCCTATTCCCTTCATAACGAACCGGGGAAGGAAAGGCGGTTCCAATGTCGCCGCGGCGGTGACAAACGCATTGCTGCTGCTGGCGGACACCGTCCATGAAGAGAAAAAGCCTTAAACACGGATATACCACCGGCGCCTGCGCTGCGGCGGCCGCCAGGGGCGCTGCGATAATGCTCCGTGACCGGCGGATCGCGGAAGAAGCGGAGATAACGCTTCCCGGCGGGGAAAGGGTTCGGTTCCGCCTCAACGGCCAGGAGATAACCGATGACGCCGCTTCCTGCTTCGTTATCAAGGACGCCGGAGACGACCCCGATGTGACGAACGGCGCAGAGATTCACGCGAAGGTAAGCCTAAATACGCCCTCGGCCCTTACTGCCGAAAGGGACAACGATTTCGTTATTATCGAAGGCGGCGCCGGTATCGGCAGGGTAACAAAACCCGGCCTCGCGGTATCCGTCGGAGAATGGGCCATCAACCCGGTCCCCCGCCGGATGATAACCGAAGCCGTTCGTGAGGTTTTTGCGTCTCACGTCTCACGTCTCACGTCTCACGTTACTATCAGCATCCCTAACGGCGAGGAACTGGCGAAAAAAACCCTGAATGCCCGGCTCGGCATCATCGGCGGGCTTTCCATCCTCGGCACGACCGGAATCGTCACGCCGATCTCGGCACAGGCATGGACCGACACCATCGATTCGGCCATAGATGTCGCCCTTGCATGCGGTTGCAAAACCCTGGTACTGTCGACCGGCAGAACCAGCGAGCAGGTTGCGCAACGCTTTTTCTCCGGAAACGGCACTAAGAAAGCCCTGTCAGCTGAAAAAGAAATCCGCGACGTATTATCCCCTTCGTCCTTAGCCCTTAGCCCTTTGCCGGCTGAAAGCTACATTATGATGGGCGACCACGCCGGTTACGCCGTTCGCGCGTGCGCACGCAAAGGCGTGAGGAATATAGTAATTGCAGGACAGTTCGCAAAACTCCTGAAGATCGCCCGCGGACATGAACAGACCCACGTTTCATCTTCAAAGCTTGATTTAAAGGAGCTGGCCGCTTGGCTTGGCAACACGTCTCACGTCTCACGTCTCACGTCTCATGTTCTGAAAGCCAACACTGCCCGGGAAGTCCTGGAAGCCTCCGGGCACGATGCGGAGCTAATCGCTGTTGTTTGCTCAAAGGTTCTGGAATTCGCCCGCCGGATGGAGCCGGGCCTGCGCATCAATGTTTTGCTGGCGGGGTATGGGGGGGAAGTGTTATATTACGGTCCGAATTGAAAGAAAAACGGCTTGACACGGAGACACAGAGACACGGAGTTTTATTTCCATCAAAAGCAGAGTGTTTTGCTTTAAAGAGTTGCATTCCCTTTCATCTTTTTTTGATTTAAAAAAAAGTTTTTCTCCGTGATTTCCTCTGTTTCTCTGTGTCTCCGTGGCGATTCTGCCCTTTTTTCGTTAACTTTTACTGTCCATGCAAATTGACTTTAGGAGGTTGATCATGCCGCAACAAAAAATTTATCTGGTCGGTGCCGGTATCGAAGGCTGGGAAGGATTCGGAAGCAAAGCGCTCGAAGTGATCGGCAAGGCCGAGCTGCTCATCGGCCACCAGCGGCTGCTCGACATCTTTCCCGATTTCAGGGGGGAAAAACAGACGTTCGGGGACCTCTCCATCATGCTGGACACCCTCAAGACAACCGAAAAGCTCGTGGTGGTGCTCAGTTCGGGAGATCCCAACTTTTTCGGCATCGCAAGGTTCCTGCTGCGCAATCTCCCAAAGGACCGGATTGAGATATTCCCCAACGTCACCAGCGTCCAGTACGCGTTCGCGCGGATCAAGGAACCCTGGGACGATTCGATTTTCATCTCCGTCCACGGCCGCGGCCTGAAGCCGGCCATCGACAGGATCATCGCGGCCGACAAGGCGGCGGTTCTGACCGACGACGTCAATACGCCGTCGGTACTGGCAAGGGAGCTGATCAAGCGGGGCGCCGAAGGGTACGAGGTCTACCTTTGCGAAGACCTTGGACTGCAGACGGAAAAGATCACCCGCACTGACGTCAGGGGCCTGGTTGATCTTCCCTCTTCTACGCTGAACATCCTGATCCTGATCAAGGCATGGGAGCCGACCCTGGGGAATTACCCGGTCATGGGAATTGACGACGACGAGTACCACACCGCCAAGAAGTTGATCACCAAGCAGGAAATCCGTGCGGTCACCCTCGCCAAGCTGCAGTTGCAGAACGACCTGGTGATGTGGGACATCGGGGCAGGCAGCGGCTCCGTGGGCATCGAGGCGGGAAACCTGATGCCCAACGGAAAGATTTTCGCGCTGGAAAAAAATCCCCAGTACCTGGCCTTTCTCAGGGATAACCTCAAAAAGTTTTCCTCCAGGAATGTCATGCTCGTCGAAGCCTTCGCGCCGGAAGGGCTTGATGATCTCCCCGATCCGGACCGGGTTTTCATCGGCGGCTCCGGAGGGATGCTTGACGACATCATAGACGCCGTGGACCGGCGCCTGAAGCCGGACGGCATAATCGTCCTCAATGCGGTTACCCTCGATACGCTGACGAAGGCGGTGGAATTCCTGGAAGACCACGGCTACACGGTGGACGTTGCATGCGTCAACGTGGCGAAAACGCGCGGTCTGACGGAATACAAGATGTTCGAGGCCCACAATCCGGTTTACGTGATTTCAGCCGCGAAAGGCGCCGAATAGTGGCCAGGGTTTACGCTGTCGGGGTCGGGCCGGGAGATCCTGAACTCCTTACCCGCAAGGCGGAGATTATTCTCCGCCGGGTCCCGGTCATCTGCGCCCCCTCCGCCACACGTGACGATTCCAGCTATGCCCTTTCCATAGTCGAAAGCCTCATCGACCGCTCCCGGCAGGAAGTCGTCGTACAGGTTTTCCCCATGCGGAAAAACCAGGAAGGACTGGAAGAATTCTGGGAGAAAGCAGCCGGGGAAACCGCCGGCATGGTCCGTGACGGGAAGGATGTTGCCTTCATAACCATAGGCGACCCCTTTCTCTACTCCACGTTCCTTTATATTTACCGGATATTGCGGGAAAAGTATCCGGACGTGACGGTGGAGGCGGTGCCGGGCATAACCAGCATCAACGCCGCGGCAATAGCCGCCGGGGTGCCCCTGGCCGCTGCGTCCGAACGTCTCGCCGTCATCCCGGCCGCCTTCGAGGAAAAGGAGCTGCGTCATATTTTTCAGGAATTCGACACAATAGTTCTTATGAAGGTAAACCGGGTATTCGACCGGGTATTCGCGCTCCTGAAGGAATTGGGGCTTGAAAAAAAGGCCGCTTTCATCCGACGGGTGGGATCGGCGGACCAGGAAGTTGTTTTCGAACTGGAGTCTTTGCTGGGGAAAAAACTGGATTACTTGTCACTTCTGATCGTGAAAAAATAGCAAAGCTATTTTTGGAGGCTATAATTGTCCAAGGTCTTTTTCGTAGGCGCAGGTCCCGGCGACCCGGAACTGATCACGGTAAAAGGCGCGCGGCTTCTGCGCGAAGCGGATGTGGTCATCTTCGCCGGCAGTCTCGTCGACCTGCGGCTTGTCAGGGAATACGCCTCAAATGCCCAAGTCTATGACTCCTCCTCCATGACCCTGGAAGAAACCACCTCGGCAATCGCGGAAGCCGTACTGGCGGGAAAGAGAGTGGTCCGGCTGCACACCGGTGACCCATCCATCTTTGGGGCCATCCAGGAGCAGATGGCCGAACTGGATCGCCTCGGCATCGACTACGAGGTAGTCCCCGGCGTAACCAGCGCCTTTGCCGCGGCGGCCGCACTGAAACAGGAGCTGACCCTGCCGGAGGTCTCCCAGACGGTCATCTTCACCCGGCTGGAAGGAAAAACACCGGTCCCGGAGCGGGAATCCCTGAAAGAGATCGCCAGAATCGGCGCCACGCTGGTCATCTATTTGTCCGTTTCCATGATCGACCGGGTGGTCACGGAACTACTCCAAGGTGCGTACACCAAGGAAACGCCGGCAGCCGTAGTCTGCCGCGCCTCATGGCCCGACGAACGGATCGTGGAGGGAACCCTCGGGAACATAGCCGGACTCGCGCGGGAAACCGAAATAGACAAACAGGCAATCATCATTGTGGGCGACGTCCTGAAGGCGAGGAAAGAAGGGCTCAAGGCGAAATCGCGCCTTTACGACAAGGAATTCGGTCACGGATGCCGGAAAGGGATAATCGGGTAGTAACAGGCTGAAGGCCGAAGGCTGAAGGCTGAAGGAAACCAATAACCTTGCGCCTTGTGCCTTGTGCCCTGCGCCTGTTGCGCGGAGCGCGACATGAAAACAGCCATCATCGCCATAACCGGAAACGGCGCCGAACTGGGTGCGAAGCTGCAGGAGGGACTCCCTTGCGCGGAGCTGTTTGTACCCGCGAAACACGTCGGTCTCTGCAGGTGTCCGGTCAACGTTTTCAACGGCGAGCTCAAATCCCTGATCAATAAACTGTGGCGCGAGTCACGCGGCCTCGTCTGCATCATGGCCGCGGGGATAGTGGTGCGCATGATCGCCCCCCTGCTGGAGGGCAAGGAGAGGGACCCGGCGGTTGTGGTCATGGACGAGGCCGGGAAATTCGCCGTTTCACTCCTCTCCGGGCATCTGGGCGGCGCCAATGAGCTGGCGGAAAACTGCGCTTCCCTTACGGGAGCCGCCGCAGTCATCACCACCGCCACCGACGTCCGCTCCCTGCCCTCCTTCGACCTGCTGGCAAAGGAACAGGGATGGGTTATCGAGAACTTGTCCGGAGTCAGGAATCTCAACACCCTGCTGCTTGAGGACAGTGAAATCGCCGTGGTCGATCCAGGCGGCCTCGTTGAACGGTATTTTTCCGGCCGCGGCAGGCTGAGCTTTTACTCCGGTTTCAGCGATGCCTTTCAGAGCGGAGCAAAGGGATACCTGTTCGTAACTAACCGGATTCTGCCGCCCGAGGTCCGGCCGCTCAACCTGCTCGTACTTCGCCCGCGAAACCTCGTTCTCGGTATAGGATGCAACACCGGAACCGGAGCCGACGAGATCGAAGCCGTCGTCCACGTTAATCTGGACCGTCTCTCCATTTCCATGAAAAGCGCGGGATGCATCGCAACCGCTTCGGCAAAGCGAGGCGAACCGGGCCTGCAAGCCTTCGCGGACAAGTACTCACTACCCGTCATTTATTACGAAAGCAGCGAATTGAATTCCGTCCGAACACCCTCCCCCCCGTCGCGACATGCCGTTAAAGCCATCGGAGCCGCGGGCGTCGCCGAACCCGCCGCGCTACTGGCCTCCAACGGCGGGAAACTGCTGCTTAAGAAGGTCAAGAGCGGGAATGTTACGCTGGCAATTGCGGAAATCGCATGATAATAATCGAGGTTTTTAGATGTCAAAACTTTTTGTAGTTGGAATCGGTCCAGGCGACCTGAAACACATGACATACGAAGCCCGCGAGGCCATCGAATCGGCCGAAGTGGTGGTCGGCTACACGACCTATTTAAAGCTTGTCGAGCCACTTCTCGGTGGGAAAGAAATATTTTCATCAGGAATGACGAAAGAAACCGAGCGCTGCCGGGAGGCAGTTAGACTGGCTTCCGACGGAAGAACTGTTGCTCTTGTTTCCGGAGGCGACGCAGGCATTTATGGTATGGCAGGGCTGGCTTTGGAGCTGGCGAACGATCCCGCCAGTGCGCCGCTTGCCGCGCCCGAAATCGTCATAGTCCCCGGAATCTCCGCCCTTCAGGCCGCCGCTTCGGTATTGGGCGCTCCGCTCATGCACGACTTCGCGGTCATATCGCTTTCCGACCTGCTGACACCGTGGGAGATGATCGAAAAAAGGCTTGAAGCCGCGGCCGCGGCCGATTTCGTCACCGTCCTGTACAATCCCAGAAGCAAAGGGAGAACCAGGCACATTGACCTGGCAAGAGAGATACTGCTCGCGGCCCGATCGCCGCGGACTCCGATCGGCATCGTTCGCAACGCCTGCCGGGACGGAGAGGAAAAGATCGTCACCACCCTGGCCGACATGCCCATCGACCGGATAGACATGTTTTCCCTCGTCATCATCGGCAATTCGGCGACATTTGTCGACCGGCACGGGAAAATGATCACGCCGAGGGGATACGATAAGGCAGGAACGAGGAGCGAGGAGCGAGGAGCGAGCAAAACCCATAAAATCCTCGGACCTCAAACCTCGAGCCTCGAACCTCATCAGGGCAAAGCCCTGATGGTCGTCGGCACCGCCTCGGACGTTGGAAAATCGGTACTGGCGGCAGGTTTCTGCAGGATTCTCAGGAACAGGGGCATCGCCGTTGCCCCTTTCAAATCGCAGAACATGGCGCTTAATTCCTTCGCCACCCCCGAGGGCGGGGAAATCGGCCGAGCCCAGGCGGTGCAGGCCCAGGCCTGCCGGATTCCGCCCCACACGGACATGAACCCGATCCTCCTGAAACCCAATTCGGATATCGGCAGCCAGGTGATCGTGCAGGGGAAAGCGGTCGGCAACATGTCGGTGGCCGAATACAACGGCTACAAGCCCCGGGCATTCGAAAAAGTGAAGGAGAGCTTCGCCAGGCTGAGTTCCGCCTGCGAATTCATCGTCATCGAAGGGGCCGGAAGCATCGCCGAAATCAACCTGAAGGCCCACGACATCGCCAACCTCAAAATCGCTGAAATGGCCGGCTGCCCATGCATACTGGTGGCCGACATCGACCGCGGCGGAGTGTTCGCCCAGATCATCGGGACACTGGAACTCCTGGAACCCGGCGAGAGGGAGCGGATCAAGGGGATGGTCATCAACAAGTTCCGCGGGGACCCGTCGCTTCTTAAGCCGGGGATTGATTTCGTCGAGAAGCGAACCGGCGTTCCTGTCCTCGGCGTGGTCCCGTATTTCAATCATTTCCGCATACCCGAGGAAGACAGCGTGGCCCTGGAGAGGCGGGCAAAGGGCAAAGGGCAAAAGGCAAAAGGAAATAAAATAAGAATTGGCGTGATCAGATTTCCGCGCATTTCGAACTACACCGATTTCGATCCGCTGGAATCCGAGGCGGATGT
>DASRZQ010000086.1:0-6418 GCA_035686205.1 Geobacteraceae bacterium
GACGCGTGCCGCCGATGTTTCGCGTCGCTTTTCACCGACAGGGCGATATCCTACCGGATGGACCAGGGGTTTGACCACTTTCGCGTTGCGCTTTCAATCGGCGTGATGAAAATGGTGAGGTCCGACCTGGCCGCAAGCGGCGTTATGTTCACACTGGACACCGAAACGGGGTTCCGCGACGTTGTTCTCATCAACGGCTCCTACGGGCTTGGGGAAAATGTCGTGCAGGGCGCCGTTAATCCCGACGAATTTTATGTATTCAAGCCGACACTGGCCAAAGGTCACAATTCGATTATCAGGAAAAAACTTGGGGAAAAGAAGCTCAAGATGATCTATGGCGGCGGGTCGTCGAAGTTCCAGACCCGCAACGTGGAAGTGCCGCTGGCCGAGCAAAGGCGTTTCTGCCTGGCTGATGATGAAATACTGGAACTTGCCCGCCAGGCAATTGCCATTGAGGATCATTACTCGAAAAAGGCCGGCAGGGAATTCCCCATGGACATCGAATGGGCGAAGGACGGGCAATCCGGCGAGCTGTTCATTGTCCAGGCCAGGCCGGAGACCGTACAGTCGCAGAAGGCGCTCGATTTCCTGGAAAAATTCCATCTGGAAGGGACGGGGCCTGTTCTCGCAACCGGGAAAAGCGTAGGGGAAAAGATCGCCGCCGGATCTGCCAGGGTGATTACCGATGTGCATCTACTTTCCAGTTTCCGTCCGGGCGAGATACTTATCTCTGATACTACAACCCCGGACTGGGAGCCCGTCATGAAAACTGCTACCGCTATCGTGACCAACCGGGGCGGCAGAACCTGCCATGCGGCAATCGTCAGCCGCGAACTGGGCATCCCGTCGATTGTGGGCACTTTGAATGCCACGGAAACCGTCGGAACCGGCAAGGAAATAACAGTCAGCTGCGCGGAAGGTGATATAGGGAAGGTTTACGAAGGCAAACTGCCGTTCCGGCTCGAACAGATATCCCTTTCACACATGGGCAGGCCGAAGACGAAAATAATGATGAATCTGGGCAACCCCGAAGAGGCGTTTGCACTTTCAAAAATTCCCAACGACGGGGTCGGTCTGGCGAGGATGGAGTTTATTGTCAACAACTACATAAAGGTTCACCCCATGGCCCTTGTTCACCCGGAACGGGTGGAAAGCAAGGCGGAACTGAAAGAGATCGAGCATCTTACGGCGGCATATTCCGACAAGGGTGATTATTTCGTCGACCAACTGGCCGAGGGAATCGGCACGATAGCCGCGGCCTTTTATCCCAAACCGGTCGTGGTGCGGCTCAGCGATTTCAAGACCAATGAATATGCCAGCCTTATCGGCGGCAGGGCGTTTGAGCCGGAGGAAGAAAATCCGATGATCGGCTTCCGCGGCGCTTCCCGTTATTACGACGAACGCTACAGGGAAGGATTCGCACTGGAATGCAGGGCCATGAAGAAGGTGCGGGAAGGCATGGGACTCGTAAACGTAATTCCCATGGTGCCCTTCTGCCGCACCATCGAGGAGGGGAAAAGGGTGCTGGCCGAAATGGAAACGAACGGTCTCGTCCGGGGCAATAACGGGCTGAAAGTGTACGTGATGTGCGAAATTCCCAACAACGTCGTACTGATAGACCAGTTCAGCGAACTATTTGACGGCTTTTCCATAGGTTCGAACGACCTTACCCAGCTGACCCTGGGAGTGGACCGGGATTCCGCTCTTGTCGCGCATGTTTTCGACGAAAGGGACGAAGGCGTCATGACACTGATTTCGAGGGTGATCGAGGGAGCCAGGAGGAACGGGCGGCACAGCGGCATCTGCGGCCAGGCGCCGAGCGATTACCCGGAATTCGCCGCCTTTCTGGTGAGGGAAGGGATCGAGTCCATGTCCCTGAATCCGGATTCAGTTATGAAAATTACCGTCAAAGTGCTGGAAATGGAGAAGGAACTGAAGGGTAAAACCAGGGAAAAGAAATGACGGCTTATGAGAAGGTCGAGGTACAGGCTTACGCGGGCTACAGTGGAGAAGAGAGTCCGCGCGCCTTCCGGCTGTCAGGCAAAAAAGTGGAAGTGATGAAAATCATGACACAGTGGATCGAGGAGCAGGTGGGCTCCCGCGAGAGGCTGAGATGTTTCAGGGTGAAGGGAAGCGACTGGAGAGTTCATGTTTTATGTTTTGATGTGGTGAAGATGGAGTGGTATTATAAAAAGTCCATTTGAAGAGAAGCTGGACGTTACGGTGATTCTGATACCTGCCTGACAGCTGATTGCGGAGGGGGTTATGTTAGGAATTTGGCTAATACTGGCGACTCTTTTTCTGTACGGTTGTGCAGGTGTGCCCTGCAAACAGAGTCCACTTATTGAAGTAGGCGATCGTGAGCAGGTAAAGGGTTTTTTCTTTTGAAAACATTTATCGGATCTGCGGGGCAGTTTTTATATGGCAACCCTTATATGGGAAACTTCAAGGATAAGGCCATGGAAGAAGCTGAGGAAATGGGTGCGACCCACATCATGTACAGAGCGGAACTAGACGGGGGAGGCATCGGATATTCCAATGTAGTCTATGCGTACAAGTGCCCTGAAGAACATGAAACTTCCGGAAATAATGAAGAAGAATAATGAATCACTACCCGGACAGGTTGAAAAAAAACCGGCTTGCTCATTCAATTAAAGAGAAGCCGGTTTTCTTGTTGTGATTCCGACGACAGGATATAAAATCATATGATTTTGTTCAGCAAATACTCGATAATTAATATTTGAAACTTTACGAAGGTTTTTAAAAATTTTGAAATACAGTTTCGAAAGATATCACAACTTTTAATTAGTATTTCTCCTGATATACTTTCGAAAAAGAATGAGGTCTCTGCCATGTACGTTGAGGAAATACTGAGAGCAATTCAGGAACAAACGGCGGCCATCGAACGTCAGACCGAGGTTATAGAGCGCCTTGCCCGAAATTTTGATAAGGTATTCGGAAGCGATCTTGAGAAGTATGCAAGGGTAATCGCGGCAATGACACCGGAACAACGTAAGGAACTGAACCGGCGTGTATTGGCTGAGCTCTCTCCGGAACCTGGGTTAAGAAAGAAATGATCGAATATGGTATTGCCTTACATCATAGATTCCAGCTTGACCTTGGAACTTTACTTTCTGATCTCCGGCCCTTTATAGCAGTAACAATTCTTGGATTATGCCTTTATTTACTGAAGAGGCACAAATTGTAAGGAGGTTGCAGGAAAAGTTATATCCCCTTTCTTTTTTTACTTTTTACCGGCATCGAAAGGAGCCGATTTTTTCTTTTCTTTTTCCTGGTGTGCCCGCTCCCGGTCTCCCGCCCGAACAATAATGGCGAATTCTTCCCCTCCGCATCGAAACAGGCGGTTGCTAGCGACCGCCGGAACTGGTAAATCCAAGACAAGAAAGACCGTTAAGATATCTCTTTGTTAATCATTAGCTTATTTAATAAGCTTTACTTCGGAAACTCACGGACGATTCCTTTGCTCTGTAGGTACAAGAGCAGGCCAAAGAAAGGGAGGCTCAAGAGAACCGTCATAAGGAGGGAACTTGCCAGTCCGCTGGCGTAGTTGAAGAACTTCATTGCGTTGAACATTCTTACCCAGTTGATGAATTCGGCGGTCTCATAGACGACGCACACTGCAACGCCGGTCCAGGCCACCATTTGCATCTCCTTGCGGGCGCTGTCCCGCAGCAGCAGGAACCGACGAACCACTGCGAGGAATACGCTGCTGAAAAGGGTGAACAGCCAAGGGAGAAAGCCGAGGCGGAAAAAGACCTCGATCTTAGAGATTGGCTCCAAGCGGCCTTCAGAAAGAATCGTCTGCCAGTCGTTTCCATAGAATGACACCAACCCGCAGAGGCCATAACAGAGAAACGCCACGCCGAGGGCGAAGCACCCCCGGCCGGTATAACGGACCGTCAGCAGGGCTGCATTCCGCTCCTCATCAGCGGCCGGTGCCTGGAGCAGGTAGGGATTGCGTATTGATCGTAACTCCAGTTCCTGGTTGTACCATGCCCGCTGTTGCTCCTGCTCCATTTCCTGCTTTTTCCGAAGCTTTGCCTGGTATTTGCTTGCCACCAGCCCGCACTGCGGGCAGACCGCGAACAACTCGGTTCCGAACGTCGAATACTGGCAAACCGGACAAATGCTTATCATGTCGGATGACCCGACAGCGCCGGGTTTGTCGACATTGAAAGTGTTCTTGCACCACGGACAGCTGACGAGGCGTCCTTCCGGGGGCATTTCCGGCTCATCGACTTTGCCGGTCAGGTGACATTCGGAGCATTCGATACGCATAGCCGTGCAGCCTTTTTTTGTGAAGAGTTCATCTTCTGGCGGTTCCTCGTCGGTCAGTTCGCCGTCGCGACTTTTTTCGTCGAAAATACGCAGAGCGTCCATCAGTACGCTCTGGGTATCGACGTTGATTTCGCTGACCAGTTTTTCAGGATAGAATCGAAAATCATTCACGGAAGTTGGGAGTGCCTCTAAGGTGAAGGAGCCCTTCTTCCAGGTTAATATTTCCACGACAACCATTTCAATGAGGTGTTCGAGGCCCTTGTATGCTTCTTTCTGATTCACAAGTCCCTGGTTGATAAGGGTGATGATCAGCGGTTTGCGCTCGGACCCGGCTCTGCCTTGTACCTGTAGCGCCTTATCGAGAATTTTCTGCGTGATGATGTTAAGGTCAACGAGAATTTTTCCGATGCGGATGCTGTTGTTCAGATGATTGGCGCTTACCATGTAGCCGTCTTTGAAGACTAGCTGGCTCTCACCCTTACGGCCCTTGACCCGCAGAATGCCCGACTTCCTCGTTTGATGCAGCAGTTGCATGACATCGACGATCGACAGATGTTCCAGGTTTCCGCTAAACGATATCATCAGGGCACCTCTCTCTGCAGAAGGATTGGCCAGATACTAGCACGACATTTTCCCGGCAGGCAAGAATTTGCTGTCAGTTCTTGGAGAGTTGCTGCTGCGCGGCTCTCGGGCCATAGGGGAGTTCAGTACCCGACTTTAAGTGCTTGTTAAAATGCCTGAACGGACCTTTAAAACAGGTAATGGTTTTTTACAGATTATATGCGATATAGGCGGAACTGATCGGCTTCGAAAGGGGGCGGTTTTTCTTTTGTTTTCTGGTACACTTTCAGAAAAAGAGGTATCAGCCATGTATCAAGAGGAAATATTGAAGGCGATAAAAGAACAAACAGGGGCTATTGAGCGCCTTATTGAAGCCGTTGAGAGGCAAACCAAATCATTAGAATGGTTAGCCTTAAACTTTCAGCATGTACCCGAAACCGGCATGGAGAAAGAAGCGCCGAAGATCGCGGATATGACGCATGAAGAACGCAAGGAACTTATTCGTCAGTTATTGACGGAAAGTAAAGCACAGCGAGCTAAAAGTAAATGATTACCATTTTTGTGGTGAATTTCTGCAATAGATAATTTCGAGAGATTTATGGTCGAGTATATAAGGCTTTTGTTTAATTCGTTCAAAAACATGCTGCAGGAATTCTACTACGATGATCAGAGGCTGCTGGTAACTATACTGATTGTTTGCGCCGTTGTTTTGTTTCTTGTTAAACTTTTTAAAATACCAAAAGTGTGATACCCCTTATTTAGGAAGTATTGCCGGGTTAGAAAAAGTGGCCTTTCTCTGGATAAAAAAATGCCCGCCACATGGAGAGGCGGGCGATTGCAAGAGAATGTAAAGATACTTTATCAAAGTTCCTTTAACATGATGAAACTTTCATGTAACGTCACGGTTACATCTATTTTGAGTTAACTCGCAAGAATCGGGCGCGTATGCCCCTTTTTATTTTTGTAATAGGATTTTTGATATTAATTGTGTGAATTTTTCATTAAAGATGGCGGGAATATGCCGAAGGCCGTCGTGAAAAGCCTGCGCTCGAATAAACCGGTCATGTTCGATGTTATGAACGGATTTTATTGGGAAGGGCAGAATAAGCTTTTCACTCAGGTCGGGGTTGATTTGCCACGGCTGCCGAACAATGTTAACCTGGTTGGTAGAAGGATAGAAAGGGATACGTTGCCATCCGCCAAGGGAGTCGTTTAAATCTTCCCCACCTTTGTACTTTGTTTTGGTGCTTTAAGGGATCGTTTAGTGGATGAATTCAGCCTGAAATATTCAAAATATTTCAATATCTCCGACTTTGACTTCTCCCAGACTCACAAATCCCGCTTCGAGTAATTCCTCAAAAAACGCTACCTGGTTGCGTCCATTGCGCTTTACGTGATAAAGGGCCTTATCCGCATAATCAAGAAGTGTCGAGGAAAAAACATTCTGATCCAATTTTGTGACCCCAATGCTCACGGTTACTTGCCCCACCTGTGGGAACCCGTGATTTTCCACAGCAACACGAAATCGTTCAAAAGCCTTATGAGCTTGCTCCTGGTC
>DASRZQ010000087.1:0-46523 GCA_035686205.1 Geobacteraceae bacterium
GGATTTTGCCGTCGGCCATGGCTTGAAACAGCTTCGGAGCAGGGTCGAGGGTCTGGCGCGGGCGGTCAAGGATCCGACCATGCTGCTTGGCTACTATGTGCAGAGGGTCGATGACCTCCGGGAACGGCTGGCGCGGGCGGCGACGGCGGACTATGCCCGGCGGAGGGAATGGCTCGCCTCGATGGTGAATCACCTCCGTCTGACCAATCCGGAGGCCGAAATGGAGCGCTGCCGTGAAAGGCTGCTCAGGCTTTCGGCAAAGATGGATACGGCCATGTTCAAAATCCTCGACGGGGCCCGCGAGGCCGCGGCGGTCTGTTCCGCGGGACTGCATGCGCTTTCTCCCCTTGCCGTTCTGGCCCGGGGATTTTCCGTCGCCGTCAGGCTTCCGGACAGGACCCTGATAAAAGATTCGGGCCAGGTTGGGCCGGGAGACAGGCTTGAGATAACGTTCCGACGCGGTGCCGCCGAGTGCGTGGTCGAATCCGCCCGCGAATAACGATTTCACACGGGGCCGCGGTCCTTGACTCAAATTGCTATATCTGTATAATGACGGGGGCTTGTCTGACCATGGGGAATGTTGGAAACGAGGGCGGTTATTTGTAGGGGCAAACCTTGTGTTTGCCCGCTGGAAGGGCGATCCCAAGGATCGCCCCTACAAGCGGGATTTGCCCGGAAAAAAATTAGAAAGAGATTTACATATGGCAGCGGAAAAATTTGAAACCGTTCTGAAAAAACTGGAAGAAGTGGTGCGCAGGCTGGAAAGCGGGGAGCTTTCCCTGGATGAATCGCTGAAGGCTTTCGAGGAAGGGGTCCGGTACGCCAACTTCTGCGCGAAAAAGCTAGACGAGGCGGAAAGCCGGGTGGAAGTCCTGATGAAACAGAAAGACGGAACATTTGTGAAAAGGGAATTCCGGCCCGAAGAAGAATAACCGGAAATTCAGGAAAAATAAATAAACAGAGAGATGATATGGACCTGAAAAAATATCTAAATGACAAATGCAGGATTGTGGACGAAGCCCTGGAAAAATGCCTGCCCGGTGAGGACGAGCTTCCCTTTACCCTGCACAAATCGATGCACTATTCGGTATTCGCCGGCGGCAAGCGCGTCCGCCCGATACTGGTCCTGGCCGCCTGCGAGGCAGTCGGAGGCAGGGCGGAAGACGCCATGCTCGCCGCCTGTGCCATGGAAATGATTCACACCTATTCGTTGATTCACGATGACCTGCCGGCCATGGACAACGACGATTACCGCCGGGGAAAACCCACCAACCACAAGGTTTACGGGGAGGCGACCGCCATTCTTGCCGGTGACGCGCTTCTGACCGAGGCATTCATTCTCCTGGGCAGTCCCGAGTTCGGCGCATCAATTGATCCCGAAAAACGGCTGGAAGTAATTGGCGAAATAAGCAGGTGCGCCGGTTCGCGCGGCATGATCGGCGGACAGATGGTGGACATGGAAAGCGAGGGTAAGCCGGAAATCGATTTTGCCACCGTCCAGTATATCCATACCCGCAAAACCGGAGCGCTGATCAAGGCTTCCGTGAGGAGCGGCGCGATACTCGGCGGGGCCGACTCCGGCAGGGAGGCCGCGCTTGTCAGGTATGGCGAGGCCATCGGGCTGGCCTTCCAGATCGCCGACGATATCCTGGATATAGAGGGGACCACTGAAGAGATCGGCAAGGATGCCGGCAGCGACCTGGAGAGGGGCAAGGCAACCTACCCGGCGGTCATCGGCATCTCCGAATCGAAGCGGCGGGCGGCGGAACTCGTGGACGTTGCTCTGGACGCCCTTTCCGGGTTTGACGAAAAGGCCGATCCCCTCAGGGAAATCGCGAAATATATTGTCCTGCGGAAATCATAATGGCGAATATCCTGGAAAAAATCAATTCCCCGGAAGACCTGAAGAAACTCCAGCTGCAGGACCTGAAGCTCCTAGCCGGAGAGCTGCGCGACGTAATCGTCGACACCTGCGCTGCCAACGGCGGCCATCTGGCGCCCAGCCTCGGAGTGGTGGAGCTGACCATCGCACTGCACCGGGTTTTCAGCTCTCCGCGGGACCGGATCGTCTGGGACGTCGGGCATCAGGCCTACGCCCACAAGCTTCTCACAGGCAGGCGCGACCGGTTCGCCACCCTCAGGACCTTGGGCGGGATCAGCGGTTTTCCGAAGCGCTCCGAGTCTCCACATGATGTCTTCGACACCGGCCATTCGTCCACGTCCATTTCCGCCGCCCTCGGCATGGCCGTTGCCCGCGACGTAAACGGTGCCCCCCACAAAACAATCGCCGTAATAGGCGACGGGTCGATGACCGGCGGGCTTGCCTACGAAGGTCTGAACCACGCGGGGCACCTGAACAGGGACCTGGTGGTCATCCTCAACGACAACGAGATGTCCATAGCGGAAAACGTGGGTGCTCTTTCCAATTTTCTCAGCCGTACCATAACCAATGAATTCGTCCACAAGATAAAGAAGGAACTGCAGGGTTTTCTCCAGGGGCTGGACGGCGTCGGCAAGCATGTGTTGAGGGTCGCGCAGAAGGCCGAGCAGTCGCTGAAGGGCCTTTTCACGCCGGGAATGATGTTCCAGGCGTTCGGCTTCGAGTATGTCGGTCCCATTGACGGCCACAATATCGAGCTCCTCCTCACCACTCTTGAGAATGTAAGGCGCTTTGACAATGCCGTCCTGGTACATGTCCTCACCACGAAAGGAAAGGGTTACCGTCCTGCGGAGGAAAACCCGTCCCTTTTTCACGGAGTCGGCCCGTTCGACAGGAAGACCGGCAAGGTTTTGAAGGACAAGGGTGCGCCCGCTTCGTACACCGCCGTCTTCGGCGAAACGATGAAGAAGATAGCCTCTGACAACGAGCGGGTGGTCGCCATAACCGCGGCCATGCCCGACGGCACCGGGCTTTCGAAGTTTGCCTCGGAGTACCCCGACCGGTTTTTCGATGTGGGTATCGCGGAACAGCACGGCGTCACCTTCGCAGCGGGGCTTGCCGCCGAGGGATTCAGGCCGGTCTTTGCCGTGTACTCCACCTTCCTTCAGAGGGGATACGACGAGGTCTTCCACGACGTCTGCCTGCAGAACCTGCCGGTGACCTTCGCCCTCGACAGGGCGGGAGTCGTGGGGAGCGACGGGCCGACTCATCACGGCGTCTTCGATCTGTCCTTTCTGCGCCATCTGCCGAACATGACCATTATGGCGCCGAAGGATGAGAACGAGCTCCAGCACATGATTTACACCGCGATAGAACATGACGGTCCGGTTGCCGTCAGATATCCGCGGGGCAACGGCTACGGAGTGCCCCTGGACCAGAACCTGTCGGCGCTCGCGATCGGCAGGGGGGAGGTTTTGCGGGAAGGCAGCGACGGTGCGATACTGGCCGTGGGAACGATGGTCAGACCGTCCGTTTTCGCCGCCGAGACGCTCGCCGCCGAAGGGCTTCGACTGGCTGTAGTAAATGCGCGTTTCGTCAAGCCCCTGGACAGGGAGCTGATAATTTCCCTCGCGCAAAGGACCGGAACCATAATCACGGTCGAGGAGAATGTGCTTCAGGGAGGCTTCGGGACCGGCGTCCTGGAACTTCTTGAGGAAGAAGGCATTGAAGGTGTGAAGGTTCTGCGGCTGGGGTTCCCGGACATTTACATCGAACAGGGTGAGCAGAAGGACCTGCGCGCCATGTACGGTCTTGATGCGGAGGGCATTTCCAGATCGGTCCGAGGGTTTGTGAAAGCAGGCAGTCAATGCTGAACCTGCGGGTATGCCGGACGTGTGACGCAAATTTGATATAAATGCCGTGAAGGGCAGCTGTTTTGGCTGCCCTTTTTGCATGATGCAAGCCCGGCCAAAAGCAGGCACACGTTTTTCCAGTATCGATTTGCAATAAATCACTGCCAATCCGGGTTTGCGCGGACAGGGGCATGTTGGAGGGAGTAGGCAGATGCGGATTAACGAAGACCACAGGGCAGTGGCCAGAATCGTGGCGTTTTATGTCATATTTAGCAGCCTCTGGATATATTTCTCCGGCGCTCTGCTGACAATGATATTTCACGACGCGGACGAGCTTGCGCGCGTCGAAATATACAAGGGCCTGCTGTTCATCTTTGTTACGGCAATTCTCCTATACCACCTCATAGCCCGTTATGTCCTTCGCCTGTCCGAGGCCAACCGCCGGCTCCGTTCAAGCGAAGAGTGCTTTCAGACGATCTTTGACAACATGAGCGAGGCCGTCTTTATCGAGGACCCCGCCACAGGCAAAATCATCGATGTAAACCGGACCATGTGCGTCTTGTACGGCTATGCGAAGGAGGAAGCCCTGCGTATGGCTATTCAGGATTTAAGCACGGGAGAACCTCCCTTCTCGCAAAAGGATGGCCTGGAATGGCTGCGAAGGGCGGAACTTGATGGCCCGCAGACCTTTGAATGGCTGTCCAGAAAGAAAGACGGAAAATTCTTCTGGACGGAAGTGAGTTTGCGGGGCGCCGTTATCGGCGGGGACAACCGGATCATCGTCCAGGTGCACGACATCTCCGAGCGGAAGCGTATCGAGGAAAAGTTGAAACTGACGGACTTTTCCGTTGACAACATCGCGGATGCTATCCAGTGGATTACCATGGACACCCGCTTCTGGAACTTCAATCCGGCGGCCTGCAATATGCTCGGCTATACCCGGGAGGAGCTTTTGTCCATGTCCATTTCGGATATTGACCCGTATTTAACCCTCGATGAATGGCAGACCCACCTGCGGGAAATCCGGCAATCGGGCAGCATTCAGCATACAAGGTTTCACAGGGCGAAGGACGGCCGTATCTTTCCGGTGGAAATCACGTCCAATTATTTCATTTATAACGGCATCGAATATTACTGCGCCATAGTCCGGGAAATCACGGAACGCATTAAAGCCGAGAAGGAAGCATCTTTTTTCAGGGCGCTGATCGAATACACCCGCGATCCGGTTTATGTACTCGATCCGGCGGACGGCTGCAGGATGGTTTATGCCAATCATGCCGCATGTTCCCATTACGGGAGGTCTCTCGAAGAACTGCAGTCAATGCGCATTCCCGACTGGGATCCCGCATTTGACATGGGAAATATGGGAGAGCTTTTCGAGAAACTTAAGTGGGGAAGCTCGTTGCGCTTCGAAACTTTGCACCGGGTTGCCTCCGGAGCTCTGGTACCGGTGGAGGTGACGGCAAACTATCTGCCGCACGACGGCAGGGAGTATGTCGCCGGCTTCTTCCATGATATCGGCGGACGCAAGCAGGCCGAGGAAAAGCTTCGCGAAAGTGAGGAACGCTACCGCGGACTGGTGGAGCTGTTCCCGGATGCAATCTATATCCATACCGGCGGCAGGCTGGTTTTCGTAAATTCACAGGGTGCGAAGCTTCTCGGTGTTCAGAATCCTGAGGACCTTTACGGGAGAGAAGCCCTCGATTTCGTACACCCGGAATCGCTGGATTTTGTAAGGCAGCGCATCGAAGGATCCTTTCGCAGTGGAGAACCGAACTCTCCCGCGGAGATGATGTTCGTCCGTGTTGACGGATCAGCCGTTCCCGTCGAAGTTGCCTCCGTCCCGTTTGCCTATCGCGGACAAAAGGCGCTGCAGGTAATAGCCCGCGATATCAGCGGACGGAAGAAAGTGCAGGAGGAACTGCTCCGGGCCCAGAAACTGGAGTCCCTGGGGGTGCTGGCGGGCGGAATCGCCCACGACTTCAACAATATCCTGACCGGCATCATGGGAAACCTGTCCCTGGTGCGCATGCGCCTGCCCGAGAATCACGAGGCGCTGGAGAGGATCGACAAGTGCGAAAAGGCGATTAAGCAGGCAACCGGCCTGACATGTCAGCTTCTCACCTTTTCCCGGGGCGGCGAACCGGTCAAAAAGATGATAGATCTGCACGGGGTGATACGGGACGCAGTGTCTTTCGCGCTGCGCGGCTCCAACGTGGCGGGCGAGTTGAGCATCAGCGGAGACCTGTGGCCCGTCGAGGCGGATGAAGGGCAGATCGGACAGGTGATGAACAACCTTCTGATCAATGCATACCAGGCAATGCCGACGGGAGGGATAGTGCGCGTGGAGGCCGTCAACTGCCAAATCGGGGAAAACGAAGTCGCCTCCCTGAATCCGGGTTCATATGTCCGTATCTCCGTTGTCGATAACGGCTGCGGGATCTCCGCCAAACACCTCGGCAGAATTTTCGACCCGTATTTTACGACAAAAAAAGCCGGAACTGGTCTCGGCCTGACTTCGCTCTATTCGATTGTCAGGAAGCACGGCGGGGAGGTAGTGGTTATTTCCCGGTCGGGAGAGGGAACCGCTTTTCATGTCTATCTCCCCGCATCTCCGGACTGCTGTCGGGATCTGTGCTACAGCCGTTCCCAGTCTCCTTCGGCGGGGGCGGGATATGTTATCGTCATGGATGATGAAGAGATTATCCGCGACGTGGCCGGGGAGATGCTCACATCTCTGGGGTATCGGGTCGCTACCTGCGCAAGCGGCGAAGAAGTTGTCGAGCTGTACTGTAATGAAATGGAACGAGGACTTCGGCCTGATGCCGTAATTATGGACCTTACCGTCCCCGGGAAAATGGGCGGACTGGAAGCAGCTTCAAGGATCCTGGCTTTGGACCCCTTGGCCCGGCTTGTAGTTTCGAGCGGGTACTCCAATGACCCCATCATGGCCAGCCATGAGAGTTACGGTTTTGTCGAAGCACTTGTGAAGCCCTTCAGGCTGGAAGAGCTGAGCGACTCCATGAAAAGAACGGTGGCAAAGACCTGAATCCGTGACTCCTTTACGCCTTCGTCTGCGCGGCATGCCTCGGATTTTCCGTGATCCGTGTCCGTTGTCCGAAAAGACATTTCCCCGGCCACGGCTCACGGTCACGGTCGACGGTCGACGGAAAAAACCCGGCATTCCGCTTGCCTTGGCGTTCATGCGTCACGGATTCTGGAAAGAAGCAGCCTTATCCGGATCGGACCTGGAAAGTCCGTTTCAACGGAAAAAGAAAAAAATTCATGATGGGGTTGACAATCAAAGTATTTCGCGGTATATAAAAAGACCAAAAAGGTCTTATTGGTACTTTTATGATGGAATTAACGAGAAAAGGTGAATATGCTATCCGCGGAATCCTTTACCTGGCCTGCCAGCCCCGCGGAAAGGTCGTCCTGGTCAGCGAAATAGCCGAGTCGGCCGAAGTGCCGAGGAGTTTCCTTTCAAAGATTTTCCAGAGCTTCGCGAAAACGGGCCTGGTCAGTTCTTACAGGGGGGCGGGGGGAGGTTTCGTCCTGGCCCGTCCCCCCGCGCAGATAACCCTTCGTGAAGTCGTGGAGGCGGTGGAGGGGCCCATCGTTCCGAACAGATGTCTGATCGGCAAAGGAACCTGCGCCCGCGACGATACCTGCTCCGTCCACCCGGTATGGAGAAGGGTGCAGAATGAAGTGGTGGCCATACTGGACGGAATTACCATCGAGCAACTGGTCAGGGGCGACGCTGATAATCCCGAAAAATAAACTTTCTGTAATTCAGTAGTCAGAAGTCAGAAGAAAGGCCTGAAAAGCAAAATGTCCTGAAGCTCTCCTGGCCTCAGGCTCCTGACTACAGAATTCCGAATTCCGCCTTTCCGCCGCAAATGCCACATGGCCGCCTCATCGCCATTCTTAATGGCTGGAAATATTATCAAGCAATGAAAGGAGAAAATGTATGGATGTCCTGACGATGAGCCGTCTGCAGTTCGCGGTGACCAGCGCGTTCCACTTCATTTTCGTTCCGCTCACGCTCGGACTCTCCATCCTGGTGGCCTGGATGGAAACGCGTTACGTGCGGACCGGCGATGAGACGTGGCTGAAGATGACCAAGTTCTGGGGGAAGCTCTTTCTCATCAACTTCGCCCTCGGCGTGGTGACCGGCATTACAATGGAGTTCCAGTTCGGCATGAACTGGGCGGAGTATTCGCGCTACGTGGGCGATATCTTCGGCGCTCCACTCGCCATCGAGGCAACGGTGGCCTTTTTCCTGGAGTCGGTCTTTATCGGTGTCTGGATTTTCGGCTGGGACCGGGTTTCGAAAAAGGTACACGCCCTCTCAATCTGGCTTGTGGCGATTGCCACCAACCTGTCGGCGCTCTGGATACTGCTCGCCAACGGCTGGATGCAGAAGCCGGTCGGCTACGTTCTGCGCAACGGCCGGGCCGAGATGGTCGATTTCACGGCGCTCCTGACCAATCCTTACGGCTGGATCAAGTTTATCCATACCCTCCTTTCCGGGTACATGGTGGCAGGTTTTTTCATCATGGGCATCTCCGCCTGGCATCTGCTGAGGAAAAACCGTACTGACTTCTTCAACCGTTCGTTCCGCATGGCGGCGGTCTTCGCCCTTGTCACTTCCGTACTTGTGTTTGCCACCGGCGATTATTCCGCGGTTATTGTGGCAAAGTACCAGCCGACCAAGCTTGCGGCCATGGAGTCGGTTTGGGAAACAAAGTCGGGGGTCGGCCTCAACCTGCTGCTCATACCCAACGAACTCCAGGAATGCAATGCAGTGGAAGGAGTCTGTGTCCCCAAGATGCTCAGCTACCTGGCTTTCCACACTCCGAATGCCGAGATCAAGGGGCTGAAGTCTTTCCCACGGGAACTGAGGCCCCCGGTCACCCTGACCTTTTTCAGCTTCCGCATCATGGTCGGACTCGGCGTACTGATGTCCCTGGCGGCGCTCATCGGAGTCATTATCTCTCGCAAGGGAACGATGGAAAACTACCCTCTGTTCCTTCAGATCATGGTCCTTTTGCTGCCCGTTCCCTATATAGCCGGGCAGCTCGGCTGGATCGTCGCCGAAGTGGGGCGACAGCCGTGGATTGTCTATGGGCTCCTCAAGACCTCCGACGCAGTGTCGAAATCGGTGGCGACTTCACAGGTGGTCGGTTCATTTATCGGCTTTACCCTGCTTTACGGCCTGCTGGGTGTGATCGATATCTATCTTCTGGCCAAGTATGCCCGCAAGGGACCCGACGACGACCTGGGAGGGTTCGTGAAACCCGCGGCCGCAACGGTAAAGGAGGCGTGACATGATATTTCAGGTAATCTGGTTTATCCTCTGGGGAGTGCTCTGGGCGGTTTACTTCATGCTCGACGGCTTCGTGCTCGGCACCGGAATGCTTCACGGCATACTCGGCAGGGACGAGGGGGGCAAGCGCGTTATGATCAATACGGTCGGCCCTGTCTGGGACGGCAACGAGGTCTGGCTGATAACGGCCGGCGGGGCGACCTTCGCGGCTTTTCCCACCACCTATGCGCTGATGTTCAGCTATCTCTATTCCGCCCTGCTTCTGCTTCTCTTCGCCCTGATTATCCGCGGCGTGTCATTCGAATTCCGCGGCAAGGTTGAGAGTCCCGGTTGGAAAAAGGCATGGGACATGGCAATCTTCATCGGCAGTTTCCTTCCCGCGCTCCTTTTCGGGGTCGCCTTCGGCAATATCTTCAGCGGCCTGCCGATGGACGCGGGCGGCTATTACGGTTCTCTTTTAGGCCTGTTGAATCCTTACGGACTCGTGACCGGGGTGTTCTTCGTCCTGCTTTTTGTCGAGCACGGCGCCCTCTACTGCTCCCTCAAGACAACCGGAGATATAAAAGTCCGCGCCCGGTCCGCAGCGACGCGGACCTGGCCGGCGCTGCTGGTCGTGGCGGTGGCGTTTCTGGTATATACAGCGTTCGCCACCAGGCTATATGACAATTTCCTTAAGATGCCCGCTTTCCTGGCCG
Organism: Geobacteraceae bacterium; assembly: GCA_035686205.1. Classification (GTDB taxonomy): domain Bacteria; phylum Desulfobacterota; class Desulfuromonadia; order Geobacterales; family Geobacteraceae; genus CAIWTU01. The sequence continues at coordinate 9,757 of DASRZQ010000087.1, forward strand.
TTCCCCTGGTTGCCGTCGTTTCGCTGGTGTCCATCAGGCTGTTTTCCGCCAAAGGGAACCTGGCCGGCGCTTTCACTGCTTCATGCCTGACCATAGTGACTGTGGTCGGTACCGGGGTGATCGGCCTGTTTCCGAATCTTATCCCGTCCAGCATAGATCCTACGTACAGCCTGACCATCTTCAATTCATCGTCCAGCCAGTATACTCTGAAAATAATGACTGTCGTGGCTCTGATCTTCGTTCCGATCGTAATCGCATACAAAATCTGGGTCTACCGGGTTTTCCGTGGAGTGGTGACGGTCGAGGAAGTTATGAGAGACAAACAGGCATACTGACGCGTCTTAGCCAATTGTCTGAGCGCCAGGCGCTCAAGAGCGACATCCAATGGTCTTTCGCGAGAGGGCCCCTTTTCCTTGGAGACAAGGGAAAGGGGCTTTTTATTTCCAGATTAGGGCTAATCTTCCTTTGTCTGAAAAATCACTCTCGTCCTTGACTGGGTGAGGGTGATTTGCCATGGAATCGGATGGTAGGGGCGGGCTTGAAACCAAGGTGCAATCAAACAATTGTAAAATATGTCATGTCGAACGAAGAGAGACATCTTTGATAAACGAGTTCAAGATTTCTCGCTGGAGCTCGAAATGACAATAAATTGAACGCAACTTGGTATCAAACCCGCCCTTAGCGGAAAAAGAATAAACCAAATCTGGTAATCATTTGAACAAAATTTGGAATAAAGCCGTTATTCCGTTGTTATTTTTAAATGCCGGAGTGATATTCACATCGATTAAAGTGTTGAAACTTTCTGACGAACAGGTATATATAGAGGTCGGTGTAAATTGCGGCGACTGAAGAGCCAATACCGGCGGTTACGGTGCGCCGTGACGCGGGGCACCGGTTTTCGCCGGGTCCGGACAAAACGGAGATTGTTATGCAGAGAATTCCCATCATGCTGGCATTGCCCGGCATGACGCTGGCCAGAAACATTTGCCGCGAGGATGGGGCCGCAGGTCCGCCCATATGCGGCAAGGGAGTGACGTTGACCGTTTCACTGATCGAGCGGCTCAAAAGGATGGGCGTGCAGACCATTACCGTCGAGGGGCATCCAGTCCGGATGGAAGACGACAAGGCACCTGAGGAACTTCTGGAGGACCTGGACAGGCGCTTCAGGAAGGCGGCGGATGACCCGCTCACGGGGAACCTCAAGGAGATATACCGGGCAATTATCGAGAAAGCGTCAGGGGAGCAATGTGGAAGACAAGCGGACTGAAATCAGAAGCATAATAATGAATACCAAGAGCCTGCCCACTCTCCCCGGAGTTATCAGCAAGCTGAATTCCCTGTCGGACAACGACAAGTCATCGATTCCGGAAATGGCCCGCATCGTGTCGTCCGACCAGGTGCTTTCGGCCAGGATACTGAAGCTGGCGAACTCCCCTTCGTACGGTTTCTACCGTGTTTCGACAATCTCCAACGCCATGATCCTGCTCGGCGTGAACGTGGTGAAAAGCCTCGCCATCAGTTCGTCCATATTCGAAATAATGGAGCAGAACAGCGTCGGTCTATGGGAGCATTCCCTGGGCGCCGGGCTGGCGGCCAACATCATAGCGAAAACGCTGAAGATACAGAACTGCGAGGAAATATCCACGGCCGCGCTGCTGCACGACATCGGCAAGGTCATTATCAGGATCAATTTCGGCGATGATTACAGGCAGCTTCTGTCGCTTATTCGTGAAAAGGACGTTTCCATGCGGGAGGCGGAAAGGGAGCTGCTCGGCACCGACCACTCCGAAGTGGGGGCCTGGCTGGCCAAAAGCTGGTTCCTGCCGGACAGGCTCGTTGAACCCATTGCCCGCCATCACGACGTGAACGCGGCCTTTAACTTCACCCTGCAGACCTCCATCGTCCATCTTGCCGATGTGCTGGTCAAGGCAAGCGATTTCGGCTTCAGCGGCGACGATCTGGTCCCGCTCATCCAGCCCGCCGCATGGAAGAAGATCGGCATGACCGAAACCATCCTTGCCGGTGTCGTGGAAGAGCTGGAAGACAAACTGGTCGATGCCAAGAACTTCAGCCTGGAGATGCAGACGGCGGATGAATCATAAGATCAGGATAGCCATTGTCACCGGGGACCAAAGCCTGGCGGCCGGACTGGAAATACGGCTGCAGAGCAGGGGGTACCAGGCGCTCCCGCTTACAGGTGTGTCGAGCGTGGTCGGCTTCATATATTCCGATCCTCCCGACATTGTCATCATCGACTGCTCTCCCGGGTTTGCGGCGGCTGATTCCATAGTCAAGAACCTGAAGGGGGACAGCTATTTCAGCACGATTCCCGTCATCGGGCTGATTGAGGGCTCCGAACACGAGTCATTCGACTGGACCGGATGCCAGCTGGACGACTTCATTTTTACTCCCCTCCATTATCCGGAGCTGTTCTGCCGCATAGACCTCTCCCTGCAGAGGATCCAGAGGGTTTTCGACAACAACCCGCTGACCAGGCTGCCCGGCAATACCTCGATACAGCGCGCCGTGGAAGCGGCCCTGGGCAAGCCCATGGCCGTCTGCTACATAGACATCAACCATTTCAAGCCCTACAATGACACCTACGGCTTTTCCCACGGGGACGAAGTGCTGCGCATGCTCGCCAGGATCATGTTCAATGCGGTTAAGGAATCCGGAGGCGGTTTTTCTGGCCATATCGGCGGGGACGACTTCGTCTTCATCGTCCCGATGGAGCGGGCCGAATCCGTCTGCAGGACCATCATCCAGAATTTCAATGCAATAGCCGCGGACCTGTTCGGAGAGAAGGAGAAAAGTAACGGTTATTACCTGAGCCTCAACCGCAAGGGGCAGGAAGAAAAGATTCCCCTTCTTTCCATAGCAATTGCGGTCGTTCCCACCAAAACCCCCAAACTCAAGCATTACGGCCAGGCGGCGGAGATCGCCGCCGAACTGAAAAGCCTCGCCAAAAAATCCAGTGAAAGCTGCTACGTCGTGGACCGCCGGAAGAAGTAAGCCCTCCATTACGGCCACTCACTTCAATACACGGTTGCATAAACTTGATGTCATCTCGACCAAAGGTAGAGATATTGACTCTATTTTGTCGAGTTCATTGGAGTTCATCTTTTCAGCAACCCCCATCCCCCTCCCAACCTCCTCTTGAAGGGGAAGGGACATTTTTATTCCCTCCACTTCAAGGGGAGGGCCAGAGTGGGGATGGGGTATAAGATTAATCCGAATAATATGATTTAATGAATTGGGCTAAACCATCAGTAAATCTCTCTTCGTTCGAAATGATAATGCTGCTGCCGATTTGTTGAAATGTCGCCGGATTTTCGAACGGTCGTAACAAGCCGACAAAGTTGGAATCAGATAATAAAAATCAAAGTATATGGGACACGGTTCAAATCTGAATAACGCGGATTTTCAAAGATAAGACAAAAACTGAATCAGGGGTAAAAATCCCTGTTATGAAACTGTTGTCATCCAGCGATAATTGGTTACACTTTTACACAAGACGAGCCCCGGGAACGGGGATGGCGTAACTTGGGGAAGGAGAGGGCATGGTTGCGAATTCGGGTGCAGGAAGCCGTTTCCGGCAGGCTGTACGGGAAGAAAAGCCGCTGCAGGTGGTGGGAACCGTTAACGCATACGCGGCGGTTATGGCGGAAAAGGTCGGCTTCCGGGCGCTTTACCTGTCCGGCGCCGGCGCGGCGAATGCCTCGTTCGGGTTGCCCGACCTGGGGATGACGACCCCGGGCGACGTGCTGGAAGACGTCCGGCGGATCACGGGGGCTTCCTCCCTGCCGCTACTGGTCGATATCGACACCGGCTTCGGCGGTGCGCTGATGATCGGCCGGACCGTGAGGGAGATGTGCCGGGCCGGGGCGGCGGGAGTCCATATCGAGGACCAGGTCGCGGAAAAGCGCTGCGGCCACCGTCCCGGCAAGAGAGTTGTCGGCGCGGAGGAAATGGCCGACAGGATAAAGGCCGCAGTGGATGGAAGGACGAACCGGGACTTCGTGATCATGGCCAGGACCGACGCGGTAGCCGCGGAGGGGCTGGAAGCGGCCCTGGGGCGGGCCTGCCGGTATCGCGACGCGGGCGCCGACATGCTTTTTCCGGAGGCCCTGGGAAGTCTCGACCAGTACAGGAGATTCGCGGAGACCGTGGGGATCCCCGTCCTGGCCAACATGACGGAGTTCGGAGTCACTCCGCTTTATACGGTCCGGGAACTGGCCGGGGCGAAAGTGAGCCTGGTCCTCTATCCGCTGTCGGCTTTCCGCGCCATGAGCGCGGCCGCCCTGAAGGTCTTCAGGACCATCCGGGATGAAGGGACGCAGAAGGCTTTACTGGACTCAATGCAGTCACGCGAGGAACTGTACGATTTTCTTGATTATTTAAACTTCGAGCGCAAACTCGATTCTTTCTTTGCCAAGGAGGAAAAATCATGAACAGACCAATAAAAAGCGGTCTGGAAGGAGTTATAGCCGGCTCGACGACAGTCAGCACGGTAGGCAAAAAGGGGATGGGACTCAACTACCGGGGCTATTCCATCAGAGACCTGACGGAATATGCTTCTTTTGAAGAAACGGCATACCTCATAATTTACGGAAAATTGCCCGGCCGTGAGGAACTGGAGACATACAGGAGGCGTCTCGAAGGGTTGCGCGGACTGCCGGTGAAGCTGAAAAACGTCCTGGAGCAGCTGCCCGCCGATTCCCATCCGATGGACGTGCTGCGAACCGGCTGCTCGGCCCTCGGGACGATGGAGCCGGAGACGGCGGAGAGGGACCAGTACCGGATCGCCGACCGTCTCATCGCAAGTTTCCCGTCCATGCTGCTTTACTGGCACCATTTTCACAAAGGCAACAGGCGCATTGAAACCGAGGTGGAGGGCGGCGGGCTGGCCTGGCATTTTCTGTCCCTGCTTCACGGCAAGCCGCCGGAAGAAACCGCGCGCCGCGCCGTGGACGTTTCGCTGATCCTGTACGCTGAACATGAATTCAACGCTTCGACTTTTTCGGCGCGGGTAACGGCGTCGACCCGGTCTGATTTCTATTCGGCGGTTACCTCGGCCATAGGTACGCTGAGAGGGCCGCTTCACGGGGGCGCCAACGAAGAGGCCATGAAGCTGATCGCCCGTTTCAGCTCGGCGGACGAGGCCGAACGGGAACTGATGAAAATGCTTGAGCGCAAGGAGCGGATCATGGGGTTCGGCCATCGCGTCTACAAGGAGAAACCGGACCCCCGCTCCGATGTCAGCAAGAAATGGTCGAGAAAACTTTCCGAGGCAACAGGCGGTCGCCTGCTTTTCGAGATATCGGAACGGATCGAGGAAATCATGGCAAGAGAAAAACAGCTCTATCCGAACCTCGATTTCTACAGCGCTTCTGTTTATCACTTGTGCGACATTCCGACCGCAATGTTTACCCCGCTGTTCGTGTTCGCGCGGACGAGCGGCTGGTCGGCGCACATAATAGAGCAGCGCGCCGAGGGACGTCTGATCAGGCCAACTGCCGAATATGTCGGACCCGAACCGACGTCTTTCTTGCCGATCGAGGAGAGAGGGTAAAGAAAAATAGAAGGAGGCACAATGACCGAACGTACTGCCGATATAAATATCCGACCCGCGCCTGACCGGGAAATGGCCGAAATCGCCGAATACGTAGCGGATTACGTCATTTCGAGCGATACGGCTTACGACACGGCGCGCCTCTGTCTCATGGACAGCCTGGGGTGCGCGGCACTGGCGCTGAATTACCCGGAATGCACCAAGCTCCTGGGTCCGGAGGTGCCGGGCTCGTTCGTCCCGCTCGGGGCGCGCGTACCCGGCACCCGCGTCGAGCTGGACCCGGTCCGGGCCGCCTTCGATATCGGCGTACTGATCCGCTGGCTGGATTACAACGATACCTGGCTTGCCGCCGAGTGGGGTCATCCGTCCGACAATCTGGGGGGCATCCTGGCCGTCGCCGACTTCGTCAGCAGGAACAATGAATCGCAGGGAAGGGATCCCCTGACAATGCTCGATGTTTTGACGGCCATGATCAAGGCTTACGAAATACAGGGGGGCATGGCTCTGGAGAACAGTTTCAACAGGATCGGGCTTGACCATGTCGTACTGGTAAAGCTGGCGACCGCGGCGGTGGTGACGGGTCTGCTCGGAGGAGGGAAGGATGAGATAACCGATACGGTTTCCCAGGCATGGGTTGACGGCCAGAGCCTGCGCACGTACCGTCACGCGCCCAATACAGGCCCGCGCAAATCGTGGGCGGCGGGGGACGCGACCAGCCGCGGTGTGTGGCTGGCGCGCATGACCATGCGCGGCGAACCCGGGTATCCGAGTGCATTGACTGCCAAAAAGTGGGGCTTCTACGATGTTTCTTTCGGCGGAAGCCCTTTCCGCATGCAGAGGCCTTTCGGCTCATATGTGATGGAGAATATATTGTTCAAGGTTGCCTTCCCGGCGGAATTCCATGCCCAGACGGCGGTGGAATGCGCCATCGGTCTCCACGGAAGGGTCAGCGACAGGCTGGACGACATAGGAAAGATAATTATCACCACCCAGCAGCCCGCAATACGCATAATCAGCAAGACCGGCCCCCTGTACAATCCGGCCGACCGTGACCACTGCATCCAGTACATGGTGGCGGTCGGCCTCATCCACGGCATGCTGACAGCAGGCGATTACAGCGACGAATCGGCCGCGGACCCACGCATCGACATGCTCAGGGGGAAAATGGAGGTGGTGGAGGACCCCCGCTACAGCACGGACTACCTTGATCCGGAGAAGCGCTCCATTGCCAACGCCCTGCAGGTTTTCTTCAAGGACGGCAGCCACACCGAAAAGGTGGAGGTTGAGTACCCCTTTGGCCATCCGCGCCGCCGCGCCGAGGGGGTCCCGCTTCTTGTCAGAAAGTTCGGAGAAAACCTGATTACCCGGTTTTCCGAAGAGCAGACGGAAGAAATTCTGCAGCTGATGAACGACAGGCGCAAACTCGAAGGAATGCCGGTCAACGAGTTCATGGAGCTGCTTGTGCCCTGGAAACCCGGGCCTAAGCGGTGATCAGCACCTTCAGCTCTTCGATCAGATCGCGCAAAAAATCGTATCCATGCTGCCAGAAGCCGGGATCGGAAAAATCGATGCCGGCCAGCCTTGCCGTGTCCGCCGGGGACCTTGACCCGCCGCTCTCCAGGATCGCCCTGTAGCCTGGAATGAAAGAGGCCCCTTCCTGAAGATATTTCTGGTACAGTGACAGGACCAGCAGTTCGGCGAAGGTGTACGAGTAGCAATAAAACCTCGCGTGGATGAAATGTGAGATGTAGCTCCATCCCCAGCGGTAGGGTTCGATCATGTCGACCGCATCCCCGTAAAGCTTCGCGTTTTCCCGCCACCATATGTCGCACAGGCGCGCAGGGACCAGAAGGCCGTTTCTGCGTTCCAGATGCATCTGTTCCTCGAACCGGGTCAGGACGTTCTGGCGGAACGTGGTGGCTATTATGTCCTCGATCTTGGCGCATAGCAACGATACCTTCACCTGCCGGTCGTTCTCCCTCTCCAGCATGTAGCGGGTGAGGAGCATCTCGCCGAACACCGACGCCGTTTCGGCCAGTGGCAGTGGAGCATGGTAATTAAGCATTGACTGGCGCTGGGCCAGGACGAAGTGAAGTCCGTGCCCGAGTTCGTGGGCGATGGTCGCCACGTCCCGGAGGTTGCCGGTGAAGTTGAGCAGAACGTATGGCGACAGCGAAGGGGTCATCCCCATGCAGAAGGCGCCGCCTGATTTGCCGGGGCGTGTCGGGACGTCGACTCTTCTTTCGCTGAAAAAGGCCTCGACGATATCCCGGAACCCGGCGTCGAAACTGCCGTAGGCGTCCAGGACCAGCTTTTCCGCCTCGGCGAAGGTGTAGCGCCGGTGCGTATCGCCCAGCGGCGCGTAAATATCGCTGTTCTTCAACCTGGGAATCTTGAGCAGACCGGCCTTCAGGCGGAAATATTCCCGGGCGAGCGGATAATTTTCTTCAGTGACCGTCATCATCCGCTCCACGGCTGCCGAGGGGAGTTCGTTGCCCAGGTGGGTCGGCTCCATGGGGGAACCATAGTTGCGCAGTTCCAGTTCCTGGGAGTGGTCCAGCGCGATGGTGTTGAAGACGGTGCTGTATGTGATCCCCTCGTCCTCGTGACGTTTCAGGAACGTTGAAAAGGCCCGCTCCCGCAATGCCGCGTCCGGATGATGGAGAAGCCCCAGAAGGTCTTCGCCGGTCATCTCCCGTTCCTCACCCTCAATCTCGAGCCGGTAGCGGAATGAAGCCGAAAGCTCGTCGAACAGCCTGGTAAATGCGTCGACGCCGGTCAGGCTTTTCAGTTTCAACAGCTGTTCCTCCCGCTCTGCCAGGGTATGGGGCCGGAACTTGCGCAGGCTTTCCAGGAAATGCCGGTAGCCTGCCAGCCTTTCGTCGGCCGCCAAAGCGGCATAGCTCCCGTCCTCCAGCCCGATAAGTTCCAGGTCGAAGAACAGCAGCTCCCTTGACATCTTGTTGCCGAATTCGGCGGTCCGCTGCGAAAGCATCTTATGGAGGTCATCCTCGCTGTCGGCCGCGAACAGGAGATAGGCGTACAATTGCGGCTTGACGACCAGTTCCTGCAGTTTTTCGTATTCCCGGATCGCGGCGCCGAGTCCGGCAGCGTCAAGGGACGCGACCCGACCGAAATATTTCGCCCGGAAAACGGCGGACTGTTCCGTCGCGTCACGGATATCCTTTTCCAGTTCCTCCGCCGAAGGAGAAGGATAAAGCCGCGTGGTATCCCACAGCATTTTTTCAATGTCGATGCTCATATGAAGCAACCTCCTGGACAAGAGCTGTTATTTTCGAACAAGCAATAAATTATGATTTAATCTCTATTATACCGTTTCTGTTTGAACCTGCGCACTCTTCCTCACATCCCGTTCAAGTATTAGTTCATTTGGAATAGCGGCCGTGAATGATAGTCCCTCCGGCAGTCATTGTCAAGTTGCCGCGGAACAAGAGTAAAAAATCGAATGATGTCCACGGTCCCACTACAGGAACAGGTCGCTGCAATCTTGTTGTGGACGCATGATGCGTTTTGTTCAAACGGGTTGTCCTGTGTCGTTTTGGCCAGGCAAGTGGATGGAAGCGGGAATGATAAAGGGTGTTGAAACATTGCCAGAAAGTCTTTAATTCACAGTATGTGTTCTATCAACGGTTTGCGGGATATGGATTACTTCAATGAGAAAACCCCCGGCTTTGCCGGGGGGATTAGACCACCGTTCGAAATTCTTCTCCCTTTGGTATATATCGGAAACTATTCCGCTAATACTTGATCCCCCGTATTTGGTCAGAAAGACAAATCAAATTGGTTTCTTGAACAGCTTCCTTTTTCCGGCAAGTCCTAACAATCCCGAACCCAAAAGCCACAATGCCGCCGGGGCGGGAACGGGCGTTTCGACATTAGGACCGGCGATGCCGGATGCATAAATGCCAGCCAGATCAGCTATTGAGCCCTTGCCTGTTTGCAGGTTATATGATGCACTGCTGGTCCCGACAGACTGCCCGTTTCTAAACTGGGTATATTTCATGGTAATTTGTCCGTAGGAGAATGCCCCCGATACCGTTGCCCGACTGTCGGCTTTTCCATTCAGGCTCAAATTTGTAAGTAATACATTGTCAAAAATCATCTGGAAATAGGTCTCTTCTCCGAAATTGGGGTCTATGAAAGTGAAGTCTACTTGCGCTTGTTTTATATGCTGCCCTTTCGTTATATGGCTGAAGAGATTGGTAATGCTTTTGTCCGCCACCTGGTCCCAGCTAAGGTCGCTTAATACCGGACGACCATTGGACTGCCCCGATACCGACTGAGTTACGGAGACTCCCCATTCAGCATCCGATACATTGATCCAGTCCTTGTGTGTCGGGTCCGTGCTCTCTCCCGGAATGCCGTCGAACTTCAGAAACAGGGACGCGCATGCCGGGCCTGAAAACAGAAGGGTGACGACGAAGACCGACAGACCAACGGTCCTGGCGAAGAGTACAAAACGCTTGCTGATTACAGATTTAATCATTGTGTGTTTCCTCCTTTTCGTGGCACTTCGTTTAATTTGAATCAGGTGGTATGGGGGACTCAACATGCTATAAATTGGGTAGAAGTTCTGCAAATTTGTACAAGTAAATAATATTATTCTTATAATTAAATTACAATAAAAATATTTTATAAAAAAATAATTTAGAATTAATGGGAAAAAGGTTAAGGAAGGGGTGGTTCAGCTTCTGGTGGTGTCAGAGGAGAAGTCTTTCCGGTTGCATTGTGATTTTTCTTCCGGTGAAGCCCTGCAGGCCGTTTGTTCCTAAATAACCAGTGTCATCCGGATTCGCAGAGAAAGCGCGGCTGGAACTTTAACGGAACGAATAGTAATACAGTGTCTTTGTGTCATTGATTGATTAAAACAGGTGATTTCGGCACTTTTCCTTGAACTTGCCGATTGATCAGTTCAGTTTGTGGTTCCAGGATAGTTCCAGATTATTTTCTTTGTTCATCGAAACGCGGGTGCCAAAATATCTTCCTTCCCGGTTCAGCGTATCCATGAGCCAGATTGCATCATTCCGCGAGACCCGGTTCACTTTGAATCTCCTCATCTGCATCGGCGCCATCCGCAGACCGGCGATTTTCCCTGTCGCCGTATCCATCCGCACGAAGTACATCAGGCTCAAATCCCCGCGGAACGATTCGTAGCCGCTGATCCCTTCGTAGTCGTTGATGAAATCGCCGCAGCCATAGATTATCGGCTTGTCGCGGTATATTTCGATTCCCTTGACATGATGCGAGGAATGGCCGTGGACGATGTCGGTTCCGGCCAGGTCGATCAGTACATGGGCGAATTCCCTTTCCTCCCGGCATATGTGGTATCCCCAATTTCCGCCCCAGTGGACGGAGGCGACGACTACGTCGCCGGGACTTTTTTCTTCATGAATTATATCGCCGATATGGCTGACGGTCTTGTCCGACAGGTCCGGCAGCAGGTTAACGCCCGGCCTGCGGGACGAAGCCGCCCACTCCGCCGGGATTCCGCTCGACCCGGCGCCGAAGGAGACGACGATCAACCGTCCCCTGCCGGCTATCTCCAGAATGGCAGGAGACTCGGCTTCCATGATATCCCGTCCGGCCCCGGCGGTTTTCAGACCCGCGTTCCGCAGCGTTCGCAAAGTGTCGGACAGTCCTTCGTATCCCCAGTCGAGAACGTGGTTGTTGGCAAGGACGCAGATGTCGATTCCCGCTGTGGTAATACAGGGAATATTGTCAGGGTTCATCCGGTAGTTGATGCCTTTTCCCTTCCAGTAATCATCGCTTGTCGTAATACTCGTTTCCAGGTTGATGATTTTTACGTCGGGAGCCTCACTGTCCAACTCCTCGAGGGCATCTCCCCAGATATAGGAAAAATCCGCCGGCTGGGGGATGAGCCCGTTTTTTTCCTCGGCGATATCCACATATCTGCCGGCGTCTTTCACGTACGGTTCGTGGATGCGCGGGTCGCAAGGATGGGGTAGAATCTGATCGAGCCCTCGGCCCGTCATTACGTCACCACAAAGAAATAAAGTGATTTCCGATCTCGGTCGTTTTTCGGGCATTTGCATCAGGTTCCCCCTAAATGGATTGTTCCGCTGGAGGGCAATTACGAAAAATGCCGCCTTAAGCAAGGCAGACTCTCGCGAAGACGCGAAGCCGCAGAGAAAATCTTACAGAATATTAAAACCGGCAATTAACGGTGGATATTCATAATATCCTGTAAGTCATAGATACTGTTCATCCTGATTATCCTGTCCATTGCCTTTGCTTTTCTTTGCGGTCTTTGCGGCTTTGCGTGAGTAAATAAGGTTTTCAGATTCAATGTCCATGCGGTACGGTGTGGGTTCCTGCTACGACGTAACGGCAGTCTCGCAGCGCCGTGAAAGTGAATGTTTCGTCGGGATCGAAGGAGACGGCTTCTTCTTTGCGGATGATGAACCGATTACCTCCGTTTTCAAGGACCGCCTCACCATCGATCAGGTACAGGATCTCGTCATGCCCGGCCGGGGTCATGTCCCTTTCCTCGTCTGCCGATGCTTCGCCGTAAACCAGATACACGCCGTGCTTTCCCGTAGCCGCCGAGCCGACAATGTATTCCCTGTATTTCTCGTTGTACAAATCCCTGATGTTAAATTTTTTCATGCCGTCTCCCCATCCATGCCCTGTATTTGAGGCAAACCGGATTTGCCGAATGTACGTCACGCCCTGGAAAATCAAGCGAATCGGAGACATCTATCTTCGAAAACCCTGAACCCATGAGTATTGCCAGCATTTCTTCCCTGGTGTAACCCCAGACCAGGAAATCCTGGGTTATGCCGAAATCCTCGAATATCCCCGTCATGCGGATTTCCCCGGTTGCCCGGTCCAGCGTTCTTTTCCAGATGATGCCGAGTTCCTTTTCGCGGACCTCTTCAGGGAAAGGGTCCCCGGCCAGCAGGGCGTCGAACAGGAAAACGCCGTCGTCTTCCATGCATGATCTGACCTTTCCCAGGACTTTCGGCAATGTTTTTTTCGGGATGTGAGATATTACGTTTCCCAGGCCGCAGACCAGGTTGAATCTGCCGAAGGCCGCCGGCTCGCAGTTTTCCAGGTCAGCGACGAAAAAAACCGCATCCAGGTTCGATTCCCGGCTTCTTTGCCGTGCGAGCGCGATTGCGGATGTTTCCACATCAATGCCCGTCACGAGATATCCTCTTTTTGCCAGTTCAATTGCATGCAGCCCGCCGCCGCAGCCCATATCGAGAATCCGGCTGCCGTCGCGCCGGTGCCACGACAGTATCGCCTCCACCTCCCGAATATGCTCTCCGCGGGAATAATGGGCTTTCTCATAGATTTGAAGTCCTGCGTCCCTGTAAAGTTCGATGCCGGTCATGCCAAAACTCCAAAGGCTGTAATCACGCAAAGACGCCAAGACACAAAGAAAGGCAAAGGCAATGAACGGGGATAATCAGGATGAACAGGATTTAAGGTTTTACATTTAACTGGTACCTGAATCCGTGAGTATTCAAGCCTTCACTCGATTGTAATACTTATGTCCCGGCCTCGCCCGCGGGGACAATGATGATTGCGAAGTTCACTTCTAGAAGCCGACGGGTAACCGATAAGGCGGCAATGGTCCCCTGCATTTCGCTCGGTGTGTCTTTCCAGCCCACAGATTCAGGTGGTTTTGTATCCTGAAAATCCTGAATATCCCTGTTAATTAAGGGTTAAAATTTCCTGTGAGTTTTTTTGCGACTTTGCGTCTTAGCGTGAAAAATGGTTTTTTTCGTATTTATTACCGTCAACTGTTCCGGTTTATCCCGTACCGTGCGCACATGGCCCTGTCGGGCGCCAGCGGGCGTTCGGCGCGGAAGCGGCAGCCCCCGGCGCATTCCTCTATTACCGGGCAGCCTTCGCATTCCAGCCGGGAAAGGGGGATATGTTCCATGTTGCGCCAGCATTCACGCAACCCGGTCCGGGCGTCGCCCAGCGGCTTATCCTCGAAGAAGCCGCATTTTACCGCTTGCCCGGTGGGCATTACCGTCATGAGGTGCCTGCCGCAGGCATATCCGTCGGAAGATCCGTGATAGCCGCCGCCGTATGCATAATCCATCAGCGGCGCGGCGACATCGTATGGCACCGTCAACTCGCGGTTTCCTTCCAGCGAACCGGCCATGCAGAGGATATCGACACCCCACTGGACCGCGTCGATCTCCCCGGTGAACCGGCTCAGCCGTTCGAATTCGTCCAGATTGCCGCTGTGGATCATGGTCGCGACGGAAACCGGTATCCCTTCAGCCTTTGCCGCCTTGATGCCGTTCATGACCCTGTCGAAGGTCCCGGCGCCCCGCAGCATGTCATGACCGCGTTGCCAGCCGTCGAGGCTGAACTGGATCTCCTCGACGCGGAGCCACGGCGCGTTGTCCGCTGTTATCAGCGTCCCGTTGGTGAGCAGGATGCGGCGGATCTTCAGTTTCGCGGTCTCCTCGATGAACTCCCGCAAACTGGAATAAAGAAGGGGTTCGCCGCCCGAAATCAGAAGACGGAGCCCTCCCATCTCTTCGAATTTCCTGGCGATGGAAAGGGCATTGTCCAGGGACATCTCTTCCGGGCGCGGAGGCCCCAGGTAGCAGTGGCGGCATGCGAGGTTGCAACCGTACAGAAGCTGCAGCTCCAGGTATCGCAGGGAAGGAGAGGGCGCGTCGCCGACGGCGATTGTGACGGGCTCCGGTTGGGGCAGAGTCTCCAGCAGGCCCTCTTCCAGGCAGAATTCGACAAAACCGGCGTCCGGACCGAGGTCGCGGCCCCTGGCCGACCCGTCGCAGCGCATAAGGAAATACAGGCCACCTTCGTCCAGTTCGTATAGCTCGTCATGTTCAATATGATAAAGAAAAGGCTGTTCGAGGTTTTTCAGGGCCGTCCGGGGGGAAAGCCTCAGGTAGGCGTTACGCCATGCCGATTCATGTCCCATTAATAATCTCCAGATCGTTTCCGGTTATAATTCCGCAAGCCGCTAGAAGGTCCAGAAGAACGTATCCACCGCACGGCTCCGCATCGGGTGGGGGTGATTTCGACATGAAATCGCAACCGTCCGGACGGAAAGGGCACCTGAGGCAGACGGCCCTTTCCAGTTCCAGATTCTTTCCGGCCGCAAAACAGGAACCGGCTTTCACACACGACAACTCATCGGGGGAAAGAATTCCCCTGGTTACCAGCATTTCCAGTAATCGCGCTCCGTTGCAAATGAGCTCTTCCTTTTCCCCTTCCCGGTAGAAAGAACAGAACGGTTTGCAGACGAAGTCCTTGATATCCTTTTTGGCCATTCTCCACAACTCCACTCAGATCCAAAAAAAACAGGGCCGACAGCCTGAACCGTCGACCCTGCGTGACTGGACACTAAAGGGTCAGCACGTTTTCGAACATTTGCAAAGTCCTCTTGCCGCTCTTTTAACCTTTCTGATCTTCATAATATACCTCCTTCCTCGCCCTGGACGAGTGTTCTAGGGAACAGTTTACAACTGAAAGAATCGTTGTCAAATGATCAGGGACAGGTCGAGTTGGCGCGATTTTCTTTTTCATAGACACTTTTCATTGAAATTGAGACTGGATTATACACCGTTTAATGACATGCGTTATTGAATGCCGGATGACCTTGCATGAAACATTATGTATTGCAAAGCGTTGACAGGTCACATGCCAGGAAGCAATGATGTTGAATAAAATGCGGCATGTCCACTTTTTCCGGGCCGAGTCCTTCAAAAAATTGTATTTTTCTCTTTGAGTTTAATAGTTAATTAATAAAAAGCTTGACTTAATCACATTAAAATGTAATATCCTTAAAAAATATTAAATTATTGATAGGGAATTTTCCGAAAAGAGCAAACCCGGGGTAACCCGGGGGCGCAAAGCCAAGGGTCCGCAATCCGCGGACGGCCTGGTTGCCGAAGAAATTATCTCACAGACACCGGACCCCCATCTTCGGCGTGAAGATGGGGGTTTTCATTTGCTCTTTTGGCCGCGAGGCCGGGAAAACAACCTGAATAAAGTTTTCTCCTGTTTTCGCGTGGTTTATTCGAAGTACAAACAAGCGAATCAAAAAAGTACTTAAAAGCTCTCCCTTTTTGCCATGAAGGCAAGAGGTTTTTATCGAGCACGTTGCAACACCTTACAATGCATAAATGAAAGGAGGGATGTTAATGGATCCGTTTTTAGGGGACATCGCGCTGTTCTCGTTTGATTTTGTTCCTTCGTACTGGATGGCCTGCGAGGGACAGTTACTGCAGATCACCGCGAACCAGAGCCTGTTCACGCTGCTTGGCACCACGTTCGGAGGAAACGGCACCACCACCTTCGCGCTGCCCGATCTGCGCGGCTCGGTGCCGTTGCCGGGGATGCATTACTGCATCGCGATCCAGGGGATCTACCCCAGCAGAAACTAGTTTCGTCCGGAAAGAAGTTTTTTCGCTGTCCGAACCGGAAACCAACGGTTTCTCATCCGAAGCTTCCGGATGAAAACGAGCCGGGATTTTGCATTTCAAATTAACAATTCAGGAGGTAGGTCATGGATTATTTCCTCGGACAAATCGAGCTTTTCCCTTATTCCTTCGTGCCCATGGGGTGGATGCTTTGCAACGGCGCGATCCTGCAGATCCAGCAGAACACCGCGCTTTATTCGCTGATCGGCAACAGGTTCGGCGGCAATGGCAGCACCACTTTCGCCATCCCCAATCTGCAGGGCGCCGAGCCGGTTCCGGGAATGGGCTTTTATATCTGCGTATCCGGCATCTATCCGACGAGAGATTAATACAAGAAAGGGAGGCATGGAGATATGGCGAATCTTGCTCTTAATAAAAGCGCGGCCTCAAGCGGCTTTGTCGCTCCGTTCAGCCACGCCAGGGCGGTTGACGGGGACATAACGCAATTGAGCCGCTGGCTCTCCACGTCGGTGCCCGCATGGCATTCCGTGGATCTGGGCGCCGTGTACTGGGTGAACAGGTGGTTGGTCAAGCAGATGGGGCTTCAGGGATGGTCCCAATCGTACAATATGTGCGATTACAAATTCCAGGGGAGCCTGGACAACAGCAACTGGTTCGATCTGGACAGCGTTGCCGACAACTCCGCGAACCAGACGGACCGCCAGTTTACCGGCAAACAGGCCCGCTATGTCCGGGTCTACGTGACAAAGGGGCTGCGGAACAACACCGCCTTCAGCTCCATTGCGGAGATGGAGGTCTACGAGGCCGCCAACGCCCCCTACCTGTCAAACCTGGTGCCGAGCACCGGCGCGCTTTCGCCGGCATTTTCCCAGAAAGTATACGCCTATACGGTCAATGTGAACAGCGGCACCAGCACCATACAGTTTACGCCGACCGCAACGCAGGGGACCATCAGGGTGAACGGCAATGTGGTCACCAGCGGGCAGCAATCGCCGGTCATCAACCTGAATCCGGGGAGCAATCAGGTCATGGTTACGGTGACATCCGGCGACAATACCATGACCGCCTCCTACGGCTTCAATGTGGTCAGGACGGACACCTTGCAAGTGGCGAAACTAGGCGGCCTTACGGTTACCGGCAGCGACGGCGCTGCTTTGACACTGACGCCGGGTTTCGGGGCGGACACATTCGGCTACACCGCCCCGGTCGCCAACGGCATAACCTGGGTCAAGGTAACACCGATAGCGGGGACGGGAACGACCACCATCAAGGTAAACGGCGTGACCGTTGCTTCAGGGAGACAATCGCCGCAGATCAACCTGAACGCGGGGAGTAACAACATTACCGTAACAGCCAGCGGAAGCGGTTATTCGGACGGCGTATACACCATAACCGTAACGCGGGCAGCATAGTTCCAAGCCCCTCCGGGGTATGGAAAACCCCGGAGGGGAATAAATCGGCTGGAAACAACGGAGGCAATCATGGGACGCGGACTGAACGGATTCGCAAAGATAATGGTGGTTTTCGGCGTTCTTGTCGGAGTATTTCTGGCAGCCGGTCCGGGCTTAACCACGGCCGCGCAGGCCGCCTCATGGTCGTTCGTCGATGGTGGGAGCGTAAGCACGGACGACACCGTCTTTGAGCAGCTTCCGTCGGCCGCAGTCTACGGCAGCAAGCTCTATGTCGCCTGGTACGAGTATTATGCCTCAACCTCGGCATCCACAAACCCCGGCATCAGAATCAGGAGCTACGACGGTACGTCATGGAGCGCCGTTTCCAGCGTGGCGCAGAACGGACAGCTTGTTGAGGGGGCCAGGACAGAAAACATATCAATCAATCAGATTCGGCCCGCGCTCGCCTCCTACAGCGGAAACCTTTACGCAGCGTATGCCGAGAACAACGACTTCTGGGGAAACTCCAGAATTCATGTGAAGAAATTTGACGGCTCAAGCTGGAGTAACGCCAACAACAATCAATATAACGTCGACAATATGAATAACGGAACCACCGGCGTAGCAGTAAACCCTTACCCGTGCACTACTATCAATGTTTCCTTTAATGCGGACGCCACCAACCCGACGCTTCTTGCCGCCAACGGCAAGCTCTATGTCGCCTGGGCGGAAATTGGCGAGGTGTGCACTACTGGTCCTGGTGGTACTACTTGTTCGTTTAACAATAAATATAATGTTCGCGTGGCCGCTCTGGATACCGCTGTTGACTCTGACTGGCGGATGATCGACGGCGGAGGGCACACCGGCCTCAACTATGATACAAACCGGGACGCAGTGCAAGCCATCACCCCCTGCATGGCCTGGTTCAACGGTAAACTCTACGTGGGCTGGAGCGAGTATACCACATCGGCCTATATACTGCATGTAAAGTCATACGACCCGGGGAGCGGAACCTGGACATTCGTGGATGGCGGCGGCCTGAACTATGGCAGTTCAACAAGCGCCTATAACCCGCAGCTGGCCGTTTTCAATAATGCCCTTTACGCGACCTGGACCGAGAACACTTACGGCAGCGACTACGAGGTACGTTACAAGAAGTATAGCGGCAACGATACATCCCCATCCTGGACGGACGACGGCAGTTCAGACGGTTCCGGCTGGAACCGTGAGAAACTTTATACCGCCGACCTCCGTACAAGCGGCTATCCCGCGGGGGTTGCCAGCAACAATCTCTTCTACTATATCTGGAGCGAGAATCCCACCGGAAGCCCTACCCCACCTTACAACGGCGAAAGCCAGATACACGTGGCCAGCACCGCCTTCAACGCCATGGCCAGGACTTTCATCGACGGCAACCTGGATACCGGCCTGAACTCAGCACCCAGCACCTATATGGGCATTGAGCCGCAGTTGGCCATTTTCAACGGCGACCTTTACGGCGTGTGGCACGAGACGGACGGAAGCAGTGTAGACTGGATCCGGGTGAGCAAGTACATTCTACCCCGCGTCACCTCGGTCGGCGTGCCGGCCAATGGCAACTACAAGCTAGGCGACAACCTGGACTTCACGGTCAACTTCAGCAAGGCGGTAACGGTGACCGGCTTGCCGTACCTGCCGGTGACGCTCGACACCGGCGGCACGGTGCATGCGGCCTACCAGTCGGGCAGCGGCACTACGGCGCTCGTTTTCAGCTATACCGTCAAGTCCGGCGATCTGGACACAACCGGCATCACGGTGGGTACGTCCTTAAACCTCAACGGCGGGAACTTTCGGGACAACGATAGCAACGACGCCGACCTGACCCTCAACTCGGTCCCATCCACAGCCTCCATACTGGTGGACGGGGTGCCGCCCGCCATCAATTCGGCCGCGCTGGCGGCAAGCAACGGCTACCTGGACATAAATTTCAGCGAGGGAGTCTACGGTGCGGGCGACGGTGTAACCGCCCTCACCGCAGGGAAGCTGGCACTCACCTTTACCCGAAACGGCGGCGGCGCGGCTAACGTCGCGATCAGCTCGGTGAAAAAAAACGACAGCACCGTGGAGGGGTCGGCATCGGCCCTCACCGGCGGCGAAACCGTCGTCCGTGTCTTCCTCTCGATTACCGGCACGCCGAGCGGGGTGGAGACCATCGAGGTCAGGCCTTCCGGCGCCGCGTCCATCAACGACCACGCCGGCAACTCCATGGACGCGGCCCAGACTACCGGGATCAAGACGCTCAACGACAAGACGCCGCCGACCCCTGTATCCGCGGCGCGAACGGACGACACCCACATCACCGTGACCCTAAGCGAGAACTGCGCCAACATCACCAAGGCCAACGACGGCGGCTTTGCCGCCCACCAGACGGGTTCGCCGGCAACCACCTATGCGGTAAATTCCATTGCCCAGGGGGCGGACGCCTCCCATGTCATCCTGACCGTAGCAAATATCGGCGCATCGGTCGGCACGGGCGTGACCGTCACGTACACTGCGGGGGGCAACGGCACCATCCAGGATACTTCCGGCAACGCCATGGCCACCAATGCCATGGGTGTCGGCGTCCCGAGCTGGAAACTCGCATCAGTCACCACGGTCACAGGCAGCGGCGCCCCGGCCGATTTCGGCCAGACAGTTACCTTCACCGCCGCAGTGACCGGCAGCGGCGCCACCCCGACCGGCATGGTTGATTTCATGGACGGCGCGACCACTCTTTGCCCGGGCGTATCCCTGACCGGCAGCGGCCAGGCGTCATGCGGCGTCTCGACGCTTGCCACCGGAAGCCACACAGTCAGCGCCGTCTACAGCGGCGACGGCGTCTATATGGGCGGCAGCGGAAGCGTGGTCCAGACCGTACTGCCGGCCGCTCCTGTCGCCGCTGCTGCCACCGGCATAACAGATGCCGGCTTTTCCGCCAACTGGGGCGCGGTCAGCGGCGCGACCGGCTATTACCTTGATGTGTCGGAAGACTCCGCCTTCACTACCTTTGTTTCCGGCTTCTCCGGCAAGGATGTCGGAAATGCCGTGACCGCGACAGTCGGCGGCCTCGCGCCCGGCGTCACTTACTTCTACCGTCTCCGAGCCTACGACGGCGACGGCCCTTCGCCGAATTCCAACATCATCAGCCAGGCCACCCTTCCCGGCCGGGTTACGGGCATCGTCATCGACCCGAACACCTTCGGCAGGCTCTTTGCCACGGTGGACGGCGCTGGCGTCTACGTCAGCGCCGACAGCGGGGGAAGCTGGAATCCCACCACCGGCCAGCCGGCCAGCAACCGGTTAAAGGCCATGCTGATCCGGGCGCCGGCCAATACCGTCTTTTTTGCCGCCACCTATGGAAGCGGTGTCTTCAGCAGCGCGGACGGCGGCTCAACCTGGAGCGCCTGCACCGGCCAGCCGGCCAACCATAACGTGCTGTCGCTCGCCTGTGACGCAAGCGGCAACCTCTACGCCGGAACGGAAGGCGGGATCTTCACCAGTACCGACTGCGGCACGTGGACGGCCGTCAATGGCGGCCTGACGCCTGATCCTTCGAGTACGCCGCCGGTGACCATCGTAATCGACCCGACGACCTCTTCAACACTTTATGCAGGTCTGGACGGAGCAGGTGTCTGGAAGAGCACGAACAGCGGCGGCGCATGGAGCAAGGCATCGACTCAGCCGACGAACCTCCGTGTCAAGGTTCTGGTGATCAGCAAGACTGACAACACAAAGCTCTTTGCGGCCACCTACGGTGGCGGGGTCTTCAAAAGCTCAAACAGCGGTGTCGACTGGACTGCCTGCGCTGACAGCGGTCTGATTGGAACGGCGCTGAATATGTTGTCACTTACCATCGATGCCTCCGGCAAGCTCTACGCGGGTACGGAGGCGGGTGTGTTCGTGAGCTGCGACGGGTGCGGGACGTGGACGGGCATGGACAGTGGGCTGCCGTAGGGAGGCAGGTAGAAAGTATAAGGCTGAAGGAAAGGCTGAAAGGCAGGCTAAGTTTAAACGCAAATCATTGGATAGGAGCGGCGAATGGAAATACGACGATTAAGAGATAACCGGGTCAGCAGGGCTTTCAGTTTAGTATTACCCGGAGGTGTCTCGTCGCCTTCGAGAAAGAGAGCAATCGCGACCTTGCTGCTCCTGCTCTCTTTCTGTCTCTTCCTCTATGTACACACCGCCCAGGCATTCTACATAGATCATACCACCGTGCCGAAAGTCGACTTCACCGTGACCGATCTCGACGATAAAACGGGGACGCCAACTACTACAGCGTATGTCGATATGGTAGCCAAGCTGCCCGGCAACAGAATAGCCCTGTTTGTCAATACCTATGACGATGCGTTTAATCTCGTGAAATCGTATGTCCGCATGGTGACCACAGGCGGAGCAACCGTCTATACGACGGATATCACGACGGGGACGCGGTTGAGCAACTCCTTGTTGCGTCACATTTACGGCCTGTCCGGCGGGAACGTAGTCGTAACCTGGGAGGGTACAGCAA
The DNA here is from genome assembly GCA_035686205.1 of Geobacteraceae bacterium. Classification (GTDB taxonomy): domain Bacteria; phylum Desulfobacterota; class Desulfuromonadia; order Geobacterales; family Geobacteraceae; genus CAIWTU01. Next base: position 31,669 of record DASRZQ010000087.1, read on the forward strand.
CAGCTCAGGGGGGGGCGCCATTCCAGTTCCTCATTATCGATCCAAGCGGAACCATCATAAAATCGGCAACGGACATCAATGACGGGACATCTACCTATAACGCCTATACCGGCGGCGCGGAGCTCTCCAACGGCAACATTGCCTTCTTTTACCAGGCAGACAATCCTGCAACTAACTATAGACTCCGTATCTTCAATCCCTCCGGCACCTCGGTTGCCGGTCCGAGCACCATCCCGAAAGTGACCGGCTGCACCGCCCCCGGCGCCTACTCCATTGCCGCCAACCGCAACGGGAAAATGATGCTCACGTCCTACTGCAACGATGGGGATACCAGCTCCCAGTATTTCGGCGTGTTGTACAACAACGACGGCACCATCTCACAGGTCGGCGGCGCGAATGTCTTCAATCTTTCCACCGTTTCCAGGGGTACTTATCCGGCAAGCGAGGTGACCGCGCTGTCGAACGACAACTTCGCCGCCATCTATTTATCGGGGACGGGGAACGTGATGCGCAGGATATTTCAACCGGACGGCACCGCCGGCACGGAGTCCGGCGGTTCGCCTACGATACCCGATTACATCGGCAAAATCCGCGGTCTCAACGAAGGCGGTTTTCTCCATTACCTGGATAGTAGCCCAACCGTGAACCTTTACGACAATTCCGGGAACCTCGTGGAAGGTAATCGCCTTCTCGATACGAACCCAGGGGATCCGAATTGGGACGTTCTCGACCCCGGCAGGGAGCGGGGATTTCTCTACTGGAACTATAACGATTGGAACAGGGGCGTATACACCATGCATTTATATGCGCCCCCTCCCGCCATCACCAGCGTCACTTACAACGCCGCTGCCGGGGTCCTGGCAGTGGCCGGCCTCGATATGGTGCCGGGCGACATTATTGCCGTAAACAAGCTGACCCTGACCGGCGAGGGGGGGCAAACCTATACCCTGACCACCGGCAACGTGACGGCGAGCAGCGCCCCAAGCTTCTCGGTCACCCTGAATGCGACGGACAAGGCGGCGGTCAACCAGATCATCAACAAAAACGGCACGGCCTCTACGGGAGGCACCACGTACAATCTGGCGGCTGCCGACGACTGGGACACGAAGGTTACCAGCGGCGACACCTCGGACGCCATCAATACGGTGACTGCCAGCAACGTGCCGGTACCTCCCACTATTACCACCAATGCGGCATCAAGTGTCACCGCCAGCGGCGCGACCCTGAACGGCCAGGGCAACCCGAACGGTACTGCCGCGACCGGCTGGTTCCGTTACAGCACCACCGACCCGGGCGCCTGCGACGATACCTTCGGCACCCGTGCTCCCACAAGCGGCGGCGCGTCGCTGGGTTCCGGGAGCTCGGCCGCCCCCTACTCACAGGCAATTTCGGGGCTGAATCCGGGAACGACCTACTACTTCTGCGCCATCGGCTCGAACCCGGTGGGGACGACCTTCGGCGCGGTCATGAGCTTCACCACGCAGGCGGTCCTCCCCTCGGTCACTACCAACGGCGCGACGTCGTTGACGGGCACCACGGCCCAGTTGAACGGCACGGCGAATCCGGGAGGGGAGTCCGCGACCGGCTGGTTCCGTTACGACACAGCCAACCCCGGCGCCTGCAACGACACCTTCGGCACCCGAGCGCCGGCCACCGGCGGCTCCTCGCTGGGGTCGGGCAATTCGGCGCAAGCATACTCACAGGCCATTTCCGGACTCACGCCAGGGACGAGCTACTACTACTGCGCCATCGGCCAGAACTCGGTGGGGACCGCGTTCGGTTCGGTCGTCTCCTTCACAACCCAGCCGCCGAACCACACCGTAACCTTCAACGCCAATCTTGGCAGCGGAACGATGACGCCTCAGACAGCCAACACCCCCACAGTGTTATCGCTCAATGCCTTCACCCGCACCGGCTATTCCTTCTCCGGTTGGGACACGGTCTCCGATGGTTCCGGCGTGTTTTACGCCGACGGCGCGACCTGCAGTTTTACCGAGGATGCCACGCTCTACGCCCAGTGGCTGGCGACCCCTACCGCCACGGCGGCAACCGGTGTAACCGACGCCGGTTTCACCGCCAACTGGGGCGCGGTCAGCGGCGCGACCGGATATTACATGGATGTTGCCACGGACAGCAGTTTTACCGGTTTTGTCAGCGGCTACCAGAACAGGGACGTGGGCAGCAGCACCAGCGTTGCGGTCAGCGGCCTGGCCCCCGGCAGCGGCTACCATTACCGCGTCCGGGCCTACATCGGCTACGTCACGACGGTCAGTTCCAATACCATCGACGTGACCACACTTCCCGGCCGGGTTACGGGCATCGTCATCGACCCGAACACCTCCGGCAGGCTCTTTGCCGCGGTGGACGGCGGCGGCGTCTATGCCAGCGCCGACAGCGGTGGAAGCTGGAATCCCACTACCAGCCAGCCGGCTAGCAACCGGTTAAAGGCCATGCTGCTCCGGGCGCCGGCCTACACCGTCCTTTTTGCTGCTTCCTATGGAAGCGGTGTCTTCACCAGTGCGGACGGCGGCTCAACCTGGAGCGCCTGCACCGGCCAGCCGGCCAACCGGAACGTGCTGTCGCTAGCCTGCGACGCCATCGGCAACCTCTACGTCGGAACGGAAAGCGGTATCTTCACCAGTTCCGACTGCGGCACGTGGACGGCCGTCAATGGCAGCCTGACGCCTGATCCTTCGAGTACGCCGCCGGTGACCATCGTAATCGACCCGACGACCTCTTCAACGCTTTATGCAGGTCTGGACGGGGCCGGTGTCTGGAAAAGCACGAACAGCGGCGGTTTGTGGACGGCAGCGACAACCCAGCCGGCCAATCTTCGGATCAAGGCGCTGGTGATCAACAAGAGCGACAATACGAAGCTCTTTGCGGCAACCTATGGCGGCGGGGTCTTCAAAAGCGTAAACAGCGGCGTTGTCTGGACCGCCTGCGCCAATACGGGGCTGACGAATCTGAACACGCTTTCACTGACCATCGATGGCAACGGCAGGCTCTACGTGGGCACGGAGGCGGGGGTGTTCGTGAGCGCGGACGGAGGCGCGACGTGGAATGCGTTTAACAGCGGGTTGCCGTAGGAAGGCAGGTGGAAGGTAGAAGGAAAGGCAAATAGCGAGTGGAAAGTCTTTCATCAACCTGATTTTACTTCAGTCTTCAGCCTTCAACCTTCAGCCTGAAAAAAAAGGAAAACGCAATGCGACGAAAATCGGTTTTGAAGATTTTGCCTTCAACCTTCAATGTTCTTCCTTCAATCTGAATTAAAGGAGAATGCCATGCGAAGTAACACAGTTTTGCTGATGTTGTTTGTTATGCTCGTGGGCCTTATTACCCCGGGCATTGTCAGCGCGGGCACCAACACCTGGACCGGCACCGGCCCCTTCGCCACCGGCCTGGGGGACCGGGTGATAACCGCCCTGGCGCTGAGTCCCGACGGCAAGACCGTCTACAGCGGAACCGCCAGCGGCACGGTGTTCAGCTACGCGGTCATTCCTCCCACCGCCGTCACCAACGCAGCCACGGGTATCCTCGCTATCGATGCGACCCTGAACGGCACGGTCAATGCCAACTCGTTATCGACCGCCGTCAGTTTCGACTACGGACATGACACAACATACGGCAGCAGCATCACAGCCGCGGCGAGCCCGGTCAGCGGCACGACCGACACCGCCGTCAGCGCGGCCGTCACCGGCCTCGTTCCGGGCGCGACCTACCATTACCGGGCAGTTGCCGTGAACACTTCGGGAACGACCTACGGGGGCGACCAGAGCTTCACCCTAAACAAGGCTGCAACCACTACCGGGCTCACATCCTCGCCCAACCCCTCGACCGCGGGCCAGCAGGTTACCTTTACCGCCACCGTGACCGGCGTCACAATCATCCCTGCCGGCACGGTGACTTTCATGGACGGGCCGACAACCATCGGCACGGCAACCCTGGGCGCAGGCGGACAGGCCACATTCACCACTTCAACGCTTGCGGCCGGAGCACATTCGATCACGGCCACCTACGGGGGCAATGCGAACTATGACTCCTCCTCTGCCGCAGTGACCCAGACGGCCAACGAAGCGTCCGCCATCACCAGCGCCAGCAGCGCAACCTTCACCATCGGCGCCGCCGGAACATTCACCGTAATCGCCACCGGCTACCCGGCCCCGACGCTCAGCGAATCGGGCGCGCTGCCCTCGGGCGTCACCTTCAACGCGGCGACCGGTGTGCTCAGCGGCACACCGGCGGTTGGGACCGACGGCGTCTACCACATAACCTTAGCCGCTCATAACACATCCGGCGCGGATGCGACCCAGAATTTCACCCTGACCGTCAACCGGGTCCCGACCATAACCAGCGCCGACAACGCGACCTTTACCATCGGCGCGGCCGGAACATTCACCGTAACCGCCGGCGGCTACCCGGCCCCGACGCTCAGCGAAACCGGCACGCTGCCCAGCGGCATCACCTTCAACGCGGCGACCGGCGTGCTCAGCGGCACCCCGGCAGTGGGGACGAACAATGTCTACAATCTGATCTTTACCGCCTCGAACGGCGTCTCATCCAATGCGACCCAGAACTTCACCCTGACTGTCCAATTCAATGCCAGCCCGCCGACCCTGACCGTCTCCACCCTCTCCGACGGCGCGGTCACGACAAGCCCTGTTCTCAACATCAGCGGCTCGGTCACCGGCCCCAATGGCATCCAGTCGCTCACCTTAAACGGCACTACGGTCCCGCTGCTGTCCGACGGCGGCTTCAGCTTCCCGATCCAGCTCGCACTGGGCGCAAATAACATAATCATCGTCGCCACCGACAACGCCGGGCACCAGACCACCTCGACCCGAACCATCACCCTCACACCAACGGCTCCCTCGCTCACTATCACCTCACCGGCTGACGGCAGCACCAGCACCCAGACGATGGTCCCCGTGACCGGTACGTCGTCCGCCGCAACGGTAGAGGCAAGCGTTAACGGCGGCGCGGCACTGGCCGCCGCCAAGACCAACAACAATTTCACGGTCACCGTCAATCTGGCCGCGGGCATGAACACCATCGTGGTGACTGCGACCGATGCAGGCAGCAACACAAGCAGCGCCAAACTGACCATTTTCAGCAATTCGTCGGCGCCTGACCTTGCCGTCACCAGTCCAGCAAACGACCTGGTCACGGCCGACCAGACGATCACCCTCACCGGCACGGCTTCCTCCTCCACCTCGCCTCCGGTTACGGTAAATATTACCCTTGACGGCCAGACCTACACCCCGGCTGTGGCAACAGGCGGAGCCTTCCAGCAGCAGCTCAACCTGTCCGCCGAGAAGAATTACGACATCGTCGTTACTGCGACGGACGCAAACAGCAATACCGCCACGGTTCAGCGCAATGTCATCTACTCGCTTACCTCAAGCGGCGACATAAACGGCGACGGCAAGATCGACATCGCCGACGCGCTCATGGCCATGAAGGTGACGGTCAACCTTATGACTCTGAATGCCGAGCAACTGAAACGGGGCGATGTGGCGCCGCTGGTTAATAGTGTGTCGGAACCCGACGGAACGATAGGCTTAGACGATGCCATCCTGATCCTGCGCAAGGCCGTGGGACTCGGCTGGTAAGAGATTACAAGGAGGAAGTCAAAGTATGAAATGGAAATCGATAGCGGGAGTTTTATTGGTGGCGGGGATTGCCGTGCTTTCCGGCTGCGGCGGCGGCACCAACAGTAGCGGGCCAACCAGCACAACTGCGGTTGTATCCCTTTCCGTCACAGCCACGCAGCCACTGATGCCACAGATTGAAGGGATCCATATCGAGTTCAACCTGCCCGCTGGAGTATCGGTGGCCACGGATCCCGCCGACCCGAATCAGATAAGTTCGACGGCGCTGGTCGCGGGGAGCGCCCTGGACGCAATCCCAGCAGCAAACAAGATGGTCGTGGGAAGCTATACCAGCAATACGAGGCTGGTGAGCATCTCGGTTTCCGGGCCTTCCGGGTTCAACGCCGGTGAGTATGCGCGGCTGACCTGCGTTGTGGCCCCTGGAGTGACGCTCAGCCAAAGCACGATCGCGGCGCTCACTTATGCCAATTTCTCTGCGTCATATGATAACAATGGAACTACCGTCTATCTCACTAGTTTTCTGACCCCGAGCTTTGCTCTGAAGTGAGGGCGGCCTCACCCTTTTTCGCTTCTTCTCCTGAGGGCGAAACCGATGGCGAGGACCATGGCAAGGGTCATCAGGCCGCCGGCAATCCCCGATACGGATGTCTCGGCGCGCGGCACGTGTGGCTGCGCGTCGGGCATCTTGTCCGGCGCCGCATCTTTCCTGAAAGCATAATCGGGCATAAGGGCAATTTTGTTCTGCAGCCCGGAAATAAACGAATGGACAGGTCCGGAAGCCCGGACCTCCTTTTGTCCTGTGACTCTGGCTACCGCCCATTCCAGGCCATCGGGATTCCGGGAGGCGTACCAGGACAGCGCGCCGCCCGTTACGAGCGCGGCCGCCAGAAATGCAAGGACAACGTTGCGGGCGGTGTGTTTTGCGACGCAGGCGTTATCGGCGCAGTCGAGAATGTCCGAACGTGCCCTGGCGATGAAAGTGATAACCGCCGCGGTTACGAGCCCCTCGACGACCCCTATCGCCAGGTGAATAGGCTGCATCAATAGGGCGAATTTCAGTATCGGCAGCTCTGAAACGCCGGAAAAGAAGGTCTCCAGGACCACCGCCATGGAGCCGAGCTGCATCCCGACGACGGACGCGGCCACGGCGGCGACGGTCATCCGCATCCGGCCGGGTTTCCCGTTCGCGATTTTCCTGTATATAAGGGGATAGGCGACAAATGCGGAGAAGAAGCCCATGTTGATGATATTACACCCAAGAGCCAGTATGCCGCCGTCGGCGAAGAAAAGGGCCTGGATGACCAGTACCGAGGCGATAGTGATAAAGGCCGCCTGCGGGCCGAGAAGGATCGCAAGAAGAAGTCCGCCGCCGAGATGGCCGCTGGAGCCCGTGCCGGGTATGGTAAAGTTTATCATCTGCGCCGCAAAGACGAATGCCCCCAGAACACCCATCAGAGGAACCTTCCTGTTATCCGCGTCCGCGTGAATCTTCCGTGAACAGTATGCGATGGCGCCTGCCGAGGCCGCCCACATCGTTCCGCCGACGCCGGGTGAGAGAAGCGCGTCCGCCATGTGCATGAGTATTTCCTCCGTTGTCTTGGCCCTTAAAAAAAATCGGGATTGTGCTACAAAGTTTGTAAAACGTAATACCGGAAGGATATATTAAATGATATCGTGCGTAAAGTTTTAATCAACCAAAGCAGAAAAAATTGTAATGTTTGGAAATAAAATCAGATACTTACAATGTGCTGAAATCGCCCTCTTCGAGAATGATGAAAATCTGGATTTCGGTGAAACCGGATCTCTGCATTCGGACCTCCTTGTGCTTATGGATCGCCGGAAACTCCGCCTTTTCATGACTCATTTTTGGGGAAGTTTACGGTATGATTGTATTGTAGGAAAATCACCTCCTTAAATGCCGATAAGGAAAACTTATGATAGATAAACAATCCATTGAAACTCTTGCTTGCAAACACGGCTTTCCTGATTTCAGGTGGATTTCCGGCAAAGATGTTCAGGTTCGCCAGTGGGTGCGGTTCAAATGCATGTTCGGGTGCGATTCCTACGGGAAAAAGGGATGTTGTCCACCGGCTGTTCCTTCCGTTTCCGAATGCCGGGAACTGTTCGCCGAATATGACCATATCCTGGTCTTGCAGATAACCGAGAAACTGAACGACCCGAATGACAGAAAAGAATGGAGCAGAAAGAAGAATCTGGCCCTGCTTTCTCTTGAGCGTGAAGCTTTCCTGGCCGGTCATCATAAAGCCTTTCTGCTGTTTATGGACGAATGCCGGCTTTGCGGAGAGTGTCTGGGGACGCGGGCGGAATGCAGAAATCCGTTAATGGCTCGTCCATGTCCGGAGGCTTTGGCGGTGGATGTTTTTTCAACGGTGCGAAGTGCCGGCTTTCCCATTGAGGTTCTCACCGGGTACAACCAGGAGATGAAACGATATGCGTTTCTGCTGGTTGAGTGAGGACGTAGAGGCAGACTTCGTGTCTGCCCAAGGAGGGCGATCACACTCCTGTGCGCTGACCCGGCCTTCGTAGCCTGGCTACTTCGGCGGAGGAGGCAGCGCTCTGGCGCGCAAGAGCAAGGATCGCCCCTACGCAACAGGGATGGAATGTATAACCACCGCGGAAATAACACCATTCTCAGCGTCCGGCGATTATGCCAATGATAAAAAATACGAGGGCTGCAATGAGCAACAGCGGGGACAGGTGGAACCACGCAGGTTCCGCGACCCTGGAATACTCGACCGTTCGGGCGCGCTTTACTATGGCATCAACTATGTTATCCTCGCTGTGCTCGTCGCGCGCGCGAAAGTAGCGCCCTCCGGTTATGGTGGCAATGCTGTTTAATGTATCCGGTTCCAGTCTCGTTTTCAGGTAGGATCCGTCCTCATCCCGGTAATAGTCCGATATTCCGGCCCCCGAGGCATCCCTGACAGGGATCAGAACGCCTCTTCCCGTTCCCGTGCCGACCGTGTAGATGGCGATTCCCTGCGTAGCGGCACGCTGTGCGGCTTCATAAATCGGAGACTTGTCATCACTGATATCTTCGCCATCTGAAATCAGAACAATGGTTTTGACGGTTTTACGGGAAGTGTCTTCAAACATGGAAACACCGGTCGCAATCGCCTGGCTCAGATCGCTGCCGGGGATGGCAATGGTGGCTTCATTGAAGTGTTTCAGAATGTACTGGCAGTATCCATAGTCGGCGGTCAGCGGAATAATCGGAACACCTTTGCTGGCAAACATGAAAACACCCGCACGTTCCCCCCGCAGTGCGCTGATGATGCTGAGGGCGCAATAGCGTGCCCGGTTCAGCCGGTTTGGCAAGGCAAAGAGCTTTTTGGCCTCTTCGGGAAGAAATTCATCTTCCGCAAGCATCGATTTTGAGACATCAATCCCAATCACGACATCAATGCCGCTGCGGTTAAACACGACTCTGGTATATTGCACCCTGGGCTCGGCCAGGGAAAAAATGACAGCACCCAGCGCAAGGCTGAAGAAAAGAGTTGAAACCACATGGGGAATGAGCCGTTTTTTAATGCGGGCAAACCGGTACAGCCAATTGCTCGCCTTCCTGTGGGATACAAGTGAATAATAAACGAAACAGGGAATGACGAGAAGCAGCCATAAATAGCCGCTGTTTTCCAGATTCATCTGCAAGGAGCCTCTTGTTTTTTAGCTTAGCGCCAATCGTTCGCTTCCTCGGACGACGGTTCACATTCACCCCTCACCCGGTGCTATGCGCCACCCTCTCCCCCATGGAGCATATGCGCTAACTTAAGCAAAAACACCCCTGTTATTCTCCCTCCCCTTCAAGGGGAGGGACGAAGGACTCAAAGTTAGCGCTTATGCCCTCATGGAGAGGGGAAATATCCATCCCTTCTCCATGAGGGAGAAGGTGACCCGAAGGGGCGGATGAGGGGGCTAGCGGAAGATTGTTGCTAATCAATTTATTTTTTTACCTTCGTCTCTATGGGCTCGCCCGGGGCATATCCGCCCATTTCGGGCAACACCGTTTCAAGGTTTTCTTTAAGCGCCTGGTTTTTTTCCATATCGGTCATGGCAGCCTCAATTTTCTTGACGTACTCCTCCCCGTTGAGCAATTCGAAGTTCCAGCGGGGAATATTTCTCTGAAAAGGCGGCGCGCCGGATTTATCCGCGGCGTCTATGGCGGCCTTGTAGTCTGTCAGCGCGTCGCGCACAACGCCCTGTACTTTATCCGCATTTTCCCCCTTTTCGAGCATCACAAATGCATTCAGCAGCTTGGCCGACCCGGCTGCGTTGTATATCTGCCACACCATGTCAGGGCGTAGAGACGCCGTATCAGCCAGCAAGCCGGCGCACCGGTCAAGCATTTCGTCAAGAAGACTTTTAAGCCGGGTGCCGTAAACGCCCGCCTCATTCTGCAGTTCGGCATTGGACCCGGCCCGCTGCATGTATTGCAGGAGTTCCAGTGCAATGCGCCATTGTCGCTGCAGAATGCGCAACTGAATTTCCGGAAGCGCCGGGCGCAGCTTTTTATAAGCCGCCACTGCGGCGCCGTCATCGGCAACAGCGTCCGCACTTCGCAGTCCCTGCTGAAGATGCCTGTAGCGCACTTCCCGCACTTCAGCGGCGCCGAACTGCCAGGCACCGTATATTCCCAGGAGTGCCATAATTACGGCCAAGAAAATGATAATTGCCATGGTCCTGTTGATCTTAATCTTCATCATTCATATCTTCCTGGTTGAGGGTAGAATGTGTAAAAAGCAATATGCGGCTAAAATGCCTGCAGCTGCCAGTGCAAGCGGCCCCCTGGTATCCTTTTTCCGTTTCTCCAGTTTTACCAGCAGCCGGTTTTCCTCCATATTGTTTATCTTGTTGTACACAGCGGTAATCTGCGTTCTGTCGAAGGTACGGGGCATGTAAAATATGTGACCCGAGGAAGATTCACCGGCAGGCCCCTCAAGGGCCAGGCGCACTTCCCTGTTAACGTCGCCGCCCACGACTATGAGATAGAGTTTTATGCCCAGCTTTTTGATCAGCTCTATCACGTTGACAAAGTTGAGAAGCCCCTTTTGAACATCCTCGGCGCTTTTGTTCACTTCTATACGGCCATCCGTAAACAGTACGATAGCCATTCCCTGGCCGAAATTTATTTTTTTCAATTTTTCGGGAATATCCATTGCGGTAACGCTCCCCCCCATGAGCGAGTAGCGCAAATCGTTTATCTGCTCGTAGGATGGCTGGCTTTCCTCGGGAAGAAACATGAAGAAAACGCACACGGCAAGCCAGGCGGCGTATGATGCATTGGTCTCACCCCCCACTGTCAGCTCTCTGAAAATACGGGAATCACTTTGTCTGCTCAACAGTTCGAGCTTTTTCGTGAGAATTTCCTTGTCAAACGAGGGAGGGGCTATCAGCTGCGCGGTGTTGGAAAAGGCAATAATGCCGATGAGATCGTCTTTTCTTCGCATATCGATAAAAACGTGCGCTCCCTCAAGGGCGACATCTCCGAGCGTTGCGCCGCCGGTCTCATCGCTCGGCCTTCCCATGGAACCGGAAAGATCCTGGACCATCATTATCCACCTGGATTCAAGATACGTTTTCTGCCAGTAGCTTGAATATTGGATATTAGCGACGGCAAGCACGATCAGGACCATGGCGGCGGCGGCAAGCACATCGACACCATGTTCCTTTACCGGCGTGGGCTGAAGGTCCCGGCCGAGCGCCGAAACCCAGGAAAATCCGGTTCTGACGGCGTATTTTCTTTTGACAACGAGCACTGCCGGTATTATTGCCAGGAGCAGCAGTGCCCATGGATACTGGATGCTCATAGTGGGTTACCCGTTCGCCGCGGTGTCGGGTGTCGTCCGGTCAACAACCTTTGTTATTTCATGTCGCAGCTTGTCAATATCCTGATAATGCTCCGACTCAAGGGAAACGCAATTATCAATGTCGGCAAAGATACCGCTCAATGCATCGGCGCATTCCGGGGGAACATACGCTCTGATAGTTTCCATAAACTGTGTGCCGCTCCCCCCGCGAAATTTTGAATCAATGCCGTACAATACGACCAGATACTCGCGCATCAGGGTGCCGATTTCAGCCAGATAACTCCAGTGTGGAGCAGCCGGGGAGGCATGCAACAAAGTGCGCAGCTGCTCGGCCAGCAGATCTTCCCTTGTCCGCACCCTGGGCCTGTCCCGTTCGGCGGCGACTCTGCGGCGCATGAGTTGCAGCCATGAAGCGCACGTAGTGAGACCGGCAAAACAGATGATGGCAAGCCACAGGTAATGCAGGGACTTTTGGTGCAGGGCGGCAAGGCGAAAATCAGGATTAACGGGATCGGACGGCACGATCAGCCGGTTTTCCGATTTATCTGTCGGTATCATGGAGGATACTTTAAACAGGACCGGTTTCGTGTCTATTGAGCGCTCGGAGCTGTCAGAGCAGGACGGGCACGAATAATTGATCGTAACAGCCGGAATGGTGTATTCCCCGGGGGCGTAAAATTTAACCCGGCCGGAAATGACAATGGGGCTCTTTGTAACTGCTTTTGCATAATCATACGGTTCAAAGGTGCAGTCGAACAGCTCTTTCTGGAGATTTGACGGCCGCAGATTCAGGTTGGCAATGGAGCTTGGATCGATGCTCACCCGGTTCGAAAAGGTAATGGCAAGTGTAAACGGGATACTGTCGCCGATGTTTCCTCCACTCATGGGAAAAGACAAATTCGTGCTGATTGACGGCTTGATTTCAACCAGATATGGTGTCACCCTGAGCACCCTGATGTCTTCGGCCAGCAGGTCCAGCGCCTTGAAATAGGGTATTGCCGTAACGTCGACAGTGTAGCGGTTTCCTTTTTCATCGAAGGCCACATGTGCCGAGCCGAGCAGCGCCTCCTGCTGCGTCTTGTCAACTCCCGTTTTCCATCCCAGCTGAAATGCATTGAAAAATGCGTACGTTTTATTGTTGAGCACCAGAGTCGGGTGGACATATTTGACCGCTTCATCCTGATCCAGCTGGTTGATAAGCCGGCTTATATCTTCAGGTTTCTGGCCATCGCGCATCCTGAAAAAACAGGCGTCCTCGGCAAGGTTGCGGTCACAGAAATAATCAACGAAGCGGTCATGGGAGCTTATGATAGCCATGGCCTTCTCCTGGATTACATTCGGGTCGCGGGAATCAAAAACAACCGTGAGCCAGCGCTTGCTGATCTCCGGCAGAACTCTGGTCCCGTCACGATAAAACCATACGGAGTCCAGGGAAAATGGAGCGGCGACCTTTTTCCCGCCTGTTGCGGAACCGGGAGCTGTCACCGGTTCAGCGGCAGCCGTTTGAATGGCACAAGAAATAAGGACAAATACTATCGCAATGTATCTTTTGATCCAGTGATTCATGGTGTGCATACCCGTTGCCTAATAGGTTGAAGGAGGTCTTTTCATAAACGCATTAATTTTCCGCGCGAAATCATCCGCCGGGCTGATGGTTAAAAGATCGATGCCCGCGCGGTTCAGGCGGTTTCTGGTGTCCGCGCGAAGCCCGCTCATGGTATCGTTGTACTCTTTCCATTTGCTCAGGTCGAGCGACACCGTTTTGCCGCTCTCATAGTCATGGAGCGGGAAGATTCCGTTTGCGTCGGGCGGCAGCTCGATTTCGCATTCCTCGAGCACCTGGACGGCTTTTACCTCATGCTTGTTGGTTCCGTGTACCGTGTAGTGAAAGCTGTAGCTGAAATCAAGCGGATACATGAAATCGGACAGTATGAAGGTAAGGCTCTCCGGCACTTCATTTATGAGCTGGGTCAGGGCGACGCCCAGGTTTGTTGCGCCGCATTCAACCGGCTCGGCATTGGCAATGGCATTGAGAATCTCCAGGTAATGCGACCTGCCCATGCGCGGCGGAATGTACTCGACAATGTCGTCGGCGAAAAGAATCAGGCCGCAGCCGTCATTACTCAGCATGGCGCTGTATGCCAGCGACACGGCGATGTGCGCCTGAAGCAGCTCCTTTCTGCCGAACCCCACCGACCTGCTGATGTCGTACAGAAGCATGACGTTGAAATAGCTCTCGGCAAGATACTCCCGCACATAGTACTTTCCGGTTTTTGCCTTGGCCTTCCAGTCGATGTTCTTGAACGGATCTGAGGGCTCAAGCTCCCGGAGCGCCCAGAACTCGTATCCCAGCCCCTTGAAAATACTTTCCCAGTCGCCGGGGAATGGCGAGTGCACCCGGTGCTTGACAAATATTTCCAGAAGCTCTTTTTTGGAAAGCAGCTCTTGTTCCGATTTTGCCATGGTTTTCATTTCAGTACGGCTGAATCATTTTCAGGATTTCCTGAACCAGCATATCGGCGCTGATCTGCTGCGTCAGCGCGGTGCCGTTTAACAGTATGCGATGCCTGAGCACATGCGCGGCGCAGGTCGCCACGTCGTCAAAATTGACAAAGTCCCGGTGCCGGCTGAACGCATACGATTTTGCCAGCGCCAGTAGCGATTCGGGCGCCCGTGGCGAAGCACCGAGCCTGATGTAGCGGTGAATATCCGCGTCAAGCTCTTGCGGGGCATAGGTATCGCGGGGCCGCGTGGCGATGCAGATATTCAGGATATAGTTCATGACGTTCCGGCTCACCCGCACCCGGTCGTGGATGAGCTGCTGGATGGCTGTAATGTCGTCGAGGGTGAGGACCGTTTTTACATCAGCCTTTAGCTGGTCGAAGTTGGTGTTTTTTCTCCGTATGAGCTCAAACTCCTCATCTTTCCCCGGATAGCCGACGTCATATTTAACCATGAAGCGGTCGACCTGGGCTTCCGCCAGCGGGTAAGTTCCGATCTGCTCGATGGGGTTCTGCGTGGCGAGCACCATGAACGGATGCGGGATATCGTAGCGCATGCACTCGACGGTTACTTCCTTTTCCTGCATCGCCTGCAGCAGTGCGGATTGAACTTTCGGCGACGCCCGGTTTATTTCGTCGGCGAGGAAAATATTGCAGAATATGGGGCCGAAATAAAATTCGAACTTCCTGTCCTTCTCGTCCCACACCATGGTGCCGGTGATATCGCTGGGCATCTTGTCGGGGGTGAACTGGAAGCGCCTGTAATTGCCGCCGATGACTTTTGCAAATGTTTCAACCGCAAGGCTTTTCGCCAGCCCGGGCACTCCCTCGAGCAGTATGTGCCCCTTGGAGAGAAGCGTATGAATCATCAGGCCGATCATCTCTTCCTGGCCGATAACCACTTTTGCGATTTC
>DASRZQ010000088.1:0-3377 GCA_035686205.1 Geobacteraceae bacterium
GACGGTGCGCACCTTTGCCGCCGCCGATTACGCCGAACACCTGGTCGAGCATGTCATGCCTTCTTCACACATGAAATCGGTGAATCTCCGGTCCGCCGACCCGGCCGGCTACTTTGTCGGCCCGCTGGCCCGGCTCAACGTGAACAATTATTTCTGCACGCACCGGGCCAACGAGGCGCTTCGGGCCTTCCACGGCAAAGGCCGGCCCCGGCTTTCGGCGCCGGATTACATCGAGGCGAGGCTCGTGGAAATGCTTTACTGCTGCGAAAGAATGACGGATATCGCGGCCGGCGAGCTTGCCGGCGGGCCAATCCGTGTCGACGCGGTTCCCGGCGAAGGGAGGTACAGGAGCATGATCGAGTCTCCCCGCGGTGTTCTGATCCATGATTATGTGGCGGATGCGGAAGGCAGGGTCGCCGAGGCCAACCTGATCGTCGCCACGCAGAACAACTACGACGCCATCGATGCGGCCATCACCGCGGTGGCCGGGCATTTCCTGCCCGCCGGAGACGACGCCCTGCTGATGAACGGCATGGAATTCGCCCTCCGCTGCTTCGATCCCTGTCTTGCCTGCGCCACCCACGCTTCGGGGCGCATGCCGATGGAGGTGGCCATCCGCCGGGGCGGGGAAACCCTTCGAACCATCTCAAGGAGGCGCGACATATGATCGAGATTGCCATAGACGAAAAAGCGTGTGTCGGCTGCGCGCTTTGCGTTGATTATTGCAGCACCGGGGTATTTTCATTCAATGAAGAAAAGTGCGTCGCCGAGACGGTCAAGGCGAAAGAGTGTTTCGGCTGCCTCGGTTGCGCGGAGATCTGCCCGGCGACGGCAATAGAGCACAGGGGTGTCACCCTGTCCGAGGCCTATTACCACGATCCTCGCGCATTGAAGTTAGCGTCAGGCATCCCGGCAGATTCCCTGAAAGCGCTCAACTTACCGGGCGCCGCGGAACAATGGGACAAGGCGCTGACCGATCTTGGCGTAAGGCTTCTGTCCGTGGCCGCGGTTTTCAGGCAGACGCTGGGCTCCGGGCTCCCGGCGGTCGGGACGCTTGCCGGCCGAACCCTTGCCAGTCGGCTACCCCGCTACCGGCCATGCAATTCCCTCGAAGAGGCCATACGGCTTGCCGGGGAGGAATTTTCCCCTGCATGGGAAGTCGATGCGGAAACGGAAGGAGACGACAAGCTCACCATACGGGTTAACGGGTGCTTTGTCCGGGATTTGTGCGGCAAGGAAAATATTCCCCTCGGCGGGGAGCTCTGCACCCTCTTTTTCTATTACCTGTCCGGATACATCGGGAAAATGGGAAATGCCAGGCTGAGGCTGATGAATGCCGAGCGCGGCTCCGGCCAGTGCGTTTATCAAATCAGGATATACTGAGCATGAAGGCTATTGCCGTAATAGGAATCGGCAATACGATTGCGGGAGACGACGGCGCCGGCGTGGAGGTCGTCCTCCGGCTGAAAAAGACCTGGGAAGGCAATCCAGCGGTTTTTCTCCATGTCCTGGAAGGTGATCATTTCGAGATTGCCGGACTCCTGGACCAGGCGGAAAGATTCATCTTCGTCGACGCGTTCGAAGGAGAGACGCCGGGCGAGATCGTCCGCGCCGCCAAACTCCGGCGCGCCTTCGCGCCCTCGTTCCACCAGACCGATATTGCTTCGGTTATGGCCTGTCTCGAAACGCTCAGGGTCGTCGACCCTTTTCCCGAGTGGGAAATCCGGGGCGTTACCATCATTCCTCCCAAAATAATCGGAGAAGGCCTGACACCGGAAGTCGAGGCCGCGGTGGATGTCCTCGTTGAAGAGATCAGCCGGATCATCCAAGAAATAAAATAATCTCCTCCCCCTTCAAGGGGAAGGCTGGGAGGGGGATGGGCTGCTGATAAAGTCTCAAGGACCTGGACGGAAGCAATTCAGGGATATCAGCGATACAAAATGGCCTGGAATGTTTCTTTCGGTATACAATATGCTTAACTGCTCCTGGGGCAGGATTTGTGCCGTGCAGTGACAAAATGCGCGCATGACATGGTATCATTCAACAAAATAACGTCTGAGAATTTTCCCGGACTTTTATTGGACTTCAGCAAGTGCAGAACAATCAATATTACGCTTTTCCGAAAAAACTGAAAATTATCATGCATCTTTGCGGGTGGGGGTTTATCGCGTTCGGCATTGGAGAAACGGGCATTTTATGGTTTGACCCGCCGAAGGGTCCGGCCGGCGTAGTTTTCTTTCTTTGTGCGGGGCTGGCCTTCTTTGTTGCGGGCTGGTATACATTCCGCAATCTTTCCGGTCTGGATGCGTGGATAGAGACCACTGATACGGGGCTGGCCTGCTGCAGGCCCGACGGATCGAGAAAAACCGTGAACTGGCATGATGTCGGGAATCTTCGCGAGCGCCCCTTGCTTCAACGTTTGGAGTTCACGGCGAATAACGATTCTTCCGTAGTCAGGGTCGACTACCAGATTGAACGCTTCTCCGAGCTCAGGGCATTCATAGTTTCCCATATAAATGACGATGTCCCGCTGCAGTTTCCTATTACATACGGAAAACCACCCTGGTATTTCTTGGTCAACATCGTGGGGATTGTGCTGCCGATTGGCGGATTGGCATATCTGCGCAATCAGAACTGTTTTCTGAGCATAGGTCTGCTTTTTATCGTGTATATGATCGCGTGGGATTTCATCCTGACACCTGCCGCCATTACGATTATGCATGACTCCATCAGGGTGCGTTATCCGTTCAGGGCCAAGACCTTTTATGTTTTTCAGATCGAAAATATCCGCATGGAAGATCAGTTTGTAAAGGGTAACAGGCATCCATATGTTCTGCTGGAGATTACTGGGGAGAAGCCGTTAAAACTTAAATCGCTTGGTTGCGGCACACTTCAGTTATTTCGCAATCTAAGCCGTTTCAAGGCCGATAGCCTTCCTTAGCAGGCAGAAATCAAAAATACAGAAAGGAAACTTGAATATGAAGCCAGTTGTTGCGGTCCTGATGTCGCTTGCATTGATGTTTGCCTTTTCTCAAAAGGTTTTGGCAAAGACCGTTTACCTGAAAAACGGGGACGAGATCGAATGCCAGAAAGTCTGGAAGGAAGGGGGCAGGATCAACGTCCTGATCAACCGGGACACGCTGATCGACTTCGCCCCGGGCGATGTGAACCAGGACAAGACCTTCGGGCACAAGCCGGTCAGGAAGAAGATCAGGCATCATAAAAAACGGCACGGAACCGGCCCGAAAGCCGCCAGGCAGACATCAAAGGCCGGTTCGAATGCAAGGACCGCGAACGCGAAACCGGTGGTCAAAACTCCCCCGCCTGCGACAAAGCCAGCCGCGCCCCAACCGGTGTCGCGTGCGCCGCAGAAAAAT
>DASRZQ010000089.1:0-9888 GCA_035686205.1 Geobacteraceae bacterium
AGCGTCAGCGGCATCCGTCAGGCATTGCGGGAATGCATCGCCCGGCTGATGGATTTGTACGGAAACAGGGATTATTACACGCTGTCGCTTGTCTATACCTCGATTTCAGAGAAACAGGCGGCAGTTTCCGTCGAACAGATACTACCGCCGGCCGTCGGCAGGGTCGTTTCCGTCGGCCCTGCCACTACTCCTCCGCTCATGCACCTGGAAACGGGGATTATTTTCGAAAGGCTGCTGGAGCAATACATCGGCGTCAGCCTGTACAGGGGCTTCGTGGAATCCGTCAGGAGCGAGAACTGGTACCGCCTGAAAAGCATGGAAGGCGCTTCGGAAAACATCACCAGGCGCATCTCCGACCTTGACTCGCTGCACAAATATGTCCGGCAGGAGGAGATTACCGGGGAAATGCTTGAAATACTGGGCAGCGGAGGTTTCTACGGGCACTGATTATTCCCTGAATCCATGACGCCTTCACAATTTTGACGCGCGGAATTTCCCGGTGACTTTACATTTCATTTTTGTTATGGTTTTGGGATTGAACTGGAAGCCAACCTGAAAAATAAAATAAAATTCATATGTTACGGCTTACAAAAAACAGATTAAGTCCACTATTCCTCCTGTTCCTGATATTTATCGCCTTTTCCGTGGTGACCAGGACCGTCCTGCTCTGCGAGGCCCTCCCCGTCCTGAAGCCGAACGCGTTCCAACTGGCCAAGATCTACGGGTGCGGTTTCTTCTTCGATTGCGTTACCTTCTCTTACATATTGATACCATTTGTTATCTACGCCATGTTCACGCCTGACAGGATATTCAATTGCAGGCCCGTCGCGTGGGTTGCCTGTTTCATCATCACATACGCCCTGCAGTTCGATATGGTCGCGGAATATCTCTATTTTGCCGAGTTCGGCTCGAGATACAGTTTCACTGCCGTCGATTACCTGGTCTACGCTCCCGAGGTAATCGGCAACATACGGGAATCCTATCCGGTCAACCGGATTCTCTTGGCTATCCTTTTGGTGAACATTCCCCTCTTCTTTTTTCTGAAAAAATATATCGACCGATCACTGGGTGCGCTGACCACATTCAGGCAGAGGCTGAAAATATTAATACCCGTCGTGATGCTGCCGGTGCTTTCCTACCTGTTCATGGACCTCTCTTTTTCCGCGATTTCACGTGACGCCTGTGCCGACGACCTTGCGGAAAACGGGCTTTATAATCTGGTGGCGGCTTACTCCTGCAATGACCTCGATTACGAACGCTTTTACTCGACCCGGAACAAGAGGGTGATACTCTCGCGGTTGAGAGACATGGTGAAGGAGCCCGGCAACCATTTCGCAAGCGCGGACTGGCGGGATTTGACGCGAGAAATCAGGAACCCGGCCGACGAAATGAAATATAACGTAATAGTCGTTGTCGAAGAGAGCATGAGCGGTGAATTCCTCAAGGCTTTCGGCGGCAGGCTGGGCCTTACGCCCAATCTCGACAGGCTTGCCGACATGTCCCTGTTTTTTACCAATCTTTATGCGACGGGGACGAGGACGGTCCGTGGTCTTGAAGCCGTAACCCTGTCCAGGCCGCCGCTTCCCGGCGCATCGCTGGTCAGGCGTCCCCGCAATGAAAATCTCTTCTCCTGGGGATCGCTGATGAAAAGCAGGGGATACGATACGAAATTCATCTACGCCGGCCTCGGTTATTTCGACAACATGAGCTATTTCTTTTCCCGCAACGGCTTCGACATCGTCGACAAGACCGGTTTCTCACGGGAAGAAATAACCTTCGACAACGCATGGGGTGCCTGCGACGAGGATCTTTTCCGGAAAGTCGTCAAGGAGGCGAACAGGTCATACGCCGGCGGCAAGCCCTTTTTCAGTATCGTAATGACCACATCCAATCATCGTCCGTTCACCTACCCGGACGGAAAAATCGACATCCCCGCCGCAGGGGGAAGCGCGGGAAGGCGCGGAGGGGTGAAATACGCCGATTACGCCATCGGAAAGTTTCTGGAGGAGGCCGCCGGGCGGCCGTGGTTCGGTCGGACCCTGTTTGTCTTTGTCGCGGACCATTGCGCGGGAGGCGCCCGCAGGACTGCCATGCCAATAAAGAATTACCAGATTCCGATGATGATCTACGCCCCCTGCCTGATCAAACCCCGAAAAATCGACATCCAGGCCAGTCAGATCGACATAGCTCCAACCGTGCTGGGCCTGATGAATTTCAGCTACAGGACAAGATTTCTCGGCAGGGACCTCCTGAAAACGGATATTAAGGACGGCAGGGCGTTTATTTCCACATTCGAAAGGCTTGGTTATCTGAAGGGAGACAAAATGGTAATCCTTGCTCCGAAGAAAGGGGTGGAGTACTACCGTTTCGACCGGCGCGACGGGAAAACGGACGAAATAAAGCCTGATGACGGATTGCTTGTCGATGCGCTGGGATATTACCAGGGAGCGGACATCTTGTACAAAAACGGACTGGACGGCAAATTACAGGATCACTAATCACGAAAAAAATTAATCCTGATTGGAATCAATCTCACGCTTCCATCAAAAACTCCCTCCCCTTCAAGGGGAGGGTCGGGGTGGGGATGGGTCTCTCGGCGTCAAAGCAGCCCATCCCCCTCCTAGCCTCCCCCTTGAAGGGGGAGGAATACTTGTTGCAGGAGATTAGTATTACACAGAAAATTATTTGCTTGAGGATTTTATGACTTTTCTGAAAATTTTTGTTCTGGCGGTAATCCAGGGGGCAGCCGAACTGCTGCCCGTTTCCAGTTCCGCACATGTCATTATCGCCGAAAAACTCATGGGGCTCGATCCGACCACGCCGGAAATGACCCTCCTGCTGGTGATGCTTCACACCGGAACCATGTTTGCGGTGATTTTCTATTTCCGGAAATCCTGGAAAAAAAGTTTTTTTGCCTCACGCAAGGTATTGGCCGACTCGGTAAAGCTGATTGCCGTCGCAACTATCTTTACCGGAATAACGGGAATTTTTCTTAAAACCCTTATAGAAAAGATAGCTTTTCGAGATGCGCCCCATGCCGAAATCGAGCTCCTGTTCGGCAACCTCGGGCTGATTGCGGCGGCGCTGGCCGCGGTGGGCGTTTTGATTGTCTACTCAGGGCTGCGGGGAAACCGCTCGGGTAAATACGGGGCCCTGGGATTGACGGACTCGGTTACGATCGGAGGCATACAGGGACTCTGTCTCCCCTTTCGCGGGTTCTCCCGCTCAGGCGCCACCATTTCCGTGGGGCTGCTTCTGGGTGTAGCGCGGACGAGGGCAGAGGAATTCAGTTTCGCCCTGGCGGTGGTGCTGACTCCGCCGGTCATTGCACGGGAAGTTATTCGTCTGCTGAAGACGCAATCGGCGGCGGCAATGTCGGACGCCACCCTCGCAAATCTCTTTGTGCCGGGACTGACCGGAATGGCGCTCAGCTTCGTCTCGGGCATACTCGCCCTGCGGTGGCTTTCCGCCTGGCTGGAGCGCGGCCGCTGGCAGCTGTTCGGTTTTTATTGTCTGTTCATGTCGGCGGTCGTCTTCATGCTTTACAGTCAGGGGTTTTGAAATATTCAGAAACGTTTTCCGGAGGGACAGGTATGAACATTCAGGTGATCTATTTTGACAACACTCCAGGGCTCGTTAAAGCCGAAAGGCTGGAAGAGCTGATAAAGACCCGCAGGATAATGGCATTCCGTCGTTCCGGCTGCTGGGTGCGGGTGGGGCGCGACCCTGTGAGAGGCTGCGGGGGGAAATACTCCGGCCCGAACAGAAGGGTCTGAACATTTTCCTTTGTTTCACCCGGCTTAAGGCATTGCCACCCGGACTTTTGTCTGTTACAGTACGACAAAAAATTCCGGAGTGACAAATATGAAAAAACAGGTGAAAGCAGCCACTTATCTTTTTCCGACTCCCTGCGCCATGATTTCATGCGCCGGCGGGAAAGGCGCGCCGAATATCATAACCCTGGCCTGGCTGGGCGTAGTCTGTTCGGAACCGCCCATCCTGAGCATCTCAATACGGCCGGGTCGCCATTCGTACAACATGGTCAGGGAAGCGGGAGATTTCGTCGTCAACATCCCCGGCGAAAGCCGGCTTTTTGAGCTCGACTTCTGCGGTGTGGCCAGCGGCCGCGACATGGACAAATTCAGCGAACTGGGTCTCACACCGGTACCCGCCGCCAAGGTTTCGGCGCCGCTCATAAAGGAGTGCCCGGTCAACCTGGAGTGCAGGGTGATCGACTCCAGGAAGCTGGGTACCCACGACATGTTCCTGGGCGAAATCGTGGCGGTCCACATGGATGAAGAAGTGATGACCGAAAAGGGGGAAATAGATATTTCCAAACTGAAGCCGATAGCCTATTGCCCGCAGGCCGCGCAGTACTGGAGTTTGAAGGAAGCGATCGGGACTTACGGTTTCACGAAGGGGAAGAAATAAATAGTCACGTTAATCTGTGCCCGTTCATTTTGCCGGCATTGATATTTTGTCCTTTCTTTCGGCACACACAGGGGAATACAGGAGTCAGAAGCCAGAATTCAGGGAATGCCCTTCGCTTCTGGATTTCTCCTGGATTCTGAATTCTGGATTCTGGATACCCCGCTGCTTGCAGCGGAGAAGTTGGCTGCATATCACCAGTGCTCCCCGGGACGGCCGGATCGGCCGAGGAGCACTATCTCTCCGCCGATGACCCGGAAAACATCACCGAACCTGTTCTTCCAGGTATCACCGTCCTGCAGGGGATACGGCACTTCGCGGCCGCCCAGGTAAACCTCTCCGTCACCAATATAGGCAAACCATTCCAGCGCGCCGGTCATCCAGATTTTTGTCTTCAGCTCCATCATCCGTCCCCGTTTCCCGTTTCATCTTTTTCGCCCGATTGCTTTTTTCGGCTTTATCCTTTATAAAATAATGACTGTTCGCACATAAAAACGAAACAGTTTTTTTGAAGAAAAATCCATTTCATACATCATGGACAACGGATGAGTTCCGCGACAAAGTCACAGAATATACTTGTAATTGCCGACCAGGAAAGGCTGCACCGGATTTTCGACCTTTCGGGAATCCCATGCGCAAAGGCATTCACCCTCGACGAGGGGTTGAAGACGGCGCAAAAGCGCGCTCCGGCCCTGCTTTTCGTCCAGAGTCGGCTGGGCGGATTTTCGGGGGAAATCATCGCCCGCCATATCCGCCTGGAACTGAAAGACAAAAAGACGCGGCTTGTCCTTCTCTGTGGCCCCGAAGACATGCCGGAGCCCGGGAGCAAGGCATTTTTCGCGGCAATGGACATATCGCTTCCGGATGAGCAACTGGCGGATCAGGTGCGCGCCATGGCCGGTTCCTTACCGGCCGGGAAAAACACGAAACCGGTCAGGGACAAAAAGGGGCAGACGGGAAAGTCTTCTCCCGAAATGGAGGCGAAACCTGCCGATAAGGCGCAAAAGGAAGGCAGAGATTATACCGCCGGGACAGAGAGAAGCGAACCGCCGGCGGAGGTTCCCCAGTCATCCGGTGGCCCGTCGCCCGTGCAGCCGGGACCGGCCGCGGAGATTATTGATATAGTGAAAATCAGCAGCCGGGACGCATCTCCGGCCAAGCCGGAAGCGGTAACGCCGCCATCCGGGGAAAGCCAGGTTTCCACCGACCGTTTCCGGGAAGAGCTTGAAAACGCCCTGGGAAAAACCATCGCCGCAAATCAGGCGAGGAAAGATGCCGAACCGGGTACCCCCACGCCGGTTGGGGATTTGCCGCCTCGACCGTCAAAAACGGACTGGCGGGACCGGCCGGAACCGGAAAGGAAAAAATCGCGGCATCGGGTCACCAGGGCCACTCTGGTTCTCTCCGTGGCGGTCATTCTCCTGGGCGGGTCATTGCTGTGGCTGCACGGCGGAACGCGATCCGCGCTTAAGCCGCAAAACCGGAGCGAAGAAACTGCAAGCGGGCGGAAAATTCTTCCTGTCGCGCCCCGTCCGGTTGCCGTCGTAGTGAAAACGGATGCAACCGTTTCGAAGCCGGGGCCGCCGGCCGCGGCGGAGCAAAAACCCGCGGTGAAACTTTCCGCGACAACGGATGTGAAATACCTGAAATATACGATACGCCAGGGTGACACCGTTTTCACGGTTCTGACGAAAAGATTCGGTCTCTCCCCCAGGATGGCCGAATCCCTCATTCCGCAAGTGCTTGAAAAAAATGGAATTTCACGTAGTGCCGTGCTGAGCGTGGGCCGGGAGATACTTATCCCTGAAAACGTTAAGATACAGCCTGTTATGGGGAGGGAATAAAAAAGCCGTTGTGAAAGGTGTTATGAACGATAAGTAAATATTGTGAAGGAATCACAAAAAAATCTGATTGGTACTAACTTTCCGCTGCCATCAAAAACTCCCTCCCCTTCAAGGGGAGGGGCGGGGTGGGGATGGGTTTCTCGGCATCAAAGCACCCCATCCCCCCTCCTGGCCTCCCCCTTGAAGGGGGAGGAATATTTGTAGCGAGAGATTAGTACTACTCACAAAAAAAATTGTCACGCGACATTAAATTGATAAAGGAGCAACAACATGAAATTCACCAAAATGCAGGGAGCCGGCAATGATTATGTCTATGTGGACTGCTTCCGGGAAAAGGTGGCAAACCCGGCGGAAGTCGCGCTTAAGGTATCGAACCGCAATTTCGGCATCGGCTCCGACGGTCTCATCCTGATCATGCCTTCCGACATCGCCGACGTCAGGATGCGCATGTTCAACTCCGACGGTTCCGAGTCGGAGATGTGCGGCAACGGCATCCGCTGTGTCGCCAAGTATGCCTACGATCACGGCATCGTGGCCAAAAAGGAGATAACAGCGGAAACCGGTGCCGGCGTTCTCACGCTGCGGCTTTTCACCGACGGCGCGAACAAGGTGGAGAAAGTCCGGGTAAATATGGGTGTTCCCCGCCTGACGCGGAAGGAAATCCCCATGCTCGGCGACGCGGACACGAAAGTGATCAACGAACCGCTTAATATCCTGCACACAACCTTTCATATCACCTGCGTTTCCATGGGAAACCCCCACTGCGTGATCTTCGTCGATGACGTGGAGAACTTCCAGGTGGAAAAATACGGGCCGCTCATCGAGAACCACGACCTGTTCCCCCGCAGGACCAACGTCGAGTTCGTCCAGGTGCTGTCCCGGACAGAGGTGCGGCAGCGCACATGGGAGCGCGGCGCGGGAGAAACGCTCGCCTGCGGTACGGGCGCCAGCGCCGTTACCGCGGCAGGCGTGCTTAACGGACTCACGGAGAAAAAAATCGTCAACCATCTGTCGGGAGGCGACCTGGAGCTGGAATGGGCCGAGGACGACTCGATTTACATGACAGGCCCGGCAGTGGAGGTGTTTAGCGGGGAAATCTTCGTATGACGACGATTTCCTGCCCCATGTGCACGAAATGGGATGACGAGCCGGGGCTGCGCATTGCCGAACTGGACCTTTGCCGCGTCATTCTCAACCGCGACCAGTTCTTCACCGGCTACACCTTCGTCGTGACCAGGCAGCATGTAACCGAACTTTTCCACCTGGACATGGCCGCAAGGGAAACGGTCATGGAGGAAGTCAACCGGGTGGCGGCCGCCCTTTACAAGCTCCTGCGGCCCGATAAAATTAACTATGAGCTTCTGGGCAACATGGTTCCCCACATGCACTGGCATATCATCCCCCGGTTCAGGGACGACGGACTCTGGCCGAAGCCGGTGTGGAGCGGGCCGCATCCGGAAAAGACCTTGACCGCGGCCCAATACGAAGCCCGCACTTCTCAAATCAGGGAGCATCTGATTCTGTAGGGGCGCCGCTTGCCGCGCCCTTGTTTCTCGCACGGAGAAATCACATGACAATGGACTATCTCGGCGCCCACATGTCCATCGCCGGCGGCCTGCACAACGCCATAGACCGCGGCCTCAAGGTCGGATGCGGCGTAATCCAGGTGTTTACCCAGAACGCCAACCAGTGGCGGGGAAAACCGGTTTCCGAAGCGGATGCGGCGCTATTCAGGGACAAGTGGCGGGATTCGGGCCTGCACGAGGTCGTTTCCCATGACATCTACCTCATCAACCTGGCGGCGGCCGAAGGGGACATCCGGGAAAAGAGCCTGAATGCCTTTCAGACCGAAATGGAACGGTGCGCGCTGCTCGGGATCGACAAGATCATCATGCATCCAGGCTCCCACCTGGGAGACGGCGAGGATGAGGGGATACGGCGGATCTCCACGGCGTTCGACCTTCTTTTCGAAAAGGTTCCTGAGTTTACGGGCAAGGTGCTGCTGGAAACGACGGCAGGCCAGGGAACAAACCTCGGCTACCGGTTCGAACAACTGAGAGATATAATAGACCGTTCCAATTATCCGGACCGCTTTGCCGTATGTTTCGACACCTGCCATACCTTTGCCGCCGGTTATGACACGACTACGGAAACGGGCTATCGGCAGGTCTTTGAGGAATTCGACAGGATACTCGGTCTTGGCACGCTCCAGGCATTCCATCTGAACGACTCCATTAAGGGCCTTGACTGCCGGGTGGACCGCCATGAGCATATCGGCAAGGGCTCCATGGGGCTCTCCCCGTTCCGGTTCCTGCTTAACGACAAGAGATTCGCCACCATTCCGAAGTTCCTGGAAACCCCCAAAGGGGACAACGACGAAATGGATATCATAAACCTGAAGACCCTGCGGGATTTGATCGACATCGCATAGGGAGGAAGGCCATGAAGGAAAAAATCGAGATTGTCCAGGGCGACATCACGAAGCTTGCACTGGACGCCATCGTCAACGCGGCAAACAACACGCTGCTGGGCGGGGGCGGGGTGGACGGGGCGATCCACCGGGCCGCGGGTCCCCAGCTCGTCGCCGAATGCGCCACCCTTGGCGGCTGCAGGACCGGCGATGCGAAAATAACCAAGGGCTACCGCCTGCCGGCCAAACATGTCATCCACACCGTCGGTCCGGTATGGCACGGAGGGTCCAGGGGTGAGCCGGACCTTCTGCACAGCGCATATCGCCGATGCTTCGAAGTGGCTAATCAAAACGGCCTCAAAACAATAGCTTTCCCCGCGATCAGCGCGGGAGTTTACGGGTATCCCATGGCTGATGCATGCGATATTGCCATGACCGAGGCGAAGGCGGCGCTGGAGAGGTATCCCGAGTTGGAAAAGGTTGTCTTCGTGCCATTCAGCGAGGGGGCTTTGAAGATATACCGGGAAACTTTCAAGAAGATTTTCGGGTGATTCCGACGAATTCATCAAGACGGCCGGGGAATGAATGCCCCGGCTACCCCCATTCTGTCCCCACGGGACGTGACCAAGTATCAAACCCGACAAACCGCGGGCCAAATCGAAATTCTTCGGAAAATTCCCCATGACCCTTGAAAAATACAGACAAAAGAGAGATTTTACCCGCACCTCGGAACCTGCCGGATCGGACGACGAAATATCAGGCAAACACATTTTCGTGGTCCAGAAACATGCCGCCAGGCATCTGCATTACGATTTCCGCATAGAGATGGACGGGGTGCTGAAGAGCTGGGCGGTGCCGAAGGGCCCCAGCCTCGACCCGGCCGCAAAGCGCCTTGCCGTGCACGTGGAGGACCACCCGCTGGAATATGCCGAATTCGAGGGGACCGTCCCGGAAGGCGAATACGGCGGGGGCACGGTCATGGTGTGGGACAGGGGCTTCTGGGAACCGCTCGGGGATGAAAGGGCCGGCTATGCGCAGGGCGCCCTGAAATTCTCCCTCCACGGCGAAAAACTCCGCGGTTCATGGGCGCTCGTCCGCATGAAGAACCGTCCGGGCAGTCGGGAAGGAAGGGAGAACTGGCTGCTGATCAAGGAACGGGACGGGGAGGCGAAGACCGGCGACGACGCGGAAATAACCGTCCAGATG
>DASRZQ010000090.1:0-13352 GCA_035686205.1 Geobacteraceae bacterium
ACAGGCGACGGCAGTTGCCGGGGTAAATTTCCCCTATGTCCCCGGCTATCTTTTCTTCCGGGAAGGGCCGGCGGTGCTGGCCGCCCTCGCAAAACTGGCGCGCCGTCACGACCTTCTCATGGTGGACGGGCACGGCACCGCCCATCCGAAAAAGGCCGGATACGCCTGCCTGCTGGGCGCCCTGCTTGACATGCCCTCCATAGGCTGCGCCAAATCGAGGCTTGTGGGAAATTACGAAGAGCCTGGCATTGAGAAAGGTAATGCCAGCCCGCTGATATTTCGAGGAGAGACCGTCGGCGCGGTTGTCAGGACACGGCGGGGCGTACGGCCCGTCTTCGTCTCGGCCGGGCACCTGACATGTCTCGACGGGGCCGTGGACATCGTTCTGCGCTGCGCGACGAAATTCCGCATACCCGAACCGCTGCGCACGGCTGACGCGCTGGCGGGGAAAACGGCCGGAGAGTTGGGCAACGTGGATGCTGGCGACAGTCGGGATTGAAAGAAAACAGGCACTGGAAGCCATTTTGAAACATTGCCTTGCACCTAACGCCATTTGCGCCCGCAAACCAGGCAGAATGCCTTGGATCGTCATTAGAGGCAAGTCTTGAAATATCAGTTTTCCCCATCTACAGTCTGAATGACCTTACTCACCGTCGTATAATGAATATTCAGATACTCCGCTATTTCCTTCAGGGTGTAGCCATGCCTCACATGCGCGTCGAAGATCACCAGATTTCTTTCCTTTTTTGTGAGGCGATCGCCGGGAGGGAATAAAGCTTCCAAGCCTGGACGACCAACGAAGCGTTGCGGCCGTGGGATTTCCGACATTTGTTCCTTGCCATCAAGGAACCCCCGCATACGCTCAATGAATATGTCGCTTCCGAGAATAACCTGCCTTTTCAGCTTTTCCCACAGAGCATCTTTGTGCTCCATCTCTTCGCGGACAAATTGCCCGTATTTACCGCAAGCCTCCGCCTTGGTCCGGCCAAATTGGTCCAGTATCCACTTTGTAGTCAAATGCGGTTCCTTCTTGGCGGTTCCTGCCGTGGCGCGATAACTGCTTCATCGCCATTTTTGCGCAGATACCGCCATTCCCGCCCGAACCTGATTCAGCACTACATAACGGCAGAGCTCCAGAAGATGGCTATCCTTTTCGACTATTATCGCCTTGAAGCGTCCCTGAAAAACATGGCCGACACGGCCGTGGCGCCGCTTGAATGTCTGCGTGTAAATGCCGTTCAATTGGTGCATTCCTTGCGAGAGATTGCCGTCAGGAGTTTGACCCCATGGCCGTTTATTGCCAAAGATAGTTCGGGAAGCCTCTCAAGTTCATTTTTTCTTTGATAAATTGTTGCGTTAAATTTAATTAACATACCACAAATTGAAATTGTGATAAAATAGTAATGATTTTAAATAAGGCAAAAGAAGTAAAGACATGACAGATCATAGTTGGACGAGGATATTGATATTTGAATTATTTACGATTGCTTTATTGACAATATTTGGATGTCTGTTCTCCTTTTTTCATGAAATAGGATACTATTATATATTTAAAATCCCAAGCAGCCTGCTGCGAACAAGTGTATATAGCATTAACATACCAATGTTTATATTGGCAACTTATGGCCTGGCTATACTGGCACTTTCCACTAAATATCTAATATTTAATCATTTGTCTGACAAAAACAAGTTAGTGCTGTCAACTTACATTTCAATCTTTTTATCTGTTTTGGATATTTTATTGATTATAATATTTCTATTTTTCAGAATATGGAATTTGTTGTTCATTGTAATAGTACTACTATTGGGAGTCATATTTGGTAAATATTTGTCATTCTATTTCTTTGGTGCGAGCCGACATCAACTCAGCAATAAAAACACAATTTCAACAGGCAATATATTTCCAATTTACACCGAATATAATGTTAATATTCCCACCAATTTTTATCTAGTCAAAGAAGAAGCTGATACTAATAATAACTCTGGCCATAATAAACATAATACTAAAAGTTGGGCGAGATTAGAAACCAATATGGCTTTAGTTGCCATGCTAACTTTTTTGTGTATTATCTCATCAGGTTTTGGAATTATACGGGCAGTAACAAAGGAAAAATATTATGTGGTGAATACCTCTCCGGAGATGGTTGTTCTGAGAATTTATGGTAACGTATTAATTTGCGCGCCTTTTGACAGGATATCAAAGAAGATATACAAGAATTTTGATGTAAAAAACATCAACGATTTTGGACTGAAAATGACATTAGAAAAAATCGGGCCGCTTTCAATGATAGATTAGCCATTGAAGAAAACAGAATAAATTACTCAACTTCAGCACTTGCGGATTTGACCGAAACTGCTTGAAAGAGCATAGCAGAATCGCAGGGGATGTTCTAAGCCCCCGAGGTGTCAAAGCCCCCGAGGTGAAGCCCCCGAGGTGTCAGGGCTACACATTTTACAAATGGTCTATTTTCTGCCATTTATGTCAAATGTGGAAGGAATTACGGGGTCCCAAAAGGTGTCAGGTCTACACATTGACAATCCTCAATCGCTTCTTTAGGGCGAGGATCATTTTTTTTATTTCCACATCTTCATTCATTTTCTGCACAATTCGCTTACTGATCTGCGAGACCGCCGATTCGCCAACTCCAAATCGTTCCCCTATCTCCTTGAGCCGAGCGCCGCTGTATTTGTGGCACAAATAAATGATCGCCTTGTCCGACGTTTGCTCTGCGTCGAAATAACTTTTACCTGCTTGAATTATTTCGTCAAGTGACAAACGCCTGGAGACTTTTCTTAATTCCGGCAGATTCCGGTCAGGTTCCCTGTCGAGGAGATATTTCTCCTCGATTTCCTCAATGAATTCAGAGCTGCCAAGAATAGCCGCAGCAACGGATCTTGCCAGCGGTCTCGTATATTCCTTTTCAAGGAGATCAGTCACGAAGCGATGATATTCTTTGCCAGCTACTTTGGTATCCTTACCGAAATAACAAAGTATAAAGTCCGTTTTCAGCCACACCGGCGACTTACATTCCCCAATGTATGATTGGTAGCTTGACCAGCGGTACTCTTCAGGTTTTGCGACCATGCCAACCCGCACCGGATTCAAGTGTATGTATCTTGACAACTCTGTAGCGTAAACATCGGCTTCAACAAGAATTGCCTTGTACCTTCCCTGGAAAAGATGCCCGGACCTCTTTCTTTTTACATTGAAGTAGTTTGTATAAGCACCGTTTATGTGTCGCATGATCTGCGACAGATTGCCTTCCGGGGTCTCAACTAACAGATGGTAATGGTTGCTCATCAGGCAATAAACATGGATGCTTGTCCCGTATCGAACAGTTGCCGATTCAAGGTACTCCAGAAACTTTTCCCGGTCTCTCTGGCTTTTGAAAACGTCCTTCTGCTCATTCCCGCGCGATGTTACATGATAGAATGCCCCTGGATATTCTATCCTTAAAGGCCTCCCCATTTACGATCTCCTCTGAGATTGTGGTGTTATGCCTTACCAAACATAACAAATCTTATTTGTCAATGTGTAGACCTGACACCTACATTTCGTTGAAAAAATAATTAATTAGACAATATCCCCTCCTGTAAGAAGGGGATATTTTATGTGCAAACACTCGGCAGGGCCACCATGCTGGATGAAACTTTACCTGTTATTCACTTGGTTTCCTCATCGTAGGCCGCCTCAATTTTGCCGTTTTTGATCGCGCTCTTGAGAGCAGCGTGGTCCTTTTCGTTCTGGTCGGCGTAAATGACGGAGAAGTCGGCGAGCGCCTTGTCAAAGGAGTCACCCTTGCCCAGGTAGCCGCTGATCATGGCTGAATCCCCGGAGCGCGCATGGGCCAGCGCCAGCGACCAACCGCACCACTGGGCATAGAGACTCATTTCTGCAGCACCGAACGTTTCGACGCGAACCGAAATCTTGATGTCCCGAAGTTGGCGAAAGAAGTAATGCCGTCCTTCCTCAATACCCTTGGCCCAGCCGAGAAACATGTCGCTGGCCGGCTGCATGAGCCGGTAGCCGTTAACGACACGCTGCCCATGGTTGGGGAAGATGCTCTTGCCCGCATAAGGCTCCAGCACCGATTCGCGGGCTTCCTTGACCTGGAGAAAGAGGGGGTCTCCCTCATCTGCCATCAGCAGGATCACCCAGCACCGAGTGCCTACGCTGCCTACGCCAACCACCTTGATCGCGAAGTCCTTCATTTCGTAGCGGTCGAGCAAGACACGATATGAATGATGCAAGGATTCGCGATAATTCTCAAAGACCTCTGCGACAGCCGAAAGGATTTCACCAGGGCGGTGACCCTTCCAATGAAAGATCGTCGGGAGTTGGTCCTTGAGGACCGGAGCCTCGCCCGAAACTAGTTTGGGGAAGAGCTCTTCACCACGGCTGCGGGCACTCTCTTTTGCCAAGCGTTTGATGACGCGCTTACGTAAAACGGGATCTTTTATGGTCGAAATCATCAGTTCAGCTTCGAGGGAGAAATACCAGAGATCCAAAGCTTTCATTTCACTGAACTCGGCCATTCGTTCACGGTAGGCCCGGACACAGGTGCAAGCGACATCCTTGGCAGTTGATTCGCTGAGACCATTGTTGCGGCAAGCGGGGACGAAGCTCGCAGCGAGGCGTTTGATGTCCCACTCCCAAGGTGCCGGGAGGGTCTCGTCGAGGTCGTTGATGGAAAAGATAATGTTCCGTTCGGGGGTGGCAAAGCCGCCGAAGTTGCACAGGTGAGCGTCTCCGCACGCCTGCACGCGGATGCCAGTGACCGGTGTGACCACCAGGTCTGCCGCCATAGGGAGTGCCGATCCGCGGTAAAAGGTGAATGGCGATTGGACCATGCGCCCGTGGCGAAGAGGGACCAACTCGGGCATGCGCCCCTTGTTGGCTTCCAGCAGCAAGCTGATCGGGTCCGGCCTGTCAGGTGCCGGTTTCCAGTTCGCATGCGAGCTACGCGGGCAGGTGTCCCGCAGGCTCTTGCCCTTGGCCTGGCGTTCGGCCCTCGAAAGACGAGGAGTAAATGCCTTAATCTGCTCAGAGCCGAATTCCTCAGCCCCTTTGACCAATCTCGGTATCTTCTTTTGCATGGAGTCCTCCTTCAGGAAGCCCCTTTACTCTCGTCAGCAAATCGCGGTGCCATAGGATGCCAAATAACCATCGCCTTGCTCAACGTTCGAGGCTGAAAGTCACGTTCGGCTCCCAACTTATTTTGATTATTTCTTCATTAATTATACCACGACGGCTAAGTATTTCATCTACACCCATGTTCACATCTTTGCGGAATGTCGAGATGGATTCAACACTGGGGCTCAAAAATATAAATTATGTTGACATCCAGTATTAATGGAAGCAGGAAAAAAAGGTTCGTGGCTCAAGAATATGCCTTCGCAATAAGTGTAGAACTTATATATCCTTGAAATGAACTAAAAAACCCTGCCAAATCGGCAGGGATTATAAATATTGGAAATATTTTTCAACAACTTGGTGTAGCGCCTTGGGTTATAATATTAGGGGATAGCTGAAGTGATTTTTTGTTAAAAGAATGAAAAAACAAAAGGGAAGCGAAAACCTTCGCCTCCCTTCTTAATTGTTAGCCGATGCATCAAGAAATCAACTTTTTTCGCAAACAGAGCCATTTTAATAGGCGTTTTTTGCCTTATTTGCCAACATACCTTTTGGGAAATTGAACGGATTTCCGGCCGACATCCTACGTACTTTTTCCTCAGTTCCGGCAACCCGTTTTCTTGCAAATTCCTTCGAACTCCGCCCGGTGATTCCAGACAGGAAAAGCCACCCCCATCAGCAAAAACGGACAAAAGCGGCTTTCAATATTCTCCAAGTCTCCAGTGGTGCAAGGCGTCCCTCCGGAATTGTTTTAAACCATAACAATGAACAGGATTTAAATACCCCCGCCATGCGGGATACGTCAATATTTTTATTGTGAAAATCCGTTAACGGAACTCGCGATCCCTTTCTCCACATCATCCGCAAGGAATTGGGGTCGCAGAACAGCATGGAATAAACTGGCAACAGACCAGGTTGGAATGGATGATCGTCGTGTTATTTTACAGTCTTGTTCATTCGCACTATACTGTGGTTGATGGTGCATGAAGGTAATAAAGTATTCGGGAGGATCGTCGGATGAAATGGATAAACAAAGAACAGGCCCTGGCGGCGGTTCAAAGCGGAGAGTTCACAGACGACATCACTCGCTCGGCGGACAGGGTCGCGGTAATACTCACCCAGAGCTGGTGCCCGCAGTGGCACGCGATGGAGAAGTTTGTCGCCGATTATTCCGGCGCGGAGATATTCTGTCTCGAATATGACGGCACCGATTTTTTCGATACATTCCTTGAGTTCAAGGAAAAAAAGCTGGGAAACGACCAGGTTCCCTACATCCGCTATTATCGCGGCGGCACCCTGGTCGCCGTGTCGAATGCCGTTTCGGAAGCCGTGTTCCGTGACAAATTCGAATAGGTGAAAACACCGGTGCATCATAATTTATCCGTATAAATGCAGGTAAGCCAATAATGTCATGGGCTTCCTCTCATTCCCGTCTGAATTCCGTCCCCGCCCGCCCTGCAACCGCCTCTTCAATCCTGTCGACTGATGTGATGACGGCCCTTTTGCCGCCGCACCGCATGAACTGAACGGCCGCTTCCACTTTCGGCCCCATCGAGCCTGAAAGAAAATGCCCCTCCGCAAGATATCCGGATGCTTCATCTAGGGTCACGGAACGGAGAAACACCTGTTCGGGCAGGCCGAAGTTGAGGGCGGCGCCGAAGACGTCGGTGGCTATGATGAAAATGTCCGCCCCTACCTCCTCTGCCAGCCTGGCGCTGGCCAGGTCCTTGTCGATGACGGCATCGACCCCCTGGAAGGCACGGCCTTCGCGGATCACCGGGATGCCGCCCCCGCCGCAGCAGATCACGATAAAATCCATATCGATCAGCTTTTTTATCTCGCGTTTTTCCACGATCGTCACCGGACGCGGGGACGCCACCACCCTGCGGTATCCCTTGGGTGTCATGCGGACCGGAAACACCGCGCGAGCAGCTTCCTCTTCCGTGTAAACCGGGCCGATCGGCTTGGTGGGGTCCTGAAAAGCCGGGTCCTTCTCGTCCACGACAACATAACTGATCAGGCTCACCAGGAACTTGCCGCCGATGCCCGCCTTCATCAGCTCGCTGTCCAGCGTCGACTCGATCATGTAGCCGATCTGTCCCTGGGTTTGCGCGACCAGTATCTCCAGGGGCATTCTCGGCACCTCGCCGCAGGATTCCTGCTGCAGCAGCAGGTTGCCCACCTGGGGCCCGTTCCCGTGGGTGATGATGATCCGGTAGTTCCTGGACAACCGGGCTATCTGCCTGACGGGTACTCTCAGGTTTTCCAGCTGTTCCTCTATCGTTCCCGCCTGGCCTTTGCCGATAAGGGCATTCCCGCCGAGGGCCACGAGGATGATTTCTTTTTGCGACGCGTTTTTCATAAATTCGACTCCGAAAATTCAGGTTAATCAGGTCTAAATTGTATCAAATAATTTTGATTGATCAGACAAAGATTTGTGTCAGACAGTTTATTCAGTTTTAAAGTTTATCCCGAATCAGCCGATAACTTATGCATCGGCTCCGGTTATGCGTACCCGACATTTCCCGGCTTGCTGAAATCGAAAATATCCTGGCAGCGAGGTTCCCATGGCGATGGATGACAGACAGAAGATACTGCTTGAAAGCGGCACGAACGAGCTGGAGATAGTAGAGTTCCGGATCGACGAGCTCGACCGGAACGGAAACGTGGTCCCCTGTTACTATGGGGTCAACGTTGCCAAGGTGAGGGAGATACTCCGCCGCCCGGATACATGGAGGGTGCCCGACAGTCATCCGGCCGTCGAAGGGATGATGAAGTTGCGCGACGAGGTGATCACCGTCATCGACCTGGCGCGGATTCTCGGCAAATCCGATGACGGCCTGGTCCCGCAGAGAGTCGTGGTCCTGGAGTTCAACAGGATCAAGGTCGGGGTGCTGGTTCACTCTGTGTCGCGCATCTACAGGATTTCCTGGGAATCGGTGGAGCCCCCGGTGAAAATCATCGGCGATTCCCATACTACCGGAGTAGTAAAAATGCAGGACCGGATTATCCTGATCCTCGATTTCGAAAAGATAGTCGCCGGTATTTGCCGGCAGGAAGCCCTCCACCGGATGGAAGACGACCAGATAAGCGCGGAACTGACCCTGGACCGCGGCAAGAGGCGAATCCTGGTGGCCGACGACTCGCGTTTCATACGAAACAGCCTCTGTTCCACGCTGAGGACGGCGGGATACAACGTCGAGGAAGCGGAAAACGGCGAAGAGGCATGGGAAATGATCGCCGCCATGACGGACCGCTGCCGCCGGGCCGGCAACACCATAAAGAGCGAGCTGGACATGCTGATTACTGATGTGGAAATGCCCAGGATGGATGGGCTGCACCTGACCGCCAGGGTCAAAAGCGATCAGTTCCTCAGGGACCTTCCGGTTCTCATTTTCTCGTCCCTGGCGAGCGAGGACAACAGGCGCAAATGGCGCGACCTGGGGGCCGACGATATAGTGACCAAGCCCGATCTCCCGAACCTGGTCAAACTGGCCGACAACCTGATCAAGTAGTCGGGTGACAACCTCTTCCATTGACACAACCCTTCCCGGCGGTTTCCGTTTCCGATCATCCCGATGCGTCAAACCGCCGCCAACCACCTGAAGAACCAGCGTTTTATCCATCCGAACGCCAGCAGGCAAGTGAATACCATGCACAGCTCCTTATTCGGCACGGAGCGCCTCTTCCCTTAGAATTGTCATTGTTGATAAAATTGCTAAACTTTATACCGTAGGCGTGATACCCTATGGTTATTGATATTACAGCCTCTCCGACGGAAGAGATATTGCCGCAAGGAGCAACGAAAATGGATGCGATTACAAAATCCATGAGGGAACATTCGACCGAAATAATTTTCGCGCTGCTTTTCGCGTTGATCTGCGCGTTTCCAGCCGGTATCGCATATGAAAAATGGAAAAGCAGAAAGGAAGTAAATACACTTCAGAGGAATCTGAAAACGGTCGTCCAGGTTGTGGCGTATGACCATTTGCATCTGAAAATGCAGCAGGGGAGCGGTTTTATTGTGGCCGGTGACGGCGCGATCGCGACCGCGCTCCATGTTCTGGACAACGCGGCAGAAGTTGAGATCAAGCTGAGCGGTGAAACCGGTCATAAAAGTTTAAAGGACAAAAATCTCAAGGTCATTGGATTACTTTTTAAAGACCCGGTAAATGATGTCGCGATTCTCAAGGTAGATCCCGGAAAAAACAGGCTGACTTCGGCCGTCATCGCCGATGCCCCGTCAAAAAGTATCGAAAGGGACCGAGATCAGACAGACCAAGGCAAACGGAAGCCTGGAAAAGTAACTGTCATCAGCAGTCCCGAGGGGATGGAAAATACCGTAACCAGCGGTGATTTCGGCAACACCATATCCCAGGGCAACCGGAAG
Organism: Geobacteraceae bacterium; assembly: GCA_035686205.1. Taxonomy (GTDB): domain Bacteria; phylum Desulfobacterota; class Desulfuromonadia; order Geobacterales; family Geobacteraceae; genus CAIWTU01. The sequence continues at coordinate 9,525 of DASRZQ010000090.1, forward strand.
GCGCTCCTTATAACCGCCCCTATCTCCCCCGGCAGCAGCGGCGGACCCGTATTCAATGAAGACGGCGAAGTCATAGGCATCATAAGATCAACCTCTCTCCAGGGAAATAACATCAATTTCGCCGTACCGGCATATTTCATAAAAGACAAAATCTCGAATAAAAAGTTTACCCCCATCGATGACACCGGATTTGAGGATTTGAAGCTTACCTCCGAATATTGGACAACCCTCGGATTTGACGCCATGCAAGCGGGGCAGTTCGTTAACGCCGTGTACGATTTCCAGAACGCGATTCATTTCAAGGGGAATAATAAAGAAGCCCACCAGATGCTCGGCCTTGCGTACCAGTATCAGGGAAAACTCGCATCAGCCGTCAACGAACTCAAGACGGCACACGCTCTGAAGCCTGATGACAAGGAGGTTCTTTCCGGTCTTGCCAGGGCATACCGCCAGCAGGGAAACTTCAAACAGGCGGCGGATACGTTGGCAATTGCCCTTGGCATTCCTGGCACCGGACAACCGGACAATTACCTGCTGCACGGCCAGCTGGGAGAGGTCTATATGGGTATGCAGAAAAACGCAAAAGCCGTAGTTGAATTCTGCCGCGTCCTTGAGAACGCCCCAAAAGACGAAATTACTTATCAGAATATCGGTAACGCCCTTTATAATATGGGTGAATACGAGCTCTCCGTTCCTGAGCTGAAGCAGGCAATCCGTTATAATACGAATTATGTACTGGCTTATTACGGGTTGGGCATGACGTACTTCCAGCTCGGCAGGTATGACGACGCGGCGCAGGAATTCGAAAGGGTAATCAGGTTGACTATCAATCACGGCATGGAGCTGTCCGCGCGTTACCAGCTCGGTCTCATCTTTGCCTCAAGAAACGAGGCGTTGCCGGCGTTCCGGGAATATCAGGCGGTAACCGGTATTCTTAGAGATAACGATCAGGCATCACTTCAATCCGGGTTTCCGGATGCCGGCAGCTTTGAACAGGCCATGAAACTGGGGGCGGTATTGATAAAAAAATATCCCCTTTCCCGCGAAGCTGCCGAAATCAGAAAAGATGTCAGGAGTTTTAAATTGAGGGTGACAGAAGAGTACAAAAAACTGGTCGTGTTTCAGGACAAAAATATTGAATCCTTTCCTGGAGAAGCGATGCCCTATTTTTATCGGGGATTCGATTACATGAAAATACAGCAATATGACCGCGCGGAAAGGGACTTGAAAAAAGCCCTTTCCATCAACCCGGATGATCCAGTAATCCCCGTCACCATGGCAGAGCTTTATTCTCTGGCAAACAGGCCTGTCAAAGCCTGTGCCTGGTTTCGCAAGGGCATAGAGCTGGGATTCGACAACCGGAATCAAGTCAAGACTGATGATGCATTTGAAAACCTGCGCAAATCGCCCTGTTACGCGGAATTTTCAAGCAAGGCCATGGTTGGCCGGGTTGAATCTTGCGGTGCGTCCGGAACACGGAAAATAAATCAATAATCCCGACGACATGCCAGTTCCGGTTTCCGCCGAAAGTTATTTGATATCTTGCCGGAAATCGCGGGTCAGCGGCGTTGCAGCTCGGCGGGAAAGTCTGTTATCCATCCGAAATGGAGCAATCCCCAGAGGCCGATGAGAATCGCTTCCGCGGCGTCGTGCCTGAGCGACGACGGGCGCGGCGCGCCCGACCAGTCAATTACCCTGCGAGCCATGTCTCCGGCGCGCTTTTTCGCTTCCGCGCCGGTTCGCTGTTCGCGCGGCAGCAGCAGAATCTGCCGCCATGCCTCCGCGCCGGCCCGGTGAACCAGGATTCCCCGCCGCCCGGCTTCCTTTTCCCAGACCGCCGCCAGGTTCCCTCCTCCCTCGATTATAATTGCCGCAAGATCCGGAATACTCTCCATTAATCCGAACACGCCGCGTCTCAACCGATCGGTGGAGCCGTAATTATGTGAGCGGTACCAGATCAGCCTTCCGTCATCACCATACAGGGCCAGGCCGGTCCTGAGACCGAGATCAACCGCAAGCAAACAGGGCATGACATACTTTTCCGGCCGGACGGTCAAACGGCCCGGCGCTTTCGGGATTCGTGACATTGAACGCGGAGAACCCGGCTTACGCACGCGCCTTCGCGTATCCGCTCCAATGCCGGTTCTTCTCGGGGGGTTTTACTTTTCCGGCGTTTCCGGCGCCGCCGGCTGCATTTGACCCTCGGGCAGCGTCTGATCGGGTGATGCTTCGTCGGACGGCGGCTGCGCCTGGGCCGGCTGTATCTCTTCGGATGGCGGCTGAGCCTGGGTCGGCTGAGCCTCATCCGTCTGCGTCGAGGCCGGCGCCGGTTCGTTCGATGGCTCCGGGGCTTTTGGCGCTTCGTATTCCGCGGCGAACGCTAAACCGCCGGCAAGAACCAGGGTAAAGATAAAAACGAGAATCATGGCTGTTAATTTTTTCATGGCGTGTCCTCCCCGGACAATTAGCAGGCTGTTGAAAAACTATTAATTTGATCATTGCGAGGAGCATTTTTTGCGATAAAGCAATTTCTAACTTGTTGAATTCGTAAAAACCGGGATTGCTTCGCTACACTCGCAATGACATCAATATTTGTTTTTCAACAACCTGTTAGAGCTTGTTCGTAAATAAGCATTACGGGCGCAGCAACTGATAAACGCATTCCAATTGACCTTATTTTACCCTGCCATGGCGCAGGTTCAAACAAATATTTCCATAATCTTTTCATTTCGCCCATGCATTGAGATGCGTTAACCTGTTCCCAATCGCGGGGAATTTTTCCCCGTTACGCAACGCAGATTCAGCATTGACCTCGTCCGATTCAGGGCTAAACTTTCATCATGAAAGCAGGTTCAAAACCATCGGCATAATTGCTTGCCATAAAAAGAGGTGAACCATGGCACAGGAAAATTTAACCGGCGAGGTCTTTTATCCATCTGAAGAAACCATCAAAAAGGCGCACGTGACTGACCGGGACGCCCTTGACAAAGAAGCCGAAAGGGATTACACCGGCTTCTGGGAGCGGGAGGCGAAGGAGCTGCACTGGTTCGAACCGTGGACACAGGTGCTGGATGAAGCGCAGAAGCCTTTTTACAGGTGGTTTGTAGGAGCTAAGACAAATATCGTTTACAACTGCCTTGACCGGCACGTACGGACAGCGAGGCGCAACAAGCTGGCCCTGATATGGGAAGGAGAAAACGGGGATTTCAGGTCTTTATCGTACTTCGCTCTCCACCGGGAGGTATGCCGCTTCGCCAATGTCCTGAAAAGCCTCGGCCTGGTCAAGGGCGACCGGGTAACGATTTACATGGGACGCATACCCGAATTGCCGATAGCCATGCTCGCGTGCGCGCGCATCGGCGCGGTGCATTCCGTCGTCTTCGGCGGCTTCACCGTCGAAGCGCTCGCCGACCGCATCGAGGACAGCCAGTCCAAGGTGCTCATCACCTGCGACGGGGCGTTCCAGCGCGGCAAGATCATTTCGTTGAAGCAGATCGCCGACGAAGCGCTGAAACGCGCCGGAACGGTGGAAAGCGTCCTCGTCGTCAAGCGCACCGGGCAGGAAGTCAGCATGGAGCAGGGGCGCGACATGTGGTACCACGAGCTCATGAATCTCCCCATCGCCAGCGGCGGCTGCCAGCTGGAGACGGTCGACGCGGAAGACCCGCTGTTCATGCTCTACACGTCAGGGACCACCGGCAAGCCGAAAGCCATCCTCCATACCCACGGCGGCTACATGGTGGGAACGTACTCGACCATGAAGTATGTGTTCGATATCCGCGACGAGGACCGTTACTGGTGCGCCGCGGATCCGGGCTGGGTTACCGG
>DASRZQ010000091.1:0-13288 GCA_035686205.1 Geobacteraceae bacterium
ATAGGGTGAATGGATAATTTCAAGTCGCGGAACGGCGAAATTCGCGGCCTTAGCCGGTTTTTCCACCTTCTCCGACCAAAGTTTTCTCAGGTCGGGATTATCCTTCTCAGTGGTCACGTGTATCGCGGTAACATCATCCGACAGAAGCAGGCCGAATCGCACGGCCCTCTCGGAGACTCGATCCCAGCCGCCGATCGGGATGACAACCGCCGGATGGTGCACTCTCGTAGCCTGCAATTCCAGGGGCTGCTCCACCACCCGTTCGACTGTTTTGTAGTGTCGGCTGATGGCCAGAAGCAAAAGCGTAAGTGCCGGTATGAAGATGACAGTCATCCAGGCGCCTTCGATGAATTTCGCCACGACGATAACTACCAGCGCTACGGCAGTGGTCGCGGCTCCAAGGGCGTTGAACGCCAATTTGGTTCGGAAACCCTTGCCTTTCTTGCGCAACCAATGCACCACCATGCCGGCTTGCGAAAAGAAGAACGCCCCAAAGGCGCCGACCGCAAACAACGGTATCAACGTTTGCGTTACCCCTCCGAAGGCGATCAAGAGCAGACCGGAAAGGACGGACAGAAAAATGATGCCGTGGGAAAAAACGAGCCGCCGGCCCCGGTTGGCGAAATAACGCGGCAAAAAACCGTCTTCCGCCAGCAGTCGGCACACTCTCGGAAAGCCCGCAAAGCTGGTCTGGGCCGAATATGTCAGCACGATGAAGATACTGGCCAGGGTGACGTAGTAGAAAACACCCCTTCCTGCCACAGCCCCAACAATTTGAGAGAGGATGGTTTGATAACCCGGCCGGGTCTCATCCATCGCCCCGATGTGGTAAGCGGGACTGAGATAGGCAATGCCCATCAGGAAGAAGCCGAGGATCAGCATGATCACCGTCAAGGTCCGTTGGGCGTTGGGCACAGTCGGCTTGCGAAAAAGGGGAACGCCGTTGCTGACGGCTTCAATGCCGGTCAGCGCCGTACATCCGTTGGCAAAGGCGCCCATAAGTATCCAGGCGCTGACTGCGGCGCTAGCCGGCGGAATTGCCGGCAGCGCCGCCGCCGGGTGGGGGTGGCTGCCGCTCTGCCACACGTGGACCAGGCCGATTACGATGGAAACCGCCATACAGACTACGAACACGATCACCGGGACTATGAAAGTCCTTCCGGTTTCACGAACGCCTCGAAGGTTGAGAAAGGTCAGCGTCACCAGAACCACGAGACAGAGGGGCAGCAGGTGCGAATGGAGCGCCGGAATGGCCGATACCAGCGCGCCAACCCCCGCCGCAATACCGATGCAGACATTCAAGAGGTAATCAAGAAGCAGCATGACCGCCGACCACAAACCGGGATTTCTGCCCAGGTTATCGCTGGCGACGACATAGGCGCCGCCGCCGGCCGGGTATGCGGCGGCAGTCTGCCGATATGACAGGTATAGCGTCGAGAGCTCCAACAGTACTATTGCCGCAATGAACGGGAAGTAATGCAGTCCGGGGAGGCCAAGAGGCAACAATATTGACAGAGCGGCCTCTGGACCATAGCCGGTCGAGGCCAAAGCATCCAATCCCAGCACCGGCACCCCGGTCCAGACACTTAGACTTTCCTTGGATTTTTCAGACGAGGCGAGCGGTCGTCCCAAAATCTTGTCGAGTAGGGACATTAAAGGTCCTCCTCTTATACTGCCGGTTCAAGAGCAGGAAGCAAAGTCTTCCTTGAATCAACCTCCCCGCCCGAAAATCAATCGTTTGCATCAGGCTCACGGATTTTTACATCAAGGCTCCCTCCCAACACGCGCAGATCGACACCGGAAGCAGTCGGCAATTCAATCCCGTTTTCCGTAAGTTTGTCGTAAATGGCAAAATTGACTGCGCTTACAAGCATCCCCTTCCGGTGGATAAGGGATGTCGTCCAGACGCGCAGTTCGAAGATGAGTCCGTTATCGCCGAATTTGACGAAACGTACGGCAGGACCGGGCTTTTTGAGTACGTCCGAATTTTCCTCAACTGCTTCCAGCAGCAACTTTTCCACAAGATGCACGTCACTGCCGTAAGAAACGCTCACCGGTACGCTGAAACGAACCTTCCAGTCGTCGTGACTCCAGTTAATGATATTCTCCTGGATGAACTTGGAATTGGGGATGATTATGGAAATATTGTCGTTGGTCAATAACGTCGTGCTCCGGGCATCGATGCTCTGCACGGTCCCCGACACGTTTCCCACCTCGAGCCGGTCACCGACCTTAATGGGGCGCTCGAACAGGATGATGATGCCGCTGACGAAGTTGCTGACTATGTTCTGGAGTCCGAAACCGAGGCCCAGGCCGAGCGCTCCTGCGACGACGGTGAGGGCCGTGAGATCGATTCCCGCGGTCTGGAGAATTATGACAAAGCCGACGGCTATGACGAAATAGCGGACTATGGAACCAATCGACGACCGAACCCCGATATCGACATAGAATTTGGCGAGCAGGCGATCGATTACCCATTTTTTCAGTTTTCCCGTCAAATAGAACAGAAGGAAAATCAGTACGATTATATAGAACAACGTCCAAAGGGTGATCTCGGTGCCCTTGAGCTTCACGAGCGGTATTTCCAGATATCCTTTGATCATTTCCAACCACTGCAAGATTGTCTTCATGGTTGTTTTCCTTTCCCAAAAGCGCGGAGAAACGGAAATGGCATGGTTTTGAGCATGGCAACTTCATTGATAATATTTGAGTTTCCCATGCAGAGCCTTCATGCAACACCATATCTAAAATAGTATATGAACTTGACCCCTTTGCAAACCTGGAACATGAGACTAACCTCTGTGCGTAGCCGTCAGGGGATAAGGCAAGAAAATCAGGACAGACTTGAAGCGGCAGGAGGGACTCGCTGATTTTCTATTTCCTGATTATCACCAATCTTCCGCTGCCATCAAAAACTCCCTCCCCTTCAAGGGGAGGGGCGGGGTGGGAATGGGTTTCTCGGTATCAAAGCACCCCATCCCCCTCCTGGCCTCCCCCTTGAAGGGGGAGGAATATTTGTAGCGGGAGATTAGTACTAATCTAGATTCTATTTTGTTTGTCCGGTTCCAACGGTTGCCGCATATGGGGCAGTAAGTAACGCTTTTGGAACCGACGACCAATTGGCCTTTCCGACGCAATACCCAATAGGCCTTATTAATGGCGAAATTTTACCTGCTGGCACATTTCATGCTGTCATATAAATAAAATCATTTAGTTAAGCTATTTGAACATTTCTCGTTGGAGGAACTAATTCATGAAACGTCTTATCCTGCTGGTCGCCATTCTGACCGCCGGCTGCGCAGTCTCAGTCTCGCCGCCAATGGCAAGAGTCTACGTTGAACCGCCGCAACAATCAGTCGTTAGCGTTTATGTAGAACCGCCTATCGGACAGCCGGTCCCGATAGCGTGCCGTTGGGCTCCCCCTCCGATGCTCGTCGAAACGCCTCCGCCGCCGCCATTCCCGTCCGCCGTCTGGGTCGGGGGATACTGGGTGTGGGAAGGCGAATGGGTATGGGCGCACGGCCACTGGGCAGGTCCGCCCCGGCCGGGGCTCAGATGGGTTCATCCGTATTATGAAAACCGGCACGGACTGGTCGTATTCGTAAACGGGTTCTGGGCGCCGCCGGGCATGGCGTTCGTGCCTCCTCCGGCCAATATCAACATCACCGTTGTAGAGGCCCGTCCGGGCGTCGCTCCCGGCCCGGCGCCGATCGGCCCGTCAGGCGTATTCGTGCCCCCGCCGCCCGGCTCACGCCACGGCATAATCATCCCGGCGCCGGTCGGAACACCGCCCGCCGTGGTTACGGGCGCACCGCCCGTGGTAAAAGTCGGCATGCATATCCAGCGCAACACCAACATCAACAGCAACAACACCACGGTGGTTAATAACGTCACAAACGTGACCAATGTCACCAACGTTACCATCGTGGCTCCGGCAAGCGCGACGGCGTCGGGCAAGGCCGTGAACAGGTCGGTGCCCGCCCAGGCGCATCTCGCGGCGGCCATGACACCAGTCGTCAGGGCGCAGGCCCCGGCTCCTGCTTCGACAAAACCGATCCCTGCCTTTACTCCCGGGCACGCCGCAGCTGCGCTGCCGCCACCGCAGGTCGTGCATGCCTCTGCACCGCCAACATTGAAACAGAAGCCTTCGCTGTCAGCGACACAGCCCCCACCGGCAACGCGGCAGTCGACAATGGCGCCTGCCCAGCTTTCCCCGGACCAACACCAGGCCAGAACTGGTTTCGCTTCGCGCCCGGTCGCGTCTCCACCTGTTTCGGAGAGGGAGAATGCAGCCATGGTGAAAAAAGACAGGCAGCCGGTTTCAAGCGGGGAACGCACTCCTTACGCGAAGAAGGATCAGCAGCCCCATTGGCAAAAAGAGAACGCGGCTGCCGCGGGAAATGGACAGCAGCCTGTTCCGAACAAAACAGCTGCGCGTGCCGCGAAAAAAGAAAAACAACCTCCGCAGAAGAAAAAACCTCTGCAGGAAACGCAAAAGGATGAAAAAGACAAGCCGGAAGGAAATAAACAAAACTTGAGGGCGCAGTAAATCCTCGTGCTGATCGCGCCGGAGACCGCCTGCCTGCATGATTGCTCCGGCACGGTTAACAGATATTCTCATCGTGGGTAGCCTAGAGCTTGTCCGTAAATAATGTTCCGACGGATCGCGCCTGGATTTATGTCGGATTTGGCATGGACGATTGAGCAAAACCGCAGGCGTAGCAGGACTACGTCGAGGATTTTGCGATTGAGGACAGATCAAAGACGGCATGTAGACGGGATGCGAGCCCGGAATGCTTATTTACGGACAAGCTCTTATATTTTGGCCGGATGTCGCGTCCGGCCAACCCCGCACCGTTTCCCTGCCATCAACCAAGGGGATATTTCGAATTATTCTTTTCTCTTTTCTACCTGAATCCGTGACGCCTGAACGTCGAGGCAAGCGGAATGCCGGTTTGAACACCGCTGACACCCTTTCGCGCCTGTTACGCCGGGTGAACTTCGCCGGGAAGTCTCATCCCGCGTGAATGCAAGAAACCGAGGCGTTCCGCGCAGACGAAGCCGCGAAGGCGTCACGGATTCAGATTCTAATTTACTGCATCAAGAGCTTCGTAGTCGTGCGACCTGCTGATGGGCACAAGACGCTTCCAGACAAACAACGTAAACAGCAGGGCCGCCAGCAGCACCATCGCTATGAAGGCAGCACAGTAAGGCCAGCCGCCCAGCGCCCACAGGCATCCAGGCGCCACCGAGCCCACGAAGCCGCCGCAATAATAGAATGCCACATAAAGTCCCACTGCCGAAGCCCGCGACTGGCCCGCCACCTCGCCGATGCTGCGGTTGGTTATGATTTGACAGACAAACACGCCGGAGGAACAGAGAGTTATTCCCGTTATTACCAGCCACAGGTGATGCGAGAGGGTCAACAGCATCCCGGCCATGGAAAAGAACAGCGCCAGGGACAACACCTTCCATCCCGGCATCCGATTGGACCATTTGCCGACCAGAGGGGTTATTACCGCACCGATAAGGTAAACGGCAAAGATGGCCCCGAGAGGCGCGGGACCGAGCCTGAATGGCGGGTCCGCAAGGTAGAAGGTTATGTAGGTGAATGTGCCCACCAGTGAAAATAGTATGGTGAAACCGACCGCGTAAATCGCCAGCAGGGGTTTGTTTCTGAAATGCCCGAGCATATTGCGCAGGCCGACGCCGCAAGCCTCCACCCGCTTAAAGCTTTTCGCCAGGGGAAGCCAGGCGGAAACAGTCACGGCCAGCGCCAGGTTCAGCAGGCCGAGCAGCACGTAAACCCAGGGCCAGCTCCACCATGAGGATACCAGCCCGGACAAAAACCTGCCGCAAAAGCCGCCGAGAACCGTGCCCGTAACGTAAACGGAGGTTACAAAACCGGTCTCCCGTGGCTCCCATTCTTCGTTTATGTAGGCTACGGCAACGGCGAATACCGCCGGTGTAAGCAGCCCCTGGATGAAACGCCAGAAGATGATCGCCGAAAGGCCGGGCGAGGTTGCGATAAGCAAATTAGAGACGGCGAGCAGATATATGGCGGGGATTATTACTTTCTTGCGCCCGCGAAGGTCCGCGATCATCCCCACGAAAGGCGCGGCCAAAGCCACTGCCAGCGTGGACGCGGAAACCGTAAGGCTCACGGCGAGTTTCGAGGCGTTGAAAATCCGATGGAAGAGAGGCAGCAGCGGCTGCGTCGAGTACAGGGACAGGAAAGCGCAGAAGCCCACGAGCCCGACGGCAAAAACCTGCCGTCCTTTGCCGGGCTTCGCGCCTGTCCCTCCGGTTTTGTGCATGGTTCGGGATTTCATTTGACTCCTTGATTTTTTCCTGACAAACATCTTAATATTTTTCTGATCCAACCGTATGCGATAAATCCTAAGTGTTATAGCACGGATAATTAATGAAACGGATTATTTTGCACCGATTCGGGAATGATAAAACTCTTATCGGTACCGAATTGTGGTGCTGCAAAAAATAAGAGATGGCTTTACTTCTGCTTGTCAGGGTTCAATTCCGGCGGTTTTTTTACATGTTGTAAATTTCTTTTTACAAACGATATGTTTAGTGCTATATAACGAATCCCAGTGACATAGGTCTCCGACCCGTTGCACCTACAGCGCAAGCCATGGTGCGCGGGCTATGGGTGACGCCGGAAACAGCGTCGCCTCCCGTGTTTGGAAAGGAGCGCACATACACGCCGAAAGAGGTCAATGGCTGTTGCGCCGTTGGCCTCTTTCATTTCCTGAATAATCACGCTTCGTTCCCTTCATCACCGTTCAGCTGCCTATGATCCTCCCAGTTCGTTAAGATTTTGTCCAGGAGGACACATGTACCGATTTGGCGTATTGATTATCCTTTTGATGATTATTCTGTCGCCTTGCGCATATTCGCGCACGATTACCGACATGGCCGGTCGGAAGGTCGATATTCCCGACAGGATCGAAAAAGCCATCGGGCTGTCGCCGCCTGCAACTTACCTGATCTATGCCATCGATCCGGCACTTCTCGCCGGGCTCAATCTGCCACTGTGGGAGCACGAGAAAATCTATACGGCGGATCGGTTGAAAAAACTGCCGGTCGTCGGAGGGATGGTGGGCGAAGGAAGGAACCTGAACGTGGAAGTACTGCTGGGAATCAAGCCGGATATTGTCATTCTCTGGCAACTGAATCGGGATGATATCAACGCGATCAACAAGAAGTACGAGCAGATTCTCAAGCCGCTCGGCATCCCGATTGTCTACGTGCGCATCAATTCTATAAGCGATTATCCCGCCGCCTTCCGTTTCGTGGGAGATGTTCTCGGCAGAAAGGAGAGGGCCGCCGCGCTCGAACGCTATGCCGTCGGCGCAATGCGAAAGGTCTCGCGGTCCTTGTCCGGACTTCCTCCCGGGAAGAGGGTTTCCGTTTACTATGCCGAGGGCCTGGACGGCCTTTCCACCGAAGGGGAAGAATCGCTGCATACCCGGCTCATTCCGCTGAGCGGCGGGAGAAACGTCTGTCGGATGAAGGAGACCAGCCTCATGGGTCTGGAGAAAATCTCCATGGAGCAGCTCCTGATGTACGACCCTGATGCTATTCTGGTCATGGAGAAGCCCTGCTACGAGCGGGTAATGAAGGATGCGCGCTGGAAGCACCTGCGTGCGGTCCGCGGCAAACGGGTCTACCTCATCCCCAACGCGCCGTTCAACTGGTTTGACCGTCCGCCTTCATACATGCAGTTTCTGGGCATCCAGTGGCTGGCCGGTCTGCTGCATCCCGGTCTTTATCAGGTCGATATGGTCAGGGAGACCAAAACGTTTTACCGGTTGTTTCTGGGCCGGGACCTCACTGACCGTGAAGCGCGCCAAGTGTTGCAACAATAAGAAAAGGAGGGTCTGATGTCTTTCAACAAGCCGCATGGTGACGGGAACGAAGTTGACGTCTGGCGGGGGTCGAACTCGGAGGCAAGACTGGATGCCGTATTGTGTACCGTAGATATCCTGAAGAGAGACGCCGAAGTCAAATTGTTGTTGGGGTGTACGGAGAGGGAAAAGACGGCGATCCTGGATTTTCATAATGCCAGCGAGTACATGGCTGCTGTATTGATCGAACGGGAAACGATGAATAAAGGACGAAATTCAGCATGAAAATCAATCTGGACCCGCTCAACTACTGTTTCGTTCTGAAGCCTTTGCTCATCGGCGGCAAGGCCATGGAATATTATGGACTGCGGGAAGCCGGAGCGGACATCGATTTTGTTGTTTCACAAGAAGATCATGCAAACCTCGTGGCGCTTTATTCCGACAATGTCCGCGACATGTACGGTGATATCGGTGTCTGTGTGCATGGGTTTGAACTCTGGAACAGTATCCTGCTTTTTCCCTACGGGTTCCTGACAGCGGGCGCCATTGAGGAATGCGAATTCTGGGTTGTCTCGCTGGATCGCCTGCTGCTTCTTAAATCGCTTGCAGGCTCTCTGCCGAAGAACGATCGGGATATTGGAATGATTGTCCGGAAAATACACGACATCCAGTATGGCAAGGACCGGCAGTTCGAGGCAGATTATTTCAATCGAAGAAAGGACTGGTAACGCATTGAGAAATCGGAGGTACCGTGATTGTCCAGATACTGTAATTCTGGAGCACAGATACGACCTTCGCAAGACGCAACACATTTCCGAACGGTTTGATATTTCACCGCGTTTAACAGAGCTTTGCCCACTGTCGGATTACCTTAGCATCAGGCATGCTGTCTGGGATGCTCCGTCAACTGAATCGGACGCAGGATGTGACTTGGAAGGATATAGTTTACTGCCAATTGACAGAGTTATGTTGAGTATGCGGGAGAAATTGCACTTAATGAATATAGACTATGTCCGAATATATTCCATTGATGATATCAGGCTTGCAATGAATATGTCTGAAAGGGTCGATAACAACTACAAAAGGGAAAACGGCATCTTGAAGTTATTCCCTTTAACAATCGATATTCCTGACTGGTCCGAGGGTAACAGGCGGAAGCGTTTATCCGAATATCGCATGATACTGGAGAATAACGGCCTGGTTATGGGCGCATACAATGATGCAACCTTGGTAGGAATTGCATCGCTCAAGACCGAGAGACTTTCACAGGAGAGGATGCAGTTGTTTTCGCTGCATGTGGATGCATCTTACCGGGGCATGGGTATCGGAAGGGAATTATTTAGCAGGATGATAGACGCCGCAAAAAGCAGAAATGCAAGGGGACTTTATATTTCAGCCGCCCCAAAAGAGAAGACCGTCGATTTTTACCTCAGGAACGGCTGCAAACCTGCAACGATTATCGAGCCTGAACTGTTGCGCCGGGAACCGGCTGATATTCATATGGAAATATTTTGGTAACCAGGAGATTTCGGAGGACGGAACATGCAATGCGCCATATGTGAAAACTCATGTCACATCGAGGAAAACGGAACCGGTTTTTGCGGAATGTACACCAGTAACGGTGAAAGGCTGGTTGAAAAGTATCCCGACCAGTATCTCGTCGTAGTGCCGTCGGAGATAGAATCCATGCCCATGCTGCACTATTATCCGGGAGGGAAGTTCCTCCAGGTATGCACGATCGGCTGCAACTTCAGGTGCAGCGGCTGCGTATCGTGGCTGCTCACCGAAAGCGTCGACTCGATACAGGGCGCGGTTCACCGCATGACGCCGGAAGAGATTGTCGACAGGGCGCTGGACGAAGGATGCATTGGCATAATGTTCTGTTTTAACGAACCCGCGGTTTCGTTCATCACATTCAAAAAGATAGCTTCAATTGCAAGGGAAAAAAAACTGCTCGTGGGATGCGCGACAAACGGCTACTTTACCGAGCAATCGTTCAAAGATCTTCTGCGGCACATAGATTTCATAAACATCGGGATAAAGGGATGCACGGACGAAACCTATGCCCAGTTCGGGGCAAGATCCGCGGCGCCGGTCTTCAGAAACCTGAAGCTCGCCATTGAAAGCGGCGTATTTACCGAAGTGGCGGCCGTGTACGTCAGGGGACGCGAGGATGAAGTCCTGGAAACGGCGAAGCGCGTCGCCTCGATCTCCAGGATTATTCCCTTTCAGGTGATGCGCTTCATGCCGTTCGCCGCGGCCGCTATTTCGGATGAGCCTTCAGTAAGAGAAGCCGAGATTCTCTGCGAAAAAATCAAAAAGCTGCTCGACTATGTATACCTTTTCAATTCGCCTGGAACCAATCACCTGAACACCTATTGCCCCGAGTGCGGGGAAATCCTGGTGCGCAGGGGATTCAACGGCCCCATGTGCGCGCACGTGGCGGACCACAGGGATAACGGAACATGCGAATGCGGCTTCAGGCCCCCTTTTGCCGGAACGTTCGAAAAGGCGGGCGGCGCGCAGGTCCTCGGTTTTTATGGAGGATACAAGGTTATTTACAGTCTTGAATCGATCCAGACGGTGCTTGCATTTCTCGGGGAAAGGAATCCGAAGGTCATAGCTTCCGTATTGCGGCAGATACTGGAAAGGGAATTTATCAAAGGGCTATACGAAAGAAGCAAACAGGTCGAATCCTGCCTGGACACCGTCGATCATTATGCAAGGCTCGCGGGCAGAACGGACGAGGCCCGGGAACTCCGGGAATATTCGGAGAAATACGTGTCAATCATAAAAAACAGAACAAAGAATATTGAAAGGCCTTCCGTCTATTTTTGCCTGGGGCATCCGCTCATAGCCGTATTCGGCGACAAGTTCGAGTGCAACCTCGTGGAAACGGCCGGCGGCAGCTGCGTGAACAGGGATATCGAACGTGACGACTCGCCGGGCATGACCATACCGGTCGAGACGCTCAACAGGCTCAATCCGGACATAATTCTCATAACCGGAGCGATTGGTTACCCCGAAAGCGATTTCCTCAAATTTTGCCTGGAAAGGGGGCTGAATGTCAGGGCCGTCGCGGACAGGAAGGTTTACAACATGTATCCGTACAATTCATCGGGCCGGCCTGACTGGATTCTCGGCCTGATGCACATGGCTAATATCATTCATCCCGAAATATTCGATTTCAGGATGAAAGAAATCGCCGATGAATTTTACCGGAGATTTCTCGGCATCGAACTTCATTCCGCAAGACAGGGCAGATCAATTTCACACCCGGAGGTTTTAAAAAGATAGATTTTTCTTAAAGATTCATCACAGGGGAAAAGACCTTCCTTCGGGAAAGGCATTTCAATTAATGATAATTCGGCAACGAGTTATACCAATTTGCAATCAAAAAATTTCAAAACATGTCATGTCGAATGAAGAGAGACATCTTTAAAATACGTTTCAAGATTTCTCGCTGGAGCTCGAAATGACAACGAATTGAATGCAACTTGGTATTAAACATCGTTTAAACTCCAGGGTTACGAAACGATGAATATAAAACCGGCTTCCGTGAAGAAGCCGGTTTTTTTTTGGATTTGAAGGAAAAAAATAGTATTTAGCCCGGGTTGCAACACTATTTTGATTACATTACCAACTTGTTATGACTTTACATACAGATTTGTTTGGATCGTTGAAATTAGTGTGGGACACGCAGCGTTCCTGTGGGGAGCAAAACTCCAATCCGAACCATACGAGCCAATTCAGCTTGATTTCAGACAAGATTTGTGTTCTTAATTAGTTACATTATTATTACATTATGAACCCAGAATAAAAATTCAATAACAACTGAAAGGTCTAAAATTACACGTTTTACAGATTGCCCACTCAATCAGTACTGCTCCTACCCCCGCCTACACGCGCGGTCAGTCCGCTGTGCGCGAGACGTTCAGACCTGGTGTCCTGCGCGCCGTTGGCGTTTGCTTTGATCCGCGCGGCCTTCGGCGGCGAAATCATCTTACTTGACACGAATGCCCCCGGCATTCGGTGCCCGGCATGGAATTGCATGTGTGCGCCGAATACTGCGGATTGCGTTACAATGTGCTGGAGGTATCACTCGGACATTTGCATTCCACCATCGAAGAAGCACTGTTTAAATGCAAGACAACAGGAGTTCCAAGATGAAACCGGACACAATAACCAATGATACGGCGTTCCCCGCAATGGCCATGGACATCCTGAGCAATGTGCTCAGCCGCGTAGATAATCCCGGCGAGCTGGGAACATATCTGACTGAGGAAATCCGGGACCTCACCGGCGCACGCTGCGTGCTGCTCATCCAATGCCTGTGCACCGAAACAGTTACGGAGCACCGCGTCGTCAGCGTCAATCCGTTGAGAAGACGGGAATGGGCCGAATCGCCGGTTTTGAATCGCATGTATGACTTTATCCGCCACATGCCGGCTGCGCAGTTCTGGCGCGGGGACGAGCCTTCCGAATTTGCCGGGATTCTGCGGCAGGAGGGGTTCGAGCTGTCGATGGCCTTTCCGTTGAACGCCGGAGCGTTTCGCGTCGGGGCCATGCTCGTGCTCGGCCTGCCCGATGAAGAGCATATCACCTCCGTGCTCGGCCTGCTCAACGACTTGTCCGCTATCGTTGCCCTGTTGCTGCGCAACTCGTTTCTTTTTGAGCGCCAGGAACAGATTATTCAGCAACGCGCCGCGGAATTACACGCCGGCGAGAAAAAATACCGGACACTGATTGAATGCGCAAATGATGCCGTTTTCATTCATGAGATCAAGGAAGACGGAATGCCCGGTCCTTTCATCGAAGTGAACGAGTTGGCATGCAGCCGGCTCGGATACAGCAGGGAAGAACTTGCCCGGTTGAGTCCGATGGAACTCGACGATCCCCGTTACCGCGACAGGATTGAACTGGCCATGGAGCGGCTTCTGAAAGACGGCCACGCAGTCTTCGAGACGGCGCAGATGGCCAAAGACGGCCGGAGCATTCCGGTGGAGGTGAGCACCCGCGTCCTGGAACTGAAGGGAAAACGTCTCCTCTTCTCAATCGTACGCGATATCACCGAGCACAAGCGGGCCGAGGAGGCGCAGCAGAGAGAGAATGCCTTGTTGCGCTGCGTTATAGATTCGGTCAGTGATCTTATCTTCATCAAAGACCGTGACAGCGTCTATCTTCGCTGTAACAAGGCTTCCGAGAAATTCGTCGGCTTTTCGGAAAGCGAACAGATCGGTAAGACCGACTTTGATTTCTTCGACAGGGAGAAGGCGGAGGCCATTCAGCAGCGTGACCGGCAGGTTCTTGCGACGGGTAAATCGCATCGAATCGAGGAATGGGTGACGGATCGGGATGGCGGCAGGATTCTCTTCGATACCCTGAAAGCCCCTTACTATGGTCCCAATGGAGAAGTCATGGGT
>DASRZQ010000092.1:0-15819 GCA_035686205.1 Geobacteraceae bacterium
GCCACTCTCGCAAGACATTTCCTCCTGTTGATTTCCCTTCGGGGCTTTCCTCAGGAGGAAATGTCGTATATCTCGCGGGAACGGCAAAGCCTTTTATAGTCACACCGGCAGAGCCGGTGGTTTACTGAGAACCAGAATTAAATAAACTGTCCCCGGAATTACCGGAATTACCCTCGGGTTTGCTGGTTTGTGGCATATTAATTGCTTATCCACTGCGGGCATCCAATTTTTCGCAATTCTCCCGACAATTAAATTGCGAGCTTGTACAGCTGCAAGAGAGTTAATGGCTGCATTTAGTCAGACCTGAATCCGTGACCGCCTTCACGCCTTCGTCCGCGCGGAACGCCTCGGATTTTCCGTGACCCATGTCCGGTTTCCGTTTCCCGTAAAGCCATGTCCACGGACACGGATCACGGTCACGGACCACGGAATCAACCCCGACATTCAGCTTGCCTTGGCGTTCAGACGTCACGGATTCAGAACAGATATAAACATGAGGAGGCATTATGTCACAATTCATGGAAGTTGTTGAATTTCTGGACCCTTCCGGCAAGGATATGGTCCACCGTGTTCCGGAAGCGGGCTCGGGCGAGCTGAAGTACGGTGCCAGGTGCATTGTCCGGGATTCCCAGGCCGCGGTTTTCTTTAAAGACGGCAAGGGGATGGACGTGCTCGGCCCCGGTCGACATATACTATCCACCCAGAACCTCCCGATTCTTACCAAGGTGTTGATGCTTCCCTGGGGGTTCGATAGTTTCTTCAAGGCTGAAGTCTACTTTGTAAACCAGAAGGTCTTCATCGGCCTCAAGTGGGGGACGAGAGATCCGGTGGCGTTCAAGGACAGAGAACTGGGGATGGTGCGGCTGCGAGCCTGCGGCGTCTACAGCCTGCGTATCACCCAGCCGCTCCTCTTTGTCAACTCCCTGGTGGGAACCCAGGGGGTCTATACGACGGAGGAGATTGCCGACTACCTGCGCGACGTGATTGTGTCGCGCCTGAACGACCTTCTGGGAGAAAGCCTGGAGAGCATCCTGGACCTGCCCAGGAATTACGGCGAACTGGCAGTGGCCGTCAAGGGGCGTCTGGCGCAGGATTTCGGCCGTTATGGCATGGAATTGAATGATTTCTATATCAACTCCATCACGCCGCCTGAAGAGGTGCAGAAGGTTATTGATCAGCGCTCCGAGATGGGGGCGGTGGGGGACATGGACCGTTTCCTGAAGTTCAAGACGGCCATTGCGATCGGCGACGCGGCCAGGACTGAGGGGGCTGGTGTAATGGGCGCCGGAGTTGGCATGGGCGCTGGAGCCGGTCTGGGGATGATGCTGCCCGGAATGATTTTCAAGACCCTCAACCCGGAGAACGGCTCGCCGGAAGACATTGCCGCGCGCGGGACGGTGAACTGCCCCAAGTGCCATGGCGATGTTCCGTTGGACTGCCGCTTTTGCCCCAGGTGCGGCAACCAGATGGTAGTCGTCAACAAGTGTCCGGCCTGCGGCAAGAACCTCCCCGCGGAGGCGAACTTCTGCATGGTCTGCGGGATGAACCTGAAGCAGAAGCTGAATTGTCCCAAATGCAATACGACCCTGCCGCCGGGAACGAAGTTCTGCACCGGCTGCGGCGAGAAACTGAATTGAGGTTCACGTGCCACTGAGTGTTGCGACAACCTGCCCCGACTGCGGCGGATCCATTGAGTTCCCCCCCGGCTCCACTGCCGTCCGTTGCGGCTTTTGCGCCTCCAGCCACCTGGTCACCGGGCATGGCCGCGTTCTATCCTATTACATACCGGAACGGATCGATCCGCGGGGTGCCGTGGAGCGGGCTCTTGCAAAGCTTAGCGTGAAGGGAGGAACATGGGAGGCGAGCGAGGCGACCCTCTTTTTCGTGCCGTTTCACCACTTCACCGGCCATGACTTCCACTGGTGCTTTGAAGAAGATGCGGCCCAAAGCAAAAGGGAAGAGAGGCAATTCCATGCAAATTCGGATGATTGCCGCTCCCGGGTGAAGATTACCATCAACAACTTGAACAGTCCTTCCCATATGACAGGGAAACGGCTCACAATGGCCACCCGGTACATTGACCGGACACTGCCGGCTCTGGACGCCCCCGGTTTGCGTGTAAACTCCCTGGGATTCCGCCCTGAAGTGTTGAAGCTCTCCCTTTTCCAGAAAGAAGCGGTACTGAAAAGGGGGCAGGTATCTCCGGTACAGGCGGGAGGGGATGAGCTTGAGCGAAGGGGATACGCGCCGTTACAGCAGGATGGGATCATTGCCCGGAAGGTAATCAGCAGGACCAGGAGCGTCATATATTTCCCTTTCTGGATCATCGAGGCGAAGGTCAGGGGAAATGAGGCGGGCGTGCTCGTCGTGGTTGATGGCGTGAGCGGCGAAGTAACTAACGACGCGGCGCCCGCTGGACTGCTGGACAGCCTGTTGGCCGGGGATGGCAACCATTTTGAGACCGTGGGGATGCGCCCGCTGAAATGCCCCGACTGCGACGCGGATCTGCCGGCGCGGCCACAGGACGTGGTCTCTTTCTGCGCCGGGTGCGGGAAGGCCTGGTATATCCGGGACACGGAACTGCTGCAGGTCCCCTATGTCGCCATCCCCCGCAAAGAGCCGGCATCACGCGGAGAGTATTTCCCATTCTGGGTCATGGAGGCGCGGATGGTCTCCGCCAGCGATTCAATTGGCGACAAATACGATCTGACCCGGCTGGCCCCGGGCGTCCGGGTACCCCGGGAGGCGGACCGGCAAGTCCCGTTACGGTTTTTCGTTCCCGCCTTCCAGATCGTTGATCTGAAAGTGCTCTCCCGGTTGGCGGGCAGCTTTACCCATAACCAGCCGGTCTGGCAGGGGGGAGAGCTGCCGCGGGGAACGACTCCCGCCAGCGGCTGTTTCATCTCACCCGAGGACGTCCTGGAATTGGCTCCCCTCATTCTGTTCAGCCTCGTCCCGAAAGAAAACAAGAGGGCGCTTCAATTCGCCCTGGAGGCCAGAGTGGAGGTTAAAGAGGCGGATCTGGTCCTTGTTCCCTTCGCTCGAACCACAACGGACTACGTTGATGAATTGATCGGGCAGGCGCTGCCTGTCTCGACACTCAGAGCGGAGAATTGCGCGGGTTTGAGCAAGCAAACCGTTTAATGGGGACAGGTGACCCCACCCGTCATGGATTTTTCAGCATGGCCGACGCCATGCCGGCCCTGTATCCGCCGACTTCCGAGCGGAAACCGATTGCCAGACGGTTCCAGCCGTTGATCGCGACAACGGCCAGACTCAGATTGACGAGTTCCTCTTCGCTGAAATGTTGCCGCGCCTCTTCGAAAACTTCGTCGGGGACACGGCTTTCGGCTACCATGGTCAGGGCTTCCGTCCATGCCAGCGCCGCCCGTTCGCGCGCGCTGTAGAAGGGCGCTTCACGCCAGGCGTTGAGAAGATAAAGCCGCTGTTCGGTTTCGCCGCCGGATCGCGCGTCTTTCGAGTGCATATCGAGACAATACGCGCATCCGTTTATTTGGGACGCTCGCATCCTGACCAGATCAAGAAGCGAAGTTTCCAATCCGCATTCGTGAAGGTATTTTTCCAGGCCAAGCATCGCATGCATAACGCCGGGGGCGATTTTGGCCAGATTTATCCTCGAAGTCATCTGTCCGATCTCCATTCCCGGGAAAGTATATTTCCCTTTATGATTTACTGAATCGCGGGAAAGCCCGTCCATTAATCACTGTTTCCCCGGGTAAGTCCACCGATTTAAGCAAGTGCTGAAAGCGCATCCTTAAATTCCTTGATGATGCCTCCTGCCCCGCCTGCCGCATGGATCAGGGAATCCAGAATAGCGTCGATCGCTTCTATAATCTTCTTGAGCCAGTCGCGAACAGAGAATTGGCCGCGAACCGTTTCCCATTTTTGCCCGATTGAATCCAGTACTTTAAGTTTGAATCTCATCGGCCTGTGGATTAATCCATGAAATACCAGTTGTTTTTCGGGTATTCGCGGAATCTCCTGCCTCAGGTGGAAAACCCCTTCTCTTACGTCCTTGTGAAAAGTTTCCATTGCAAGTTCCCTGAGTTCCGGGGCATCTTCCCAAAGAAACGAAAACTCGCTCAAGTTTTCAATGACAAAGGCAAGAAAATTCTCAACACCTGTAATGAAACGATCAAGTTCTTCCCGTTCGGGGTTCGCAACGTTCGCCACATCGGTAAACCACATCTTCCGACCTCCTTATCTTTCCGGGCATATGACGGAAATACTGAAGTCTGTGACAGGCCGGCCCGCTAACGAAACGAGTACTTAAAACCCAGGCACCCTTGCACCTTTCCCGCGTCAAAACCTGGTCCGCCGCTATTTCCGCCCTGACCGCCGCGTAATAAGGACTCCTGGGGGAGAAGAGTGATTCCGCACCCGATGGAAATTTTTTTGTTCTCATAAAAATCCAGCCACACGCCATGAGGCTTCTCCTTTTGGGAGTCTCTTTGGCCGACGTTGAAATTCTGCTTGTCCATTGCGGTTGGGGAAGGCTTATTTTGTTCGATTGGCGAGGTTTGCATGTCGGCTGCTCCGGCTATACCTGGAACAGATATTAAACCGCATAAAAGCAAAAATGTTCTGATATCGGTCATCAGCGGTCACCCCTGTTTAATTTTGAATATATTTTATCATGTTTTGTCTTCAGGCAGGGAATGAACCTGAAAAAAGCATTTTATCCACGAATTAGCACGAATTAGCACGAATTTTCAAAGCATTTTCCAAATAAAATCATCCACCAAATAGGTGACAATAAGAAGACAAATAAGGGTTTAAAACCATTCGTGTTTATTCATGTCATTCGTGGTTAATTGCCGTTTTTGATATGGTTTTTGATTGGCTGGACCGAATGTGTTCATCCCGAGTTCGTTGACTATATATTCAACGGCACGGGACGGCCACACGACGTTGCCCGTACCGTTTACCCTCGGCGAAAAGCCCGCGGTCGGCATCCAGACGGACGCAACGGCTACGCCGCCGTCCACTCCGTCTTGAGCAAAAAAAAAGCACTTCCCTGATTTTTCGTAAAAAATTCGGGAAGTGCCCCTGTTTAATCCATTTAGTCTGATCCCTGCTTAATGCGGGAAATGTCCCTATTTAAACCATTCCGTGCCTTTTAGTTCAAGAATATAATATTTCGAAACCAATGAGTGCGTTCCTTTAACGTTGTCCAGACCACTGAAAATAATATTCTCTTCAATGTATCTTGACTGCATTGGGGGAATATCGCAGGTTATATCAGCAATTCCTTCTCCTATTATTTCATTTTTTTGACCTTGGCAAGTCTCACACATTGTGGCTCTCAGTTTTATTTCGCTAAGATTGTATTTCTCAGATTTGTTTTTAATCTTCCCTGTCATTTTATATACTCCGGTTTCATTTTGGACCATAAGTTTTATGTCACTTAATTCAATATCATTTATCTTGATTCTTGTTTTAGATGCTGATTCTTCTGCATGTTTTTCGTAAAGTATGTACGTAATGCAAGCTACTAGCACAAGTGCTATTGTTGCCAAAGGCTTTCGTATATTTGGATATTTATGAGCTATAAATATAATTATAGGAATTAATACTAACCATTTCATCATGCACCTCTAATAATGGTTTTGTATTTAAATTATAAAAATAACTCTACAACATAATCGAAATATTACAAGGATATATTTGTTTAATATTAATGTTGTTATTAATCTAACAGATCATTTTATACATCTTAAACATTAGTATTAGACACACAAGACCAGCTTTCTTTGTTAGAGCTGTTCAAGTTTCATTAAAATGCGGATACATCTGTTACAAGGTTCAAGAAATTACTTTTTTACCAGATAAAATTTGACTTTAGCTGTTGCGATATCGGGTCTCCGGGAACATGGAATGATAATTATAGGGATTTAGCCCATAAAACCAGCACGCCGCTTCCCGATCTGCCGTTGCGCAGGAAACCCGAATCCCACGCGTATTCGAGATACAGCTCCGAATTCCAGAAAAATCCGGTCGTGAGACCGACCGATGCAACTTCGCCGTTGTCGCTTATGAACCCGACCTGGTTCGTGCCGACAATCGTTGCGCGATCGGCCCACACATAGGCGCCGCGCAGGTGCAGATACATGAAGAAGAGCCGTTCGCGGCGGTATTCGAGGTTCGACATCACATAATTCGAAACGATGATTTCATTGAACATGGCGCCGGGATAGGCGGGACGGTGGAGATCGTCAGTCTCGCTGGGAAACGGTCCGCCGCCAAGTCGGAAGGCGTTATAGCGGTCGATGCTCTTGGTGTCTGAAACCCCGCCGTAAACACTGAGGAGAACGCGGTTCTTCTCGGAGAGACCCGGTATCGCTCGTCCTGTCGGCATAAAAGTACTCCACCTGCCCCCACCCTTGAAGGGGGAGGAATATTTGTTGGTCAAGGATTCAGGTAAAAGATCAAACCACGGAAGGAGATATTCAAGTAATCGTGAGAGAGGGGGCCTGCCGGGAAGGAGACCGGCTGCACCCCCCCTCTTGGTTGATGTGTATCCCGTTATTTCTTCTGGCGCAAATCAAATGCCGCTTTTTCACATTTCGCGGCGCAGTCTTCTGCCTTTTTCGCCGCATCCGCGGCCATTGTCTTGGCATCGGCGGCATCCGCCTTGGCGGCGGCCAGATCGGAAGCCATCGCGTCGACCTTGGCGCCGATGTCGTTCAATTTAGCCTCATCGGCGGATACCCTCGACTCAAGTTTGCCGATTCTGTCGGCCAGCATGGCGTCCTGCTGATCAACGTACTCTTTCGAGACGCAGCACCCTGCCAGCGCAACCGCGGACAGTAGCATTACGAACATTTTCAAGTTCACCATTTTGATTTCTCCTTTCTGATAAATAATTTGCTGGTTCTACTATCGTCTGGCCCCGTCTCCGTCAACTTTACCCGACCTGCCGGAGACATTGAAACTCCCGGAGCACCTCCTTCCGGTTCAGGAACACTTTTGTTCATCACAGTGTTTGACAATATTTATTTATCCCAAATTTGTGCCAATCCGGCATTATAATGAATAAAATGATAAGTGGCTGAAATGACTTGAATTTGTGGAAGGGGAGAAATGGAGTTGCTAATCGGGAGGTCGAAATATCGCCTTACGCACGATATTTCGACTGTTGCGGGCATGCCGGCGGTCCGGCCCCTGTTTCCGAAAGAGGGCCGGTTTGGTCGATTTTTCGGATGGCATAACATTAATCCGTAAACTCCTCTCGGCAAAACCCGGCTCAGAAGCTGAAGGGCACGATATATCGTCTTGTAAATGGATTACTTTTTGATAAAGTTAAATATACAAATGTATAACAAAAAAAGCTTGCTGTTCGGAGCACCTCGAATCCGCAGGCATTTCCTTCCATACCGCCGGTCTTCAATCCTGACACAACCGGAACCATACGGGTGTTTCCTTCATTGCCATTATTCGGGGTGTGAAAAACGGTCCCGGATTGCGTGGAAAGATTAACGGGAAAAGCCGGCCGTCGCGGGAACGTCGATGTCGGCGCGGTCCCATGCCGGGAGATCATTTGAAGAATATTTCAAAAAAAAATTCGTGTCTGGAGGCATCGAAAACGATCGCGGATCCGACGAAATATTCCGTCCGGTCTGCTCCCCCGGATACCCATGTTCCCGCATCCATCCGGGAGCTTGACAGACTTATCCCTGAACTCCTGATGAGGTTCGTGAAGATTTCCGTGGAGCAGATCGACTCGGAGATCCGTGAATTCGTCCAGAAAATTGCCGATGCGCTCGGCCTTGACAGGTGTTCACTTTATCAGGCGTTCGCCGGGGGGACCAGGCTGCTTTGCACCCATCGCTGGGCAACGCCGGGCGGCGAGCCGGTATCGGTCTGTCCCGGTCCAGCGAATGCCCCGTGGGTATATCGGAAAATTATCAGGGGAGAAACCATAGCCTTTTCCGGATTGCAGGATCTGCCGGAAGAAGCGGCGAAGGAAAAGGAATATTTCAGGGGGACAGGGACAAAATCTCTCATTTCTCTTCCCATGGAATTCGAAGATGTTCTGATCGGCGCCCTGGTAATGGAAAGCGTACGTTCGGAAAAGTACTGGCCGGATGAATTGACTCCGAGACTCATGATGGCGGCCGACGTTTTTGCCAGCGCGCTGGAGCGAAAAAGAAGAAAACTGGAGCTGATGCAGAAGCTGCGGCTCGAAATGCTGCTTACCGATATCTCGGCCAGGTTCGTGATGCTGGAACCGGTCGAAATCGACCAGGAGATCGAAAAATCCCTTCGCGAGATCGGGCAGCTGGTCAGCGCGGACCGCTGCGGAATACTGGAAGTGCATTCGGACAAAAAAATATCAAGGGTCACCCACGCATGGTACGGCGAGGGCATCGAGCGGGTCCCGCCGGAAACCAATCTCTTTCCGCTTTTCCCCTGGTCCCATGAGCTGCATATTACAAAAAAGGAAAGCTTCAACTTTACCACCCTGGACGAACTTCCGCCGGAGGCGGAAAAGGACCGCCAGGCCTTTGCCGGCATGGGAGTCCGGTCGTCCCTTGTCATTCCCATCTTCTGCGGGAAAATTGTCTACCACTTCATTGTCTTCCAGAATTTGCTCAAGGAACGCGTCTGGCCCGGCGACTACCTCCCGCGGATCCGCCAGCTGGGGGAAATTTTCGTAAACGCCCTGAACCGCAAGGATGCGGAAGTCAAGCTGAGAAAGTCCTTCGACGAGATCCGGTCCTTGAAGGAGAAGATTCAGGCCGAGGCGGATTTCCTCCGGAACGAGATAAAACTGTCGCAGACCCATGAAAAAATCATCGGCCAGAGCGAGTCGCTGGTAAAGGTGCTCAAGCTGGTCGAACAGGTCGCTCCGACCGACTCGACGGTGCTCATTTGCGGAGAAACCGGAACCGGCAAGGAGCTGATTGCCCGCGCGATTCACAACCTGAGCCCTTACAGCGACAAGATCATGGTCAAGGTCAACTGCGCCTCTCTGCCCGCCCCGCTGGTGGAAAGCGAGCTGTTCGGCAGGGAGAAAGGGGCTTATACGGGGGCGCTGACCAGGCAGATCGGAAGATTCGAGATGGCCGACGGTTCGACCATTTTCCTCGACGAGATAGCCGAACTCTCCCTGGACCTGCAGGCAAAGCTGCTGCGTGTCCTGCAGGAAGGGCAGTTCGAGCGGCTGGGCAGCCCAAGGACCATCCAGGTCCATGTTCGCGTAATCGCCGCGACGAACCGCAATCTGGTCGAAGAGGTGAAAAAGGGTAATTTCAGGGAGGACCTGTACTACCGCCTGAACGTCTTTCCGATCACGGTGCCGCCCCTGCGTGAGAGGCTGGACGACATACCGATTCTGGTCTGGACTTTCGTCAACGAATTCAGCAACAAGATGGGAAAGCAGATCAACAAGATCGCAAAGCGGGACATGGAGGCCCTGCAGCGATATTCCTGGCCGGGAAACATTCGCGAGCTGCGAAATGTAATCGAGCATGCCGTTATCATCAGCAACGGCGATACCCTTGTCGTCAAGGCGCCGAGAAACGATGGCAATGGCTCGTCCGGCATAAAAACGCTCGAGGAGATCGAGTCCCTGCATATTACAGACGTTCTCAGGCACACCGGCGGACGCATAAAGGGGCCTTACGGCGCGGCCCGGATATTGGGCATGAACCCGTCGACCCTTTATTCACGAATTCAGAAACTGGGCATAAAACTTCACGACGAAAAGGGCGAAATATCATCCTGAAGCCGGTATTTCGTCCGCCATTGAACCGAACCCCCCTCTTTCATTATTTCAAACTCTTTTTATTACAACAGGTTACCACTCATTCCCCGTTTTTATTCAACTGGCATGAATCTCGGATATTTGTCTCACCATGAGGATATTATCGCTGGTCAAAATTGTGCCGACAGTCGAGAACCGGAAAGAGGTTCTCGACATCCTTAATTCCATGAAGGGGCCGACACAGGCGATACACGGCTGCCTGGCCTGCGATATCTGCGTGGAAGAAGGGGATGAAGGGGTGATCATATTCCTGGAGCAATGGCGGACGTGGGAGGATTTCATTCGCCATGTCCGTTCCGACCTCTATGCGAGGATGCTGGAGGCGATGGAGCTGTCGAGCAAAGAGCCCGAAGTATCCTTCTTCGAGGTCACGGCCATGAAGGGGATGGAGCTGATTGAAGCGGTGCGAAATCCGAAGTGACGGGTGATTGTTTGCGGATAATTCCCAGGAATAAAGTTAGCCGCCGGCTGCCGGCTGCCGTATTCATCGCATAAAAGATAAATCTCGTAAAGGAGTGCGTTATGAAAAAATCAGCGTTAATGTTTGTCGTGGCCGTTTTCGTCATGTCCTTCGGGGTATGCGCGCTGGCGGAGGAGTCCACTTATTCCGAAAAGACCGCGGCCGGAAAACCGTCCGTCACAAAAGAGGAAACGGTGACCGCTATGGCGACCGTTACGGCCATAGACCTGAAAAACAGGCTCGTGACGCTGGAGGACGAGGACGGCAATACATTCGATATCCTCGTTGGTGAAGAGGCGAGGAACCTGCCCCAGCTCAAGGTCGGCGACGTCGTGGAGGCGACATATTACGAGTCCGTGGCGGTAAAAGTTTATAAGCCGGGCGAGGTCCCGTCCGTCGCCGGGGATACCAGCATGGTGGCAGGGGCGAAAAAGGGGGAGAAACCGGGTGGCCTGGCTGTAAAACAGGCGACCGTGACGGCCACAGTGCAGTCCATTGACAAGAAAAGTCAGACTGCCGTCCTCAAGCGCGCTGACGGGAAAATCGTCACGGTAAAAGTGAAGGACCCGAAGAACCTGGAAAACGTCAATCCGGGCGACGAGGTGGTCGCCACTTACACCCGGGCGCTGGCCATCTCCGTGACAAAACCCGAAGAATGACAGGCGGGGCAAATCCGCTCCCGCGGTCCGGGCAAATAAAAATGAAAGGACGATCACATGAACGGCTCTAATAATCTCATGAATGGCGCGCAATTCAGGGCTATGGCACTAGGGATGTGCGGAATTATAGGGGTGCTGCTCATCGGCGGATGCGGCACCATGGAGGAGATGTTTTCCATGAAGGGGCCGGAAGGGCAGGAGAAGCAGGTCACCATGCCCAAGAGCACCTGGACCGGCGCGGCTTCGGGAGAGCAGGCCAATGCGCTGGCCAAGACAGTCGTGGAAGCCAATAACAACACCATGAAGAAGTTCGACGAGGTAAACGGCAAGCTCGACAAGCTGCAGGAAACGGCAAGCCAGGACCTGGAGACGTCGAAGCAGGCGCTGGCTAAGCTGGAGCAGTTGTCTAACCAGCAGGGCACCGGCGAGATGACCCTGTTCTTCAAGACCGGCTCGTCCAAGCTCGACCAGACACAGTACCAGCGACTTGTCAGGTTTCTCGACTATATTTCGGTGAAAAGCCACGGACGGAAGATCATCCTGCTTTCCATAGGCAGCGCGTCAGCGACCGGAAATCCGAAGATGAACAAGAGGCTGAGCATGGCGCGGTCGGAAGTGCCGCTCCCAGTGATCGAAAAATACCTGGTGAATGTCCCCCATGAGTTCTACAAGGTAACCGGTATCGGAGACATGTACTCGCCGAAAGAAGTATCTTCGGATATCCATCAGCGCTACCAGAATGTGCGGGTCATTGCCGCTTACAACACAAGCGACATGCCGCAGGTGCCCGAAGAAAAGTGACGGCCGTGTGAACCGTCGGGCGCTGAAGCCGGAGAGCGGCGACGGCAAACCGGCAGCGAGCCGACCATGAAAAGGAGGCGGACTTGATTCGACCGCAATGGCACAGGTTATTCACAGCTGCCCTGTTCATGATGATTTTGCCAGCAATGCCCACTTTTGCGCCGGCCGCTGAAACCGCCGGGCAAAGACTCTGCGCCGATGAAATCGAAAAATTCTGCAAGGATGTCAAGCCGGGTGGAGGGCACCTGCTGCAGTGCCTGCGGGAACACGACAGCCAATTGTCGGATGCTTGCCGGAACAAGGTCGAGACGACCTTGAGGCTGGTGGAGGAGGCGAAACAGGCCTGCGGGAACGATCTGAAGAAATTCTGCGCGGATGTCGCTCCGGGGGGCGGCCGGCTGTTGAAGTGTCTGAAGCAGCATCTTAAAGAGATCTCTCCTGAGTGCCGGGAGAAGGTGGTGGCCGACAGGCCGCGGCAGGCGCATTGAATTCGAACGGTCTGCTTGGTGAAAGCGACCAGGCGTCGCTGCAATAAATATTCAGCCGGTACGAAAAAGAAGGTGCTTATGGAAACGACAGGATTGATAAAGAAATATCGTATGGCGTTCGTGGCCGCCGGTTTCATGATTACCTTTGCCGTTACCGCTATCCAGGGCGTGAAGACGGCCGATACGCTGGTATCGGTTTCCTACAGCGAGAGCGTCAGGGTTTCATGTTTCAAGGGGAATCCTGACGATGGAACCTACGTCGGCGATATCACCGTGCCCGATCCGGAAAACGCCGGCAGGATCTGCAATTCCCTGTACGGCGATTGCCGGGGAAATTGCAATGGGTGTTTTTCCGACTCCGATATCATGGAAGATGTATGCTACGACGAAACAGGGAAGAAATTCCTGAAGTGAGCCGATTGGCCGGACAGGAAGAAAAACAAACAGGAGGTAATACGATGAAAACCATTTCTAAAGCTTGTACCCTATTGACCATCCTTGTCCTCACAATGATGTTCGCCGGATGCGGCGGAAGCATTCAGGCGCGGAAGGTGGATCCGTCAGTGTCCCCGCTGGTGAATCCGTCAATATTCCAGGAAGGTACCGGCGACCAGGCCCTTTACCGGTATGCCAAGCCGGATGTCGATTGGAAGCAGTACTCGAAGGTCATGATCGACCCGGTAATGATCGCGAAGGACGGGGAGCTCGATGAGAAAGAGTTGAAAAACTACCAGACGCTGGCCAATAATGCCTACGTGTACCTGACCCAGGCTCTCGAAAAGCAGTTCCAAATTGTCCAGGCTCCCGAACCGGGAACAATGAGGATCCAGGTCGCCATCATCGACGCCGACAATTCGAAGCCGGTCCGCAATGTTCTGTCGACCGTCATGCCCATCGGCATCGGGCTTTCGATCGTGAAATACGCCGCCACCGGCAAACCGTCCGCGGTTGGCGAGATTACCGGCGAGATCAAGATTACCGACGCGACGAGTGGCGATCTGCTTGCGGCGGCACTCGACAGGCGGGTCGGCGGCAAGAGCTTCAAGGGCTTGTGGGATACCTGGTATAACGCCGATTCCGCACTGAAGTACTGGGCGCAGCGGACCGCATACGTGCTCTGCACGGAGCGCGGCGGTACGAACTGTCCGCAACCTGAATAGCTTAGACTGGAATTGACTGGAAAGAGAGAAGCTCATGGCACAGGCCGAGCTGAAAATGGACAGGACGCCGGAAGGGACTCTCCGTTTAACCCTTGCCGGGGATTGGCTGCTGGACGGCGTTCTGCCTTCTCCCGACGCGGTGGCCGGGGAAATCGAAGCTTCGCCGGGGATATCCGGAGTTTCTTTCGATTCCGCCCGGCTGTCGGGCTGGGACAGCGGCCTGCTCAACTATCTGCTGAAGGTCACGGAAATATGCGCGAAACGGGATATCCGTGTGGACAGGGAAGGCCTTCCTCCCGGAGTCAACCGGCTGCTGGACCTGGCCTCGGCGGTGCCGGAACGGAAGGGAGCGCGACGGGAGGGCGTCCGTGCGCCTTTCCTTGAGAGGATCGGCGATTCCGTCATCAGCTTCTGGCGTTCAACCCTGGAGACGCTTGCTTTCATCGGCGAAACGGCGATTGCCTTCCTGAGGCTGGTAACAGGGAAATCCCGGTTCCGCGGCTCGGACCTGATGCTGGTAATCCAGGAATGCAGCGCGGATGCCCTGCCGATCGTGTCCCTGATCAGCCTCTTGGTGGGGCTGATCCTGGCCTTTGTCGGGGCGATCCAGCTGAAGCTGTTCGGAGCCCAGATCTTCGTCGCGGATCTTGTCGGCATCGGCACGGTGCGGGCCATGGGGGCCATCATGACGGGAATCATCATGACCGGCCGCACCGGCGCGGCCTTTGCCGCCAGCATCGGGACCATGCAGGTCAACGAGGAGATCGACGCCCTGCAGACGACGGGTGTTTCGCCAATCGACTTCCTGGTGCTTCCCCGCCTGCTCGCCCTGACTGTCATGATGCCGCTCCTGGTGCTCTATTCCGACCTGATGGGTATGCTGGGCGGACTTATAGTCGGCGTCTTCGGCCTCGGCCTGAGCATCACGGAATATTATCACGAAACCGCCAAGGCGGTAAGCCTGACTAATCTCTGGATCGGCCTTTTCTCGGGATTCGTCTATGGAATACTGATCGCCGTGACGGGATGCATGCGGGGAATGCAGTGCGGCAGGAGCGCTTCCGCGGTGGGGGATGCCACGACTTCGGCGGTGGTGACCGGTATCGTCAGCATAGTCCTGGCGACTGCGATTATTACGGTTATCTGCAATATCCTCGGGATATGAAAGTGTCTGTAAACGGAAGTTGCAGGTGTCCGAGGAGCGCGACTCAAGGCTGAATAAGTAAGACGCAAGATGTGAGAAGAAAGACGTAATGCATGTGAAGTAATGCATGTGAAGTGAGAAGTTGAATTTCGCGTCTCCCGTCTTACGTTTCCCGTCTCACTTAATAATAAAACCGGCCATCGGGATGAACTGAGGATGCCTATCGGCCGCCGAATACAGGACAAACCATGACCACCTCCGAACCCCATATAACAGTCCGTGACCTGACCATGGCATACGGCAGCTACGTGCTGCAGCGTGACCTCACCTTCACCGTCAACCGCGGAGATGTATTCATCATCATGGGCGGGAGCGGCTGCGGCAAAAGCACTCTGATGCGGCATCTGATCGGGCTCAAGAAACCGGCCAAGGGCAGTGTGCTGTATGGAAACATGAATTTCTGGGAGTCGGAACCGGACGAGCGGGACCGGATGATGCGCCGCCTTGGCGTCATGTACCAGAGCGGGGCGCTGTGGAGTTCGCTGACGCTGGCGGAAAACATCGCCCTGCCGCTTGAGCTGTATACCAGCCTTAAAGCGGCTCAAATCAGGGAAATTTCATCCCTGAAACTGACGCTGGTCGGGCTGGCCGGCTTCGAGGATTACTACCCGTCCGAGATAAGCGGCGGCATGAAGAAGCGGGCCGGCATCGCCAGGGCCATGGCCCTCGACCCGGAGGTCCTGTTTTTCGACGAGCCCTCCGCGGGCCTGGACCCGGTAAGTGCCAGGCTGCTGGACGATCTGATACTTGAGCTCCGGGAAAGCCTCGGGACCACGGTGGTGGTCGTTACCCATGAACTGTCCAGCATCTTTGCCATAGGCAACAACTCCGTTTTTCTCGACCCTATGGAGAAGACGATGATCGCCACCGGGCATCCGAAGAGGCTGCTGGAGGAGTGCGAACATCCGACCGTGAGAAACTTCCTGACCCGAGGCGAGGCGCGGGCGGAGGCGAAGCCGGGAGAGGTCCCGGCGCCGTGTTTTCTGGTATGATGAATAAGGCAGTTGGCGGCTGTATTTATTGCACCGGTGTCTTAATACGTCAACCTGATGTAGGGGCGATCCTTGTGATCGCCCTAAATCGGGCAGACACGAGGTCTGCCCCTACATAAACATCGGAGCGGTATAAAGGAGAGAACAGCAATGGCCAAACCAGCAAATAAAACCATGATCGGCCTCTTCGTGGTCGGGGCCATAGCACTGGCGGTCGCCGCCGTCGCGATATTCGGTTCGGGTAAATTCCTGGAGAAACGCCCCA
>DASRZQ010000093.1:0-6242 GCA_035686205.1 Geobacteraceae bacterium
GAAAAACTCCGCGGTTCATGGGCGCTCGTCCGCATGAAGAACCGTCCGGGCAGTCGGGAAGGAAGGGAGAACTGGCTGCTGATCAAGGAACGGGACGGGGAGGCGAAGACCGGCGACGACGCGGAAATAACCGTCCAGATGCCGGACAGCGCCCTGACGGGAAAGACGATGGAGGAGATCGCGGCGGGCGGGAATTGACCCGTTTTCTGTTGCCATGCAGAAATGTGTGATGTATAACCCTCAAACCCCTTTTTTCATGCAAAGCCGCAAAGAAAATAGTTCTTACATAATGTTCGGCGAAAACGAGATAGCATCAGAAGTTGTAGATGCCGCTTATAAAGTTCATACAATACTGGGACCAGGGCTTCTGGAATCTGTTTATGAAGCGGTGATGGTTTACGAACTGAATAAACGAGGGCTTAAGGTTGAATCTCAACTTGCTTTACCTGTCATATATGAATCTGTAAAATTAGACGTGGGGTTTAAACTTGACCTTCTCGTTGAGGGGAAAGTAATTATTGAGTTAAAATCCGTTGATTTGTTATTGCCCGTACATAAGAAACAATTATTAACCTACCTGCGCATTTCTAATAAAAAACTGGGCCTTCTGATAAACTTCGGTTCTAACCTCATAAAGGATGGTATTACGAGAATCGTAAACGGGATCAAAGACTAATATGAGATATTTACCCGAACTTTTGTCTTTCTTTGCGTCTTTGCGGCTTTGCGTGAGATATTCATGAAAGCCGTGATACAACGCGTTAACAGCGCCTCAGTCGAGGTCGAAGGCGAGACGGTCGGCGCGATAAAAAGGGGAATACTGGTCCTCCTGGGCGTGGAAAAGGGAGACTGCGAGAGGGACGCCGACTGGATGTCGGAGAAAATCGCCAATTTGCGCATGTTTGAGGATGATGCGGGCAAAATGAACCTTTCTTTGCGGGATGTCGGCGGTGAAATCCTCGCCGTTTCCCAGTTCACACTTGCCGGCAACTGCGGCAAGGGAAGGCGACCGTCTTTTGACAGTGCGGCCTCGCCGGGAGAGGCGAACGGGCTGTACATGTATTTCGTGAAAAAGATGCGCGAGCTCGGTGTGCCGGTGGAAACCGGCGTATTCCAGGCGGATATGCGGGTGAGCCTGGTTAATGACGGGCCGGTAACCTTCATCCTCGAAAGCCCGAAGAGAACGGAATCAAGAGCGTGAAGCGCGACAGGCTGAAAACCCTTCTCGACGGCCTGTACCGGAACCGCTCCGCGGTCCACCTGGCAAATGACCCGCTGTCTTTCTGCCGCCGATACTCCGATCACGCGGACAGGGAGATCGTCGCACTGATCGCGTCTTCCTTTGCCTACGGCAATGTCAAGATAATCCTGAAAAACCTGGAGGCGGTTTTCCGGCCGATGGGCGTGTCGCCCCGGGCGTTCGTCGAGAGGTTCGAGCCCGAAGATGGCATGCGGCTTTATTCCGGTTTCAAGCACCGCTTCAACGATGCACGCGACCTTTGCGCGCTTCTTCTGGCCATTCGTACCATGATCGAGGAGGCGGACACCGTCGGCGAGTACTTTCTCGGCTGTTACGATTCCGAAGCCGAAGACATCACCCCTTCAGTCGTCGAATTCACTTCCTCGATCCTGTCCTTTGATTTCTCAAGTGTTTTCGGCCGGACGGAAATCCCCCGAGATTCTTATTTCCCGTTTTTTTTCCCCTCGCCTCTTTTGGGCAGCGCCTGCAAAAGGCTCTGCATGTTCCTGCGCTGGATGATACGGCCCGACGACGGCATCGACCTGGGATTGTGGAAGGGCATACCGCCTTCAAAACTGGTCATACCCGTCGATGCCCATATCATGAGGATTTCCCGCTTTCTCGGGTTTACCTCCCGCAAGCAGGCCGACTGGCGAACGGCACGGGAGATTACCTCGGCGCTTCGCCGGTTCGACCCGGAAGACCCGGTGAAATACGACTTTTCCCTTTGTCATCTGGGCATCTCAGAGGGGTGCAACGGCAAGGACCTTGACAAATGCCTGAAATGCGCCATTTCCGAGGTGTGCGCGGGGAACCGGAGGTGAACGGCATGCCGGAAGTCATCCTCGATTCATTCACGACCCGCGACGGCAAATCCTGGCGCTTTTCGGGCCTGGAGGAAACGATAGCCGCCGCGACGCCGGCGGATGTCGTCCCCGCGCTTGAAAAGGTGGAGTCCCGAGTCTCCGAAGGCTTTCATGCTGCCGGTTTCGTTTCCTACGAAGCGGCGCCGGGTTTGAACGGTACGCTCGCCACGCGGTCGCCGGGCGACTTCCCCCTGCTCTGGTTCGGCATCTTCAGGGAACGGCTTGCGGCGCCGGAACCATTAACGGCAGAGAACGAAGCCGGAGGTGAATACGTTATCTCCGGCCATGAATTCTCCCTCTCCGGTGACGCCTATGCATCGGCAGTCGAGCGCATCAGGGAATATATCGCCGCCGGAGACACCTACCAGGTAAATTTCACCATGCGGCAGCGCTTCCGCTTCCGCGGCCGGGAGAAATCCTTTTACCGTGATCTGTGCAGGTCCCAGCGGGCGCCTTACTGCGCATTTATCGACTTGGGAAGGCACTGCGTCCTGTCGGCGTCGCCGGAGCTGTTCTTCCGGCTGAAGAACGGCATAATCACCGCCCGCCCCATGAAAGGGACCGCCAAAAGGGGAAGGTGGCCCGCGGAAGATTCCCGGGTTGTCCGGAATTTCGTGACGGATGCCAAGGAACAGGCGGAAAACCTGATGATAGTGGACCTTCT
The DNA here is from genome assembly GCA_035686205.1 of Geobacteraceae bacterium. Classification (GTDB taxonomy): domain Bacteria; phylum Desulfobacterota; class Desulfuromonadia; order Geobacterales; family Geobacteraceae; genus CAIWTU01. The sequence continues at coordinate 2,771 of DASRZQ010000093.1, forward strand.
GCGCAACGACATGGGCGTGGTTTCCGAAACCGGGTCGGTAGAGGTCGCTTCCCTGTTTGACGTGGAAACGCTGGAGACAGTTCACCAGATGACCTCCACCATAACGTCCAGGTTGAGACCGGAAACCGGCCTGGTCACACTCTTCCGGGCACTTTTCCCCTGCGGATCGGTCACCGGAGCGCCGAAAAGACGGACCATGGAGATCATAGCGGAGCTGGAGGAATCTCCGCGCAACATCTACACCGGCTGCATAGGCTATATCTCGCCGGGACCGGAAGCCGTATTCAGCGTTGCGATCAGGACGGCGGTGATAGACAGGGAGGAGGAGACCGGGGAACTCGGGCTCGGCAGCGGCGTCACCTGGGATTCCCGGCCGCGGGCGGAATACGATGAATGCCTGGCGAAAGGGCGTTTTGCCCTGGCTCGGGTCCCGGAATTCAGGCTGATCGAATCGCTTCTGTTCGAGGACAACGCCGGATATTTCCTGCTGGAACGTCACCTGGCACGGCTTGCCGGATCTGCGGAATATTTCGGATTCAAGGCGGACATCTCCGCGATAAGAAAGTCACTTGCGGAATTTTCGCTTTCCCTTGCCGGACCGCACAAGGTAAGGTTTTTGCTTTCCCGGAACGGTTCCTTTACCGTCGAAAGCGAACCAATCCCCGCGAAACCTGCCATTGGCGAGGTAAAGGTGGCCTTTGCCGGGACTCGCATCGATTCCGCCGATGTTTTCCTTTATCACAAGACCGACAACCGCTCTCTTTACGCCGCCGAACTGGCGAAGAGGCCCGAATGCGCGGATGTCGTCTTTCTCAACGAGCGCGGGGAAGTAACCGAAGGCGCGAGCAATAATATCGTCGCCCGGATCGGAGGAAGGCTTTTCACGCCGCCGCTCGATTCAGGGCTTTTGCCGGGGACATTCCGCGAAGAGCTGATTGAAAAGGGCATTATCGGGGAAAAAGTAATTACGGCCGCCGAACTTGAGAAAGCGGAGGAAATTTTTCTCATCAATGCGGTCAGGAAATGGCGAAAGGCATGGCTGGTAAAGCAATAAACCTCAAAATAACAAATTCACAGGGATAAAACCGGATAAAAACAGGATGTACAGGATATATGGAAGGCTTTGGATCTAAACCGGAGAAACGATTTTTGTTTTGCAACCTGTAAATCCTGTCCATCGTGTCAGATAAAAAGGGTTCATGCCGTCCCGTGTTGCCGGTTTGTTTGATTCGCAATAAAAAAACCTGGGGAACACCATGAAAAAGCTTTTTTCCTTCGGGGCATCGATCCTCGTAACGGCATCCTTTCTCGACGCCTTGTACTTCTCGGAAATCGGCAAGCCGATCCATTGGACACGTGACGCGTTACTGGCGGCCACCGGCGTCGCCTGCTATGTCCTTCTCATAAGGAGCTGGAGGAAGCCGTAAATATTATTGAAGAATTTTTGTGTTCCTCCGAAAAGTAATCTACCTGATAAGTATTTCTTTATCTGAGTAATACTAATCTCCCGCAACAAATATTCCTCCCCCTTCAAGGGGGAGGCCAGGAGGGGGATGGGATGCTTTTATGCCGCGATTCCCATCCCCACCCCGACCCTCCCCTTGAAGGGGAGGGAGTTTTTGATGGAAGCGGAGATTGATTCCAATCAGATTTCTTTATGTAATCTGAATCCGTAACGCCTTCACGCTTTCGTCCGCGCGGAACGCCTCGGTTTCTAGCATTTCCATGGGATGAGGCCTTCCGGCGAAGCTCACCTGGAGTGATAGGCTCGAAACCGCGTCAGCGGCGTTCAAACCCCGGCAATCCGCTTGCCTCGGCGTTCAGGCGTCACGGATTCAGAATATACTTAAGCATATTTTTATTGACTTTTCCGCCCCGTTGAAAAATAGTTAGAGTGTTTATGCTATTTTTTTATATGGGGAGAATATGTCCATCGAAAACCTTGCCATAACGCAGCCGCAACCGGGAGACGCCGGGGAACAGGAAATACCCGTGCCGTTGCGGCCTTTTCCATCGAAACTTTTCGTCGAAACAACGACGCGCTGCAATCTCAGGTGCCAGATGTGCGTCAAGCACACAGGTGACAGCGATATACCGGAAGGCGACCTGTCCATGGAGACCTTCGCGGCCCTCGAACCGGCCCTGCCGCACGCGGAAGCCCTGATTCTCAACGGTATCGGCGAATCACTCCTTCATCCCGAGCTTGACGAATTCATTCACAGGGCAAAAAAACTGATGCCCGCCGGAAGCTGGGTGGGTTTCCAGTCAAACGGCCTTCTGCTCGACGACGCCCGCGCCCGCGCCCTGGTGGAGGCGGGTCTCGACAGGATCTGCCTGTCGCTCGACGCGGTCTGTCCTGATACTTTCCGCAAAATCCGCGAGGGAGGCGAAGTGGAAGACCTGGAGCAGGCGTTTTCCGCCCTTCGCAAGGCCCGGACCCTGCGCAACGAACCGCCGCTTAAGGTCGGCGTCGAGTTCGTGGTGATGCGCGACAACATTCACCAGCTTCCCGACGTGCTGCGCTGGTCGGCGTCGCGGGGCGCCAATTTTGCCGTCGTTACCCATCTGCTACCCTATGACAGGGACCATGTCGCCAAGGCCGCCTATGATGCCAACACCGACGAGGCGGTGAAGCTGTTCGAGACTTGGAAGGAAAAGGCCCGTGTCGAGGGGATTGACATGAGCAATTACTTCTTCCTCAGCTTCTGCAAATACATCAGGACCCCGGAAGAGCAGCGGATCGTCGATTTCGTGAAGGACATGATGGCAGAAGCGCGGGCGCGCGATATCTTCCTCCACGTGCAGAATCTTCTCAAAAGGGACATTGACCTTGCGGATGAAGTGGCGCGGGTCTTTGCCGAAGCCGGGAAAATAGCGGAAGAAACCGGCATGGAACTGAGGCTCCCGGGAGTTGCGCCCAGCATCGACCGCAAGTGTGATTTTGTCGATGGCGGGGGGGCTTTCGTATCATGGGACGGAAACGTTTACCCATGCTATTTCCTCTGGCACAAATTCGCTTGCTACTTCTCGGGAAGGAAAAAGTACGTCACCCCCAAGGTATTCGGCAACCTTGCTGAGCACGGCATTGCGGAGGTATGGAACGACAGGGCCTACGTCGATTTCCGCAAAGAGGTCATGCGCCACGAGTATCCGTTCTGCACCAACTGCAACCTGTTACCGTGCGAATACCTGTACGCCGAAGAATTCGAGCAGGACTGCTACACCAATACCGTCCCATGTGGCGACTGCTTCTGGTGCATGGGGCTGTTTCAGTGCCTGCAGTAACAAGTCCGGCTCAAATTGACGGATAGTTTCTAATGACCGAGAAAATACCTGCTGAATCTTCCCGTTTAAATCCGCGGTCGTTTGCCTGGTTTCTGTCCGCTCGCTGCGCAACCATTATCGCGTACCAGATGGTCGGCGTGGCAGTGGGATGGCAGGTATATGACCTGACGCATCGAGCCCTCGATCT
>DASRZQ010000094.1:0-6593 GCA_035686205.1 Geobacteraceae bacterium
GGGCGCCGCCGACTTTGTTCCCGCGCAGCCGGCCAGGAAAACAAACAAAAGACACAGCAATAATGCAACGGTTCGCAATGGAGACCCCTTTCGAGCAGTTTCAATCCTGACTCCGGATCGAAAAACAGCCTGCTAAACATATTGGTTATCCTGTTGTTTTTTATAAGATTTTTGGAATTATTGGCTACCTTTGTATTAAAAGGTTTCCAACTTAATGATTAAGCTCGTGCACAATAAATAAGTTTCAAGACTAAATCAAGGGAAAAGTTTCTTTATTAAAATTTCCGGCAACTTTCTCATTACTAAACAATTATCTTATGCATTCAAGACAAACAGGAAACAAATTAGTTTCATTCAGTGCCTCTTAAAAGCAAACTTGCAGGCAACGACTGAAAAAATGTTTCTGGCGATGAGTAGTTATGTAGGCAGGAAATTAACTGATCAGATTTTTAAGTGGAATAATGAGGATAATTGGTGAGGTCGCTTTTGAATTCTTACGGGTTTACGCGAATTGAAGTGTTCTCTGAAAATAAGTTCAAGTATTTTCTGATGGAAATGCACCACGGTCCTTACTATGTCGCCGCCATCGCTTCAGGCCATCGGCCGGGCCCGCCGGACAAAATCCATTGTTTACGTGTAACCTATTAGCCGACAGGCCGGATTGTGGAGTTATCGGGTCAAAACCTCAAGAACAGTTACTTCGGACCCGTCTTTTGAACGGAACCTGTGTTCCATTGAGGTGTCAAAATAAATGCTGTCACCCTCTTCCAGGCTTATTTCCTCGTTGTCGAGCAAAAGGGCAAAGGTTCCCTTGATGACGTAAAGGAAAGACTCACCTTCATGACTGTAGGTATTGTTGTCCTGAATCTTGTCGGAAAGCGTGATGAGAAACGGCTCCATCTTTTTGTTCTGCATCTTGAAGGAGAAAGACTCGTAAAAATAGCCGTGTTTTGTCCCCGCGCGAGAGATGACCCTGGGCACCGTCTTTCTGTCATCCTTCCGTATCACTTCAAATTTCGGCTCTTCATCGTTTTCCGTGAAAAAAGAGCTCATCTTCACATCGAAGAATCTCGCCAGCTTGGAAAGGGTTGCTATCGGAGGAGACACATTGTTGTTTTCAATCTGGGAGATTAGGGCGGGGGAGAAACCTATCTCCTTGGCAACGGCCTGTAGCGTCAGTTTCTTCGACTGACGCAATTTTTTCAGCTTTGTCCCAATATTGTACTCGATCATTCCTCACTCCAAATTCAGCGAATAAAACCTTTTTTGATTCACAGAATGCTAATATTATTTATTTTTATTCAATTGTCAATAAAAACAAGTTTAACGAGCTTAAATCCCATAACAAGATCAAAGCCCTAAATGGAACACATGGAGACAAGGCAACCATCCATGGACGTTTAGGAAAAACCGGAAATACTCAGGAAAAATCACGGCTTCAGGGATTTTGAAAGCAGTTCAAGGGTATGCAGAACCTTTTTTTTCGCGCCGGTTTTTGAAAGTCCGCCGGCAATCTGCATCATGCACCCCGGACAGCCGGTAACCACCAGATCGGCGCCGCTTTTTATTATCGAATCACACTTCCTGGAATTTATGGCAAGAGAAGTGCCATAGTGATAAACGTTGAAAGTCCCTCCGAGACCGCAGCACGAACCGTGTTGCTCCATTTCTACAAAAACCTTTCCTGGCAGGCATTTAAGAAAATCCCTCGGCTCTTTCGTAATTCCCCTCCTGCGCAGGTGACAGGGGTCGTGGTAGGTTATGACCGCTTTCTGCCCGGCACCGGAATCGCCGGGCTTTAAACCGAGATTGTGCAACAATACGACAGCGTCGAGTACTTTGCCCGCCGAATCCCCGCAACGCCGGGCCAGTTGTGGTCGCAATTCACCGAGTAGTTCCGGATACAGATCCCGCAATGCCGATCCGCAGGACGCGCATGCCGTCACAATGTGATCCGGCCGGTATTTCTCAAAAATCTCAATGTTCTTTTCCGCCAGATCCGCGAATGTAGGCGCATCACCGCCCGAAATCGCCGGAAAACCGCAGCATTGCTGTGCTTTGGGAATTATAATCGTGCATCCGAGACTCCGCAGCAGGGATATGGCCGAATCCCCTATATCCGTATAAATGAAATTCGTCATGCAACCGACGAAATAGAGCACGCGGGGTTTATCCGGCTGTCCGGGAATAATCTCCGGATACCGGCTTAGAAACGGCTTTGAAGCGATTTTCGGAAAATAGCGGTCCCGGCCGACAAAGGGAAGCGGCAGACGAAGCCGCAAGCCTGACTTAACGGGGACTTTACGGAAAATGAGCGGGCTGAGAAGCGATGCCGTCAAAGCACCGATATTCATGATATATCTGCGTTTAAGCACTTGCCTGACGGCCTTGTGGAAAGATTTGAGCCCCCTTTTCCGGGCGAGCGCCTCGCGCGCCGCCATTACTATACGGTCGACCGGCACGTCGTTGGGGCACTTCTCGACACAAGTCCCGCACAGAAGACATTTGGACATATCATCATACAATCGGGCATCAAGGCCGGTTTTGCCGGAAAGAACCGCACTGGCAAGGGCAACTTTGCCCCGGGCGACGGCGGGCTCCCTCCCCAGTTCGGTAAAAACCGGGCAATGGGCGCGGCAGACCCCGCATTTCACGCATTTCCTTATTTCTTTTTCCACCGATTTCAGCAGACTCATCAATTACCCAGCCGAAAAAATTTCTACCTTCTACCTTCTACCTTCTGCCCATTCAATCCGGAAAAATCTTCCCGGGGTTCAGGATGTTATTCGGATCAAACGCCCGCTTGACTGCTTTCATGATCGAGATCTGGGCGGGCGTCAATTCCATCGTTATGTACGGTGACTTGCTGAGGCCGACGCCGTGCTCGCCCGACATGGTGCCTCCAAGCTCCAGTGCCGCCCTGAAGATATCTTTCACCGCCATCTCCGCCTTTTCCGCCTCTCCGGGAATATCCTTGTCAATCATTATGTTGACATGGATATTGCCGTCTCCCGCATGGCCGAAATTGACGATAGGCACGGAATACTTTTCCCGGATTGCTTCGATACCGCGGATTATTTCCGGCACCCTGCTGCGCGGCACGACAATGTCCTCGTTGATCTTGTGCGGGTTCACTTTCCTCAGCGAAGGGGAAACTTTCCGCCGCGTTTCCCACAGCTCTTCCGCTTCCTCGGCGTCTTTTGCCGCTTTGAACGATAGAAGATCCATGGTCTTTATGATTTCATGTATTGCCAGCGCCTGTTTCTCGACCAGATCGCGATCCCCGTCCACTTCGATTATGAGCGCCGCACCGGCGGTTTCCGGTATTTTCGATTGGGAATGGTCCGCGACACATCGAATGGCGGTGTGATCCATAAACTCCAGCGTAGAGGGAATTATTTTGCCGCGGATAATCGCCGAAACGGCACGGGCGGCCCCGTCTATGGACGAGAACACCGCAAGCATGGTTTTTTTCGTTTCCGGAAGCGGAAGCAATTTCAGAATAATCCGGGTAATAACGCCGAGGGTCCCCTCGCTGCCGCAGATCAGCCGGGTCAGGTCGTATCCGACGACTCCCTTCATCGTCTCACCGCCGGTGCGAATGATGTCCCCGTTTGGAAGGACAACCTCCAGGCCAAGAACGTATTCCCTGGTAACTCCGTATTTGACTGCCCTCGGTCCGCCCGCACACTCGGCGACATTGCCGCCGAGCGTTGAAAATCGGAGTGAAGCGGGATCCGGCGGATAAAAAAGACCCAGCCTTTCCACTTCCTGCTGCAACTGAAAGGTTACGACTCCGGGTTCGACCACGGCAACGAGATTTTCCGTGTCGATCCTGACAATTTTGTTCATTCTCGTGGTTACAAGGACAATCCCGCCTCCCTTGGGCAGACTGCCCCCGGAAAAACCGCTTCCGGCGCCTCTTGGGAATACCGCCAGATTCTCGGAGTTCGCAAGTTTCAGAATTTGCGAGACTTCTTCCGCCCGCGCCGGATACACTACTGCGTCGGGGAGAAATTCCATCTGTGTCGCGTCATATGAATAGCAGAGCATATCGTGGCTTTCGACGGTGACATTATCTTCTCCGACGATGGATTTCAGCTTTTTCAGGATGTGGTTCTCCAGCATCAGGCTCCTCTCGTTCCGGCGAAAAAATCAAAGGCGAATTTCAAAACAGCCGTATTTTTCATGATATATGAACTCCATCCATAAAAACAAGATTTTTGCATCTTCTCATTGTTCATGACAGGGGAGCCCAGCGACTTTCGGTCGATTAAAGGTTGTTTTTCCGTCAGCACCTGAACTGGCAACCCGTTAACCTTCATTAAAGGCGGGACAACACCCGTAGACATCGAAGTTTGCTTCAAAATCCGATGTCAAATTTTGGTTGACAAAGAGGACCTTTTCCTATAACTATTTTGCGTTTCAATCAATCCTTTATCTTTTCCCGCATTCTAAATTCTTACACTTATTATTCGCAGTATCAAAAGCCTTGCAAAGGCAAAAAAGGAGGTTCTTTAATGGAACAGTACGCAGTATTTTTTGCCCTGGCATGCGCCGTGGCGGCGGTAGCCTACGGTCTCTTCTCGGCTACCTGGATTCTGAAGCTTCCCCAGGGAAGCGACCGCATGAAACAGATCGCCTCGGCAGTCCAGGAAGGGGCCGGCGCCTACATGAAGCGCCAGTATTCGATCATTGCCCTTGTCGGCGTAATAATGTTTGTCATTCTGTTTGCAACACTCGGCGCGAAAACCGCCATCGGTTTTGCCATTGGTGCCATTTTCTCGGGCTTGACCGGTTTCATCGGCATGTTCGTCTCGGTGCGCGCCAATGTACGCACCGCGGAAGCAGCGAAATCCGGACTGACAAAAGCTCTGAATGTCGCTTTTCGAGGAGGCGCAATTACCGGTCTGCTGGTTGTCGGCCTCGGCCTTCTCGGTGTTGCAGGCTACTACCTGGTTCTGACTAAAATTATGCCCGGCGCGCCCGCGAAAGATATTGTCACCCAGTTGGTAGGTCTCGGCTTCGGCGGTTCGCTCATCTCCATTTTCGCCCGTCTCGGAGGCGGCATCTTCACCAAGGGCGCCGACGTCGGCGCGGACCTTGTCGGCAAGGTCGAAGCGGGAATTCCAGAGGATGACCCGAGGAATCCGGCGGTTATAGCCGACAACGTGGGCGACAACGTGGGCGACTGCGCCGGCATGGCCGCTGACCTTTTCGAGACTTACGCCGTTACCCTCATAGCCGCAATGCTGCTTGGCGTCATCACCTTTTCCAGCGCCGCTACCGCCGTTTACCCCCTGATTCTCGGTGGGATATCGATCCTTGCATCTATTGTCGGTACTTTCTTCGTAAAACTCGGCCCCAGCAAGAAGATCATGGGCGCTCTTTACAAGGGACTGATCGTTTCCGGCGTGCTGGCCGCGGCCGCGTTTTATTTCGTTACCGAACAGATGTTTCCTGCAGGCCTTTCCGCCGGCGCCACGACAATCAGCGCAATGAACCTCTTCATCTCCGCGGTGGTGGGTCTTGCCGTAACCGCGGCCATTTTCTGGATCACCGAATACTACACAGCGACTGAATACGGTCCTGTCAAGCATATCGCGGAGGCATCCACCACGGGACACGCAACCAATATCATCGCCGGACTCGGTGTATCCATGAAGGCAACCGCTCTCCCGGTAATCGTGATATGCATCGGCATCATGGTCTCTTTCGGCTGCGCCGGGCTCTACGGCATTGCCATTGCCGCGGTTGCAATGCTCTCCCTTACCGGCATCGTCGTCGCCATGGATGCTTACGGTCCCATTACCGACAACGCCGGCGGAATCGCGGAAATGGCAGAACTTGATGATTCCGTCCGCGCGGTAACCGATCCCCTTGACGCAGTCGGCAACACCACCAAGGCCGTAACCAAGGGCTACGCCATCGGCTCGGCAGGTTTGGCCGCCATCATCCTCTTTTCTTCCTATATCCAGGAACTGCAGACTCACTTCGCATCTTTGGGTCAGAGCTTCTCCCTGGCTGATTTCAATCTGTCCGATCCCAAGATCATAGTCGGACTTTTCATCGGCGGTCTGCTTCCCTACTATTTTGCCGCGCTCTGCATGGATGCAGTCGGCAAGGCAGGCGGCTCCGTTGTTACCGAGGTGCGTCGCCAGTTCCGCGAAATCAAAGGTATCATGGAAGGAACCGGCAAACCTGACTACGCTTCGTGTGTTGATATCGTCACAAAGTCGGCGCTCAAGCAGATGGTACTTCCCGGTCTTATTCCGATCCTTGCTCCAATAATCATTGGATTCGGCCTGGGCGCCAAGGCGCTGGGCGGCGTTATCGTCGGCTCAATCGTAACCGGCATTTTCGTCGCCATCTCCATGACCACCGGCGGCGGCGCATGGGATAACGCAAAGAAACTGATCGAAGACGGATACCACGGCGGCAAGGGCGGCGAAGCACACAAGGCTGCCGTTACCGGCGACACTGTTGGCGACCCTTACAAGGATACCGCCGGCCCCGCTGTCAACCCGATGATCAAGATCATTAACATTGTTTCGCTTCTTATCGTTCCCCTGCTGAGCAAAATGGGGTAACAA
>DASRZQ010000095.1:0-10781 GCA_035686205.1 Geobacteraceae bacterium
GCTTCATCAAGCGAGTCCCGGACAGCCAGAACCGCCCCTTCCAGATTCAGCCCGGCATAGAGACCTTTTGCTTTGGTGAATGAGACAAAATCGGCGGTCACTTCAGGTATCGTAGCCGATCCCTTCGCACCGCCACCAAGCGGGCCGACAGCTATCGAAGCATCCCCGCCAAGCTTCACGCTTGAGGAAAGCACGGAGTCGACAGCCTTCTGGTTCATCGCCAGCATGACCACTTCGGCCGCTTCCCCGCCGATCTGAAGGCCGAAGGTCACCGAACCCAGGGTGTAAAATGCCGGTTCGCTCCAGGTGGTGCCATTCCGGACCATAAGGACCCCCGTACCGCCGGATCCCCCGATAAAAAAGCCGCCTTTGATCACTGACGGGAAAATGACTACCCCTCTGGCCTGTTTGATGTATTTCCACATCCACGAAAAATTCGAGTCGCTCATCAGGTCCGCCAGAGTTCCTTTTGCCTTGTCGACGATAGATTGCGCTTCCACCGCCTTATCTGCCGCCCTTGCGGTGGAGTACGAGCCTGTCACCAGTCCGAATGCAAAGATGACGGTCAGCATGGCGATGCCAATGTTTAAGACATTTTTTGCTTTCGTTATCACGGTACTTCTCCTTTCTCACTTTATGGTGCATATGGTGAAAGAATACAACTTCATATCACTTCATTATAACACCGTCGCCCCGTCTGCGTTCAAAACTTAAGCATCGAAGATGGGAAGAATTAAATTTAACAAATAACTAACCATTTTCACCTCGATTTCCATCTATGCATTCAAGCAATAATAATTGACAAACACTAATTAACATATATAATTCAAAGATATATCATATCCAACATGCGAGTGCTTCAAGGAGGGGAAAACATGGATCAGGAATTCCATTACTGGATTACGGGCATCGTGGCAAATCGTGCGGGATTTACAACCGGCGAGTCAGCAATAATCGCGTATTCCTGCCAGCATGTGGACGATAACGACTTGTTGCGCAAGATAGAAGATGAAGATAATCCCGGTTCCGAGCCATACGAGGCCTATATCAGCCAAACCATGGACATCCTCAAACCCAAGCGGGAACTCATGCGCATATATCCGATTTTCCATTTCCTGCCGGGGAAATACGATGCGCCTTCGGCCCGGCGGGCGGACGGCAAGATGCACATCCTGACCACCACTCCCGACAACGATCTGGCCAGAAAGGTTTTGCGGGAAGCGCTTTCAGATACCTCATTTAATAGGCTGCACCGCATCGGCGTCGCATCGCACACCTTTGCCGACACCTGGGCGCACCAGAATTTTGTCGGCTGGTACGACGGCATCAACGGTGAATACCTGAATCCTCTGCCCGACATCGGACATGCTAATTTCAAGAATCATCCGGACTGGGTGGGACACCGGTGGGACGATGACCGCATTCTTGATAAGGAGATTAATAACAACAACCGTTTTCTCGTTGCGGCAAGGCGCCTTTACGACGAATATTCGACCGTTACGAATAAACCGTCGCCGGACGGATGGACGGAACTGGAAAAGGACCTGATCAAGGCCATGGGAAGCATTTACAGCGGCGAGAAAAAGCAGGGTCTGGAAGATCGCCTTGACCGGTATCACAGCCTGGCCCCATGGCTGCCGGAATATGACCCGAACGGCTGGTTCGACATTGCTGTTTATACCGAAATCAGGGGCTTGCCGGATACGCTTCCCCCGGAGCTTACCCTGTTCAAGGACCGTTACTGCTGGAAAAGCCGATGGAAAGATTCGGACTGGTACAAGTTCCAGGAGGCGGTGAAAGCCCAACAGGCTTTATGCATGAAGGAGCTGCAGCCAATCTTCGACCAGATGCTCGTGGATTTGAGCAAGCACTGACTGAATTAACAGCAAAATCAAAATTCTCCTGAAAAATTTGCTAAAGTTTTTTCCAAAAAATCCGAAAAATTGATAAGCCTGTAAATATATGACATGGTGTCTGTCACCGAAAAAGTAAACCTCGGGTAACCGGGGGGCACAAAGCTACCTGTCCAACGGGGATTGGATAGAGGGGCCGCCGAAGTGGCTTTAATACCAGGTTGCATTCAATTTATTGTCATTTCGAGCTTCAGCGAGAAATCTTGAACCGGTTTATCAAAGATGTCTCTCTTCGTTCGACATGACATGTGCTGAAATTGTTTGAATGCAACATGGTATAAACGGAGAAGCCCGCTATTGTGCCCTTGTGCGCCCTGGCGGGCTTTTGTTTATGTGCATCCTTATAATTACGGAGGCGCTTCATGCGAAAAGCGATTTTGCTGGTTGTTGGTCTGTTCCTGTTCGGCTGCGGTGGAGGCCATTCGTCGAGCCCGGTTGCCGGTGGCTCCTCGACCACGGTGTCGGGCGTTGCGGCAACCGGATCCGCCGTGTCCGGAACCGTCTACCTCAAGGATTCGTCGGGCCGCGAACTGTCGATGGCTGCAACGGACGGAACGTTTGCATTTGATGTTTCGGGCCTCGAGCCGCCGTTTATGCTCAAAGCCGTATGGGGGCAGAATACGATGTACTCGTTTGCCGCTGCCGCCGGAACGGCCAACATTACGCCGCTTACGCAGATGGTGGTCACGGCGGCGGCTGTCGGCGGCAATCTGAACGCGCTGTATGCGGCTCCGGACAAGGCTGCCTTCAATGCCGTCGCCAATAACATTGCCGCGGCGACTGCAAGCCTCCGGGCGAGACTGAAGCCGCTCCTGACGGCATACTCGGCCGACATGGACCCGATCTCAGGCCATTTTGCCGCCAACGGCACCGGGATGGACGGCCTGCTGGATCACGTTACGGTAAGTTATGTTTCCGGAACGGTTTCCGTTACCGACAAGGCTTCAGGGACAACGCTCTTTACCGCTCCTTCGTCTAATCTCGACCACGGCGTGTCCGCCATGGCCTGGACCAGCCAGCAGGCGGGCGTAGCGCTGGACCCCGACGTTGCGGTTGATTCCGCCGGCAACGGCCTGGTGGTCTGGTCGCAGTACAATTCCGACTGCAGCGCCAGAACAATCCAGGCCATGTGGCTCGCCGATGGATCGGCTCCGGTCCGGATCAGCACATCTTCGGGTTTGGCGGCGAACCCCCATATAGCCTTCGACGCAGCCGGCAATGCCGTCGCGGTCTGGGCCCAGTCCGATAACAATCTGAACAATATCTGGGTGAACCGGTACGTGGCCGGTGTCGGCTGGGGTGTCCCGCAAAAGATCACCAATGTGAGCAGCACCGCAACGGGCGCGTCGGGCCCGCCCAGTATCGGCGTAGACGGTGCCGGAAATGCGATTATTGCGTGGTATCAGGAAAATGGCGCCATAAACAGCAACCATTTCGATGTCTACATAAGCCGGTATTCAGTTGCTACAAACACCTGGAGCGCTCCGGCGATGGTGTCGAACGGGACAAACAGCGCCTACGGCTGCAAGGTCGTTGCAAACCCGGCCGGGACTGTGGCTCTAGTATGGGTGCAGGCTCAAGACGACGGATCCGTCAGTAATGGCCCGGCCGACATTTGGGTTGCAACAGGCACAACTACCGGGGCTTTAGGCAACCTTGCCAAATTGAACAACAAATCATACCTGATTTACTACGGGCAGGCCACTGTTGCCATCGATGCGTCAGGCGACGTGCTGGCCGCCTGGGTACAGAACAATTCCTCGGGGCTGTTCGACATCTGGGTCGATCATCTTGCCGCGGGCGGCGGCTGGGAGACTCCGACCACCATTTCATCCGGGACGACCGGCGAATGCTACGGGCCGGACATCGCATTCGATGGCGCGGGAAATGCCTTCGCAGTTTGGGCACAACAGTCGAACGCAAACGGCAGCCAGTATGTGGCCGCAAGCCGATACACGGCCGGTGCGGGATGGAGCGCCCCGGTAGAGGTCAATGAAAACATCGGGACTTCCTTTCAGCATGTCGCGGTCGATGCATCCGGCAACGCGACAGTCGTCTGGTTCCAACTGGAACAGTCGGCCGTCACGGTCCGCTCGACCAGGTACCTGCAGGGTTCCGGATGGTGCGCTTCGCAGCTTATTGCGACTATGGATTCCAGCTATGACGGTTACACGAAATTACCTGTGCCGATGGTCGGCGTCAACACGAACGGCCAGAGCTTTATTGTCTGGGGAACCGGACCGTGAGGAATCTATCTGCCAAGGGTGGCTAAAGCCGCTCCCGCGAAGAAGTGTTATCCACCGGAACAATAAACTGTGGCCGGACATCCTAAGGGGGATTTGGCCCCCTTAGGATTTTTGGCTTATCAAACCTTGATATTAAAATTCCCGCCTGTTATAGTAATCCGGCAATTAATCTTATTTTTATCCATTTTTCACGAGGTTGCTGACTGATGAAGAACAAATACATCCTCGCTCTTTTCGGGCTGATGATAGTTACCATGCTGCTGGTTTTCACCGCCATTTACCACAGGTCCGGAAAGCTGCCCGCCAAGGCGGTCGCGCTCGTCGCCTTCACATGCCTGCCCCCGGTGGGAATGCTCCTGATCACGAACAAGAAGGGAAGACGATAGCACCGAAGGAATACAAAGTATTACAGGTCGGGGGATATGCCAGAAAATGCTCGACTTTTCCGAATACATAAAAATTTTCATTGCCTTGCTGGCAATTCTGAATCCCTTGGGCGTCCTGCCGTTTTTCCTGACAATAACAGAACGGTACAGCGACGAAGAAAGAAAGAAAATCGCGAAGATCATCGGCATATCAGTTGCGACGGTCCTGACCGCGACGGCCCTGGTAGGACAGCAGTTGCTGGCTTTATTCGGCATTTCCGTAGATGCGTTCAAGGTGGGAGGGAGCATACTGCTGATGCTCATGGCCATCGACATGCTGAAGGGCAGGGGAAAAGAGTCTAGGGAAACGGAAGCGTCAGCGGACAAAACGGGTATCGCGGTAGTACCCCTGTCGATACCCCTGATCGCTGGTCCCGGATCAATATCCACCGTTATTATCTATGCAAACCTCTCCAAAAACTGGGCACATCTTGCGCTCATCGTAGCGTGCGGCCTTTCATCAGCGCTGGTTACCTGGCTGATACTGCGTGCGGCCAGCCGGATCGGCAACGTCGTCGGCCCCATCGGCCTGAACGTTGCCAGCCGGCTTATGGGTCTCCTGCTGGCGGCCATCGCCGTGGAGTTTTTCACCGGCGGCATCGTCAAGCTGCTGCCTGGGCTGGGGTGATCACAGCCTACCTCCCATTCTCTCCCGACATTTTCTGGTTATCAACCGTTTCCATCTTTTTCAGAATCTCCCCGGCTGCCTCCTCGATCGCCTTGTTGGTCATGTCGATGATAAGCCATTGCGTGTTTTTTCGGAGAAACTGCCTGGAATATGCGAGTTCCGCCTCAACCCGTTCGAAGTTGGCATAACTGTTCCGGATATTATGCCCCAGCTTCGAAAGCCTGGACATGCGGATGGTTACGAGCCTCTCCACGCTTATGGTCAGCCCCACGATCCTGTTCTGTTCAATCTGAAAGAGCTCCCCGGGCGGCTCTACGTCGGGGACCAGCGGGATGTTGGCGACCTTGTAACCGCGATGGGCGAGATACATGGAAAGCGGGGTTTTCGAAGTTCGCGACAGGCCCACCAGCACGATATCCGCGCCGGGAAGGTCTTTCGTGAGCTGGCCGTCATCGTGGGCCACGGTGAAGTTGATCGCATCCATTCTCCTGAGATAGTCCTCGTTCATCCGGTAAAGAAGCCCCGGCAAATGCTTCGCCGGCAGGTCGAGGAAGCCTTTCATCTCGTTGAGGACCGGCGTGATCAGGTCGATCGTCTTTATGCCGAGCCTCTCCGCTTCGGCGTTGAGATATTCGGCGTGTTTCATGTCGACGAGGGTGTACAGTATCAGGCCGGGGTTCAGGGCAACCGAGGCGATAGCCCTGGAGATGTCTTCAAGAGTCCGCAAATGGCTCTTCTTGTGCAGATAAATGCCGGTATGGTCGAACTGTGACAGGGTTACTCTGACGATCCGTTCCCCCGTTTCGGCGGTTGAATCGGAAAATATATAAATGTGCTTCATCTTTGCAGGCTCCTGCTTGTTGTGTTTTATGAATCCGTGCGACGTGCGAAATTCGGTTTCCTTGGTTTTACGCAGCACGTTGAACGTTGAACGTCGCACGGACTCAGGTTCTTCTTCGGAAGGGGCTCATTTAATTCCTGCCAAAAGATTAGCACATCAGGGCAGGGTTTTACGAATGGATAATTTGTAGCCGGGCACCATCACCGGCGGAGCGGACGGCATGCTTGATTATCTGCCCGTTATCGGTTAATATCCGCAACTTTCAAATTAATAACGACAGGAGAAACACGATGGGCATCCTTTCCAATACCGTCAACATATTTCATTTCAGGGTCGAGGGAGATATCCCCCCTGCTGCCGACCTTTTCCAGTGGGCCTCGGAACGCCTGGCGCTGAACGGCTTCAAATCCATCGACCAGGGTGCGGCCGAGCTTTCCGTAGGCTGGGTCCAGGTGGACGATCACCGTGACAGCGGGTTTTCCGTGCCTTCAGCCTTCTGGCGGGACCATTACCTGGTTTTTACCCTGCGCCGGGACCAGCGGCGCATTCCCTCCGCCCTTCTCAAGGCCTACCAGCAGGTGGCCGAGAACGAATACCTCGTCGCGAATCCGGGGCTGAACCGGGTCCCGAAACAGAAAAAGGAAGAATTGCGGGAAGCGGTGCGCGCATCGCTTCTGGCCAAAACCCTTCCCGTGCCGTCAACATGGGACGCCGTGTGGGACCTGAATTCAGGGCTTGTGACCTTTACCTGTCTTACCCCGGCGATTGTCGATCTGTTCGAAGCTCAGTTCAAAAAGACCTTCGACGGAATGCGCCTGACGGTCGTTCACCCGTACGGGAGGGCGGACGGGCTGGTTGACGACTCGTGCCGTTCCGCCCTGGCCAGCGCGAACCAGGCTTCCACCCAGGCGGCCCTGGACCTGATAAAAAGCAACCGGTGGATAGGCTGGGATTTCCTTCTCTGGCTTCTCTACAAAACCCTCAACGATTCTTCGGAATACCGGGTGAGCCGAACGGGACCCGACCAGGAAAACGAACCGTTCACGGCTTACCTGGATAACCGGCTGGTCCTGTTCAGCGAAAATGAAAACGGGATACAGAAAATTACCGTCGCCGGCCCCCAGGACCGGTTCAGCGAAGTACGCGCGGCACTTTCCGCCGGCAAGCGGATAATGGAAGCGACCATCCACCTGGAGAAAGACGAACTCCTCTGGAAGATGACCCTGAAGGGGGAAATGTTCCATTTCGCCTCGTTCAAGGCCCCATCGGTCAGAATAGAAAAGGATGCCACTGTGGACGAGGTAAGCGAACGGGAAGCCGTTTTTTACGAGAGGATGTACGTCCTGGAACAGGGACTGCAGCTTTTCGACAGTCTCTTCGCGACTTTTCTCGGCATGCGGCTGGACGCCTCATGGGAAGAAGAGCGAAAACTGATCGAGGACTGGCTGAAGGAGGAATGAGCGGCGAGATGCGGCCGGTTTGACAATTCAGTGATAATTTGTTAATATATAAGCGATTACGGGCAGTTAGCGAGGTGGATAATGAAAAAGCTAATACTCTTATGCTCGATAATTTTGCTTGTGATGACAGGATGCATATACTATCCCTCCCCGTATGACGGGTATTACGGGGGGGATGGATATTACGGTTATCCGTACGGCGGATATTACTACCCCTATGGGTATGTATACCCCGATGTAAGTTTGAGTTTTGGGTTCATCTCCGGTGGTCACGGCGGGTATCATGGACACTGGCATTAAATGATTCCCCGAAGCAAGCGGAAGAAATCCTTCAAACCCTTATCACAATCTTGCCGAAGTGAGCGGCGCTCTCCATGTAACGGAGGGCGTCTTTCGTTTCGTCAAAAGAAAAAATCCTGTCCATGACCGGACGGAGCCGATGCAGGCTTATGGCCCCGTTCATCGACTCGAACATGGCCCGGGAGCCTACGAATATTCCCTGCAGGCACACGCCTTTCATGACCAGCGGAAGGGGGTTGACCTCGCCCGTAGCCCCCGTAAGCACGCCGATCAGGCTTATCCGGCCTCCCATGCGAACGGCCTTTATGGACTGCGGCAGGGTACCGGCCCCTCCGACCTCGACCACGAGGTCCGATCCGACCCCTCCGGTGAGTTCCCGAACCGGTTTAGCCCAGTCGGGAACGGTTTTGTAGTTAATACCGTCGGACACACCCATCTCCCTGACCCGCGCCAGTTTTTCATCGCTTCCGGACGTGACGATTACCCGCGCGCCGGCCATTAACGCAAACTGCAGGGCAAACAGTGAAACCCCTCCCGTTCCGAGCGTAAGGACTGTTTCTCCCGGCTTCAGGCCTGTCTCCACGACCGCATGCCAGGCGGTGACCGCCGCGCATGGGAGGGTCGCCCCCTCTTCAAATGAAAGATGCCCGGGGAGATGAACAAGTCCGTCCTCGTCCATGACCACGTATTCGGCCAGCACTCCGTCTATTGCTCCGCCCATGGCGGACCTGGCCTTCTCCTCGTCCACTTCGCCGTCCAGCCACTTCTGCATGAAGATTCCCGCGACACGGTCTCCCGGCTTGACCCTGGAGACGCCGTCCCCGATTTCGACCACTTCTCCCGCCCCATCGGAAAAAGGAACGAGTGGGAGGGGGAGATTGCGGCTGTACTGCCCATTTATCACCAGCAGATCGCGATAATTCAGGGAAACCGCCCGCACCTTCACCAGCGCCTGGCCATGGCCCGGCTTCGGAACCGGCCTCTCCACGGCAGCCAGCGCATCAATACCGAATTCCCTTATTTCGTAAGCTTTCATGGCTTTCCTCCTGACCGATTCTCCCCTCCCCTTAGTTTAAGGGGAGGCCGGGAGGGGTTATTCCGCTGCTTATTACTCCCCCCAGCCCCCTCTTATCGTAAGAGGGGGGGTGAGTACGGCCTTTTATTTGCCCCGCAGGTTTTCATAGAACTTTTGACACTATCGTTTCGGATTTTTGAATTATGTTGTAACAAAATTCTATCTCACTGCGTCTTAAAAAAAAGTATTTCCGCACCGGGAAATACTATCCGGATAAATGCGCAAGGAGCCGCAATGGCTCCTGGAAGGCGCGCCCATCGCCGGTCGACACGCGCAACTTGCGGAAATATTTGCATAAAAAGGCATTTTGAGATAAAGTTGGGGCCGGGCGGACTTCAGAATCGGGCAAAAAAGACTTTAAAGAATTTTGCAGCTTTTATCATGCAGTTAAACGGAAATTATGACAAAGATGGAGGAACTATGCTTAGACCACGAATAATGCGATTCAAATCGGCAATCATACTTTGCGCCGTTTGCATCTTTTCATTTGCAGGCGGCGCCGCATTCGCAAAAACCATAAGCCCGGATTTTGTAGAGCTGGCAAAGAAAAACAAACCGGCGGTCGTCAACATCAGCACCACGAAGGTCATCACACAACAGGCGCAACCCGGTTCTCCCCCCGGCGGCGGAAAGACGCCTTTCGACGACTTTTTCGAGCATTTCTTCAACCAGGGTCCGGCAAGGCCGCAGACCGCCCGCAGTCTCGGTTCAGGCTTCATCATCAGCGATGATGGATACATCCTGACCAACTATCACGTAGTCGCGGGCGCCGACGAAATCAAGGTCAAGCTTTCCGATTCCAGAGAGTTCAAAGCAGTTCTGAAGGGAGGAGATGAAAAGCTCGACCTTGCACTGCTCAAGGTAGACGCGAAAGATCATCTCCCGGTAGCAGTTCTCGGCGACAGCGACGCCCTGGAGGTAGGCGAGTGGGTAATGGCCATAGGCAACCCGTTCGGTCTGGGGCAGACCGTCACCGCCGGAATTGTCAGCGCCAAGGGCAGGGTCATCGGCAGCGGACCCTATGATGATTTCATCCAGACCGATGCGTCCATCAATCCCGGCAATTCCGGCGGCCCCCTGTTCAACGCCAACGGCGAGGTGATCGGCATTAATACAGCGATTGTGGCCGGCGGTCAGGGAATCGGCTTCGCCATACCGATAAACATGGCGAAGGAGATTCTCCCGCAATTGAAAGAAAAAGGCAAGGTGACCAGGGGATGGTTCGGCGTCGTTGTCCAGACGGTAACGCCGGAACTGGCCCAGTCCTTCGGTCTCCCGTCGCCGAAGGGCGTCCTCGTTTCCCAGGTAATCAAGGACAGCCCCGCGGAAAAGGCCGGTCTGAAGAGCGGCGACATAATAATCGAATTCGCGGGCAAACCGATCCACGAAATGCAGGAACTCCCCCGCATAGCTGCAAACATGCCGGTGGGGAAAAAGGCGGTTGTCAAGATTCTGAGGAACGGCAAGATTGAAGAAAAAACGGTACTGATCGAACAGATGAAGGAAGACAGAGAGGGAAGTTCCGCCGTCCAGAGCAAACTCGGTTTCATAGCGACGGAGCTGACCGGCGAACTGGCGGGCAAGCTGGGAATAAAGGAAACGAAAGGCGTGATAGTTGTGGAAGTCAAGCCGGGCAGCCCCGCCGAAGAGGCGGGAATGGCTCCGGGAGACATAATTGCCCAGATCGACGAAACTCCAGTCGCAACGATGGCCGATTTCAAGAAAGCCGTCAAATCCCGCAATAAGGGGATAATGCGGTTTCTTCTCCGCCGCGGTGACGCATCCCTATATGTGGCGATGAATCTCGAATAACTGACTTGATTACGTTCCATGGCGATATCCGGGGGATCATTCCGAAGAGAATAATCCCCCTTTTTTATCGGGATAGCCACG
>DASRZQ010000096.1:0-7078 GCA_035686205.1 Geobacteraceae bacterium
ATTTCCTTTTTCAGATTTTTCATGTCGGAGGAGCCTTCCGCATCCCGGAAATCCTCCCCTTTTCCCTTTTCCGCGTTCATGCTGCATCTCCTTTTTCAATTGATGAATAAATGGCGTAATAAAGATTGAATATGCCGACAAACATAAAAAAAAACAGCAAATGCAAACGGATATCACCCCCCCTGCCGGCCGTGTCCCTTCCGCGTCACCGCTGATTTCACGGAGCTTTCTCCCGGCCCGCCATCGGGTATATTCCCGAGCGGACACATTTTTTGCATATTAAATGATTGCCATAAAATTGCATAATGTTTTACCGGACGACATGAAAAATTTACATGATTGTAACATTTCGGACAGAAACATGTTCAACTAGCGCCCCCTCACGACACCCGGAAGTGATAGACTTATATTGAATGGTATATGATGCGGCGGAAAAATTTACTTCGTGAACAGCCGATGTAATGCGAAAGGGCTGGAACAATGCAGCATCTCCTGTATGTATTTCTCATCGCACTTTCAAACAACGTCGACAATATTACGGCGAGAATTGCCTACAGCATCCGGGGAATAAAGATTTCGACCATGATCAATCTCTGGATATCCGTGATCACCTTCGTAATTTCCTACCTTGCGGCTTTTTCGGGAGCCATGGCTTCGGGATCTCTGGGAAAGCTGTGGTCTTCCATCATCGCCATGGCGATTCTTACATCAATCGGCTTGTGGATGATCCTTGAGAAATTCCTGACAGCCAAATGTGTCGAAGAGCCGTTTCAAAAAAGCTGGAAGAAAATCTGCCATATACTCCTGAAGCCTGAAAACGCTGACATGGATAATTCGAAGCATATAGATTTCAAGGAAGCGACTCTGTTGGGCATTGCATTATCGATAAACAATGTGGGGGGGGGACTGAGCGCCGGGATGATGGGTCTGAACTCTTTTCTCGTGGGATTTTTGTCCGCTGTGTTTAATTTTCTTGCTCTCTGGGCGGGAAACCACATTGCTGAATTTTGTTTCAGGAAAAAGATATCCGACAAAGCGGCAATCGCCGGAGGCATAATACTTATTGCAATCGGTGCGGAACAGCTTTGGAATAATTGCTGTGGCAGCTAAATTCGGGCGACGCATCCGTCGCCCGTACTTATGTCCCGCATTCCGTTCCGATCCGTTAATTGTTGCCCACGTTGCCCCCGCTGCTCCAGGAACTACATGGCTTCCGTCTCTCCCGCTCCGGCGGCTGCCGCGGCCTCCTCGCCTTCCTTTTCCCCGGACAGGACGGCCGTTGTCTCCGTGACTAGATCACCTACTATTTTGCCTACTTCCCCGACAGCCTCGCTGCCTATCTCGTACAAAGTCACACCCGTTTTGACGGCTGCCTTGGTAGTGGTTTTAAGGATACCGGCCACTATGGGAAGCACTACCGGCGCGAGAATCAGCGCTCCGACACCGATCAGAAGTCCGGTGCCGATGTTTCCCTTCAGGTAATCAAACATGTGAATCACCTCCTTAACATACACATTATATCATCGCGGGGCAGCATAGGTATTCACGATTTGCCGCTGCAGCTCGCACAATCAACGAGGGTCCGCGTATGAATGAAACCGGAAGCTGATTGTCGATATGATAAGGTACTGAATCTTTTCAGAGCAGGTTCGCGGCCAGTTCCGCCAATTCAGAGCGTTCTCCCCTGTGGAGGGTAATGTGTCCCGCGATCCGCTCATTTCTGAACTTTTCAACGACATATGTCAGTCCGTTGCTGGATGCGTCCACATATGGGTTGTCTATCTGGTAAGGGTCGCCGGTAAGCACGATCTTGGTTCCCTCTCCCGCGCGGGTCAGGATGGTTTTAACCTCGTGTGGAGTGAGGTTCTGCGCTTCATCGACGATCAGAAACTGATTCGGCAGGGAGCGGCCCCGGATATAGGTGAGCGGCTCTATTTCAAGCAGACCCATATCGATCAGCTCCTTGTAGGAATGATTCAACTGCCCCGCCGTCTTTTCCGCCGCCTTGCCCCGGATTCTGTGCCTCTTTGCGTCATGGGACCCGTATTCCCTCAAAAGGAGTTCCACGTTATCGAAAATCGGCTGCATCCATGGAGAGAGCTTTTCCTGTATGTCACCCGGCAGAAAACCCAGGTCCTTTCCCATCGGGAAGACGGGCCGCGACACCAGCAGGCGGTTGTACACATTCTCCTCCGCCGTTTTTTGCAACCCGGCGGCCAAAGCCAGCAGGGTTTTACCCGTCCCCGCCTTTCCCACGAGGGTGACTACCCGGATTTCATCATTCATCAGGAGATCGAAGGCAAAAGCCTGTTCCCTGTTCCGCGCTTGAACTCCCCATACCCCTTTGGAGATTTCCCCATTGAGCGGGACGACGGCATTCCTGCATGCGTCAAACCGACCGAACACCGAAATCGACGGCGTATCGGAATCGTTTAATTGCACCCCCTGGTTTGGAGATAATCCGTTTTTTACGGATATCGGTACTTCGCCGGTCTCTTTAAGTGTGCCGATGGAACCGTGCCGGTCCTGTATTTCGGCAAAACCGCTATACAGCTCCTCGAATGCGATCTTGCCGTGTTCATAATCCTCCGCGCGGAGGTTCATGGTATCAGCCTTTATCCTCAGGTTCGTATCCTTGCTGATCAGGGTAGTGGGCGTTTTGCCGCCGTTTCTGATATGCATGGCAATGGCAAGGATGAGGTTGTCCGCCTTTTCGCCGTGCAGCTCAGTCGGCAGATTTGCCATCATATCCGGGTTGTACAGCACGACACGCAGGCAACCTCCATCCGGGAGATTTACACCGGAAGCCAGTTGCCCCTGATCGCGCAGGCCGTCAAGGATGCGCGATACCTGCCGGGCGTTTCGCCCCGTCTCGTCCATGTTTTTCTTGAACCGGTCTATCTCCTCGATAACGGTAATGGGGACATAAAGATTGTTTTCCTCGAACTGAAAGAGAGCCTGCGGGTCGTAAAGCAGTACATTGGTATCCAGGATGAAGTTCTTGGGGCTCTTGGCTTTTCTGCGCGGCTTGCCGTTTCTGACAATTTCCATAAGGCTCCTTTTCCGATTTTGTGACCGTGACTGGAAGGGACCATGGGATCGGCGAAAAAACCCATTCCCGCCCTGCCCGGCGGTGTTGCTTTATCATTTTGTTTCTTGTCTGTGATGATGAGGGAAAATATGCGGGATGCCGATCTTGAATGCATCCCGGAAGATTTTGACGGGAAGCAAGCCCGAGGGACGGGATTGCCGGAAACTATCGTGGAATCAGGTGACAGCCAGTTAATCTTATCCATTACCCCGGTTTCTGAACCTGCCTGAATGAACTCGAAATGACAGTAATATTTTTCACAATTAAACTTACAGCCGTTTGTAGCTGATGTGAATATACTGTTACAATCTGACGCTCATTGTTATTGCCGGCTTGATCAGACAGGACTGACGCCGGAACGGAGGCTTACCCATTCCGCGACTGCCCGGTAGTCCCGGGCGCCGTTGGAGGAAGAAGCAAACGTAATTATCGGTTTGCCGTGGGAAGGTGATTCGGCGAGCGACACGCTTTCGCGAACGCAAGGCGCGATCATGCCCGGATAGGCCTTTTCCAGCCGATCCAGGATCAGCCCGTGGATGCGTCTGCGCGGATGAGCACGGCACGGAACTATGCCCTGGAGCTTTGGACGCCGGTCAAAATTGCTCCTTGCAACCTCCGCGATTGTCGCGATCATCTGCTGCAGCCCGGTCACCGCAAGGTGAGTGGCCTCGACAGGGATCAGCACTCCGTCGCTTGCATACAGGGCCGTGATGGTAAGAACTCCCAGGCTGGGGGGACAGTCTATGATGACCCAGTCCCATTCGCCCTCGGTTTGCCTGAGGCAGCGCCGGAGCAATTCCTTCCCGAGAGCGCCGGAAAATCGCTGCCAGGCGCCGATGAGTACCGGGCCCGCGGGCACGAGATCGACGCCCGGAACGCCGGTTGCCCGGACCGGCAGGGAGATCGTCTTCTGAATGGCCTGGAACAGGCGTTCGCCGTCGTCACCGCAGCCCATGGCAAGACTGGCGCTGCCCTGTGGATCGAGGTCGACAAGCAGCACCCTGGACCCAAGTTCACCGAGACAGGCTGAGAGGTTTACCGCTGTTGTCGTCTTGCCGACACCCCCCTTGTGATTAACCAACGATAGCGTATATCGCCCGGATCGCAACGGATTATTCCCCATGGTGTGATTCATGCCCCCTCTGCTTTATGCGGCTATATAACGGTGACGGGAATTTCGTATCGAAATAAAGAAAATTGCAAGGAGCCCGTCGGCTTCGCAGAAAAAGTCTTGTGCCGGTTTCACTGAGAAGATAATAAGGCTTTTTTGCAATTGTTTCAACGATAAGAACGATTTGTTTAATTTTCAAAATAATTACATTGATGGCGCGATTATGTAACCATGGATCTGTATGATTGACTTGAATTGACGAATCGGTTCAACGCATCCAGCCCAGGAAAAGGAGGCAAAAAGATGCTGTTTGCTCCGGAATTCCGAAATGAACGATTGAAAATGATCGAGCAGGCCTTTAAAGTCAAGGCGCCGAAGGTGTATAAGGTGCTGAAGGCGAGCGGGAATCTCGGGAGGTTTCTGGAAAGCCACGAAGAGGCAATGATGGACAGCTTCAGCAAGGCCTACGGAGAAGCCTCCATGAAAATTCTCCGTAAAAATCTTGATTACGAGAAGACGGTACTGTCTCTAAGGATGGCAAGCAATGAATTGTGGCATGACACACTTGATATGTGGTTGGCATTCAACTATCCCGAAACAAAGACATCAGCATAGCGCCGGGTTGCTTCAAAAAAATTATTTTCCTATTCACAGCATTGACGCCATAAACAATCCTGTTGGCCACACCCGGCGCTTTGACCGGTTCCGTAACATGGGAAATTTCCTTCATCTGCCTGGATAGCCCTGATTATTTCACCCTTTATCATTTTCTTGACCTTTAAACCTCTCTCTTTCGCAATTTCCTTGACTTTCTCCAGTTTCACGACCGTAAACTCCTTTCTTTTGACTTTCATCACGATGAAGAAATATTACCGTTTTTCTAACCAGTGTTAACGGCAGGTTGCTGATTCGTAAAATCAGGGGCCTTTATTGATTGAGATCAGAAACTGCATTACGCCAAGCAGATTAACAAGTCTGCGGAATATCACTTTCTTTTCTTTGGCGTCACCAGCCGATCTGAACTTTTCCTTGAGATTCCGATATTGATCTTTTACCAGATCAAGAGGGTTTACTTCCTTGATTTTCTTCATTTCTGCCCTTCTGTGTTTTAAGCAACCGCCTGCTTCTAAAAAAACGAAACCGGAAAAACCACCCACCGCGGGTTACATCAGCCGCGGCGCCCTTTCCGCCATAATGAACGGTCTGACGTGTTCATTCAAACGACCCAGCCCTATTGCCCGGCAATCTCAAGGATGCCCTTGGAATGAGCAATTCCGGGAATTGCCGGTTTATGCCCGACCCCGACCCAATCCTCGTTCGGAAAGCAAAACGCCGCAATCCGGCCCGTTTTTATGAGTTCGTCAAGACTAGACTTATTTACCCTGCCGATGTTCTTGTCTTTAAAGATAACCCTTATTGTCATCACACTGCCTCCAACAATCTAAAGCTTGTCCGTAAAACCGTAGTTCGAATTGTGAACTGAAAGTTTACCAGTCAAAGCGAGCTGTTTCAATGATGAAAGACTTGCCTTGGAACAAATTTACACAAATGTAACAAAGTTGTAATTGCGGAATCTGATCGGAAGTTCCCGCAAGGGGAGGCTTGTTCTGACGGGGAATTTCATCCTGGGAGGTGTCAGCGGAACGTGGAAAAGATGGCAGAATGCGTGGTAAGTACACTGACGTTGCGAATGTCATGCAAAAAAGAGCTTTGGGATTTCTTGTCGGATTATCCAGTGCCGGCAGTGTACGGCTCTCCAAACGGGACGGTTCTGGGAGAGTATTCAAGGGAAAAGGTCAGGTCGGCACAGTGTCAGATGGTCAGAAGTTACGGTGGATTTCGAAACTTTGTTCCCAGAAACAGGAATGAGAGTTAATTTTGCTTTGTATATTGAGCGAGTTGTATATAGCGGATGAGACATATCTGTTTAGTACACTCATGGTTCACAAAATACGGACAATTAGTACATAGCCGCTGCTGATTCAGCTTTCTTCTCTCGGGGCCATAATAACAGTAGCTTGTCTCTCCATTTCTGACAGGGTCAACACCAATTTTCACCCAGCCGTCAGCTCTTCGGAGTGAAGTAACTTCCCCCGCGGCAATCATTGCGCCAAGGAGATAAACGGGTACATTATCCTTTTTTCCATTTTTCAAAATCACACTAATCTTCATTAGGTTATCCCCTTTGAGATAAAGATTCGTATAATTCCGGACTTGGTCACTAATTACACCAGCAATTTAACAACACAAACCTGACGTAGGGGCGCTGCTTGCCGCGCCCCAATTGGGCAGAGCAAGCACTGCCCCAACCATTGATATGTTTAATTGCCGCCCTAATATGTTAACAGAATGACAAAAGCTATTTATTTCCCGGTGGCACACCACACAGCATCCCTCCGGAATTACTTCAGACCAACATCAATTACTTAATTTTAATATATCCTGTAGAAGAATGCGTCAATGTTTTTAATGTAAAATTTGGTTAATATTATTTTTCTTGATTGAAATTATATGTTTTGCCCAAAAAGGCGATTTTGGTGTAGCAATACGATCTAGCAGGCTCTTAATGTGAAATCGATGTCTTAGAAGATTCTTGGAATATAATCGTAAAAATAACTTTCAAATACATGATTCCATATGATATTGAAAGACACAATATTAATTAACGCTGGGGATTGCTCCCATGATATTTTTATGGCAGGCGCCGCAAACGACTTCCCCTTTTTCGAATCTGGTCCAGAGCGTCAGGTTTTTTGAATCACACCAGTCGCAGTACCACTCGTAATAATCACCTATCGGCGAGAGGCGCATAATCCTCTCCCTATTTGCGTACGTTTCGCGATATCTCATGGATTGTTTCCTTTCTCCCGCTGTTT
>DASRZQ010000097.1:0-38701 GCA_035686205.1 Geobacteraceae bacterium
GATGAAAAGACCGTCGATACCTACCGCTCCCTTCTCCTCATGACTGAAATTTCCAAGGAAGAGCCCCTATCCCAGAGGGAACTGGCCCGCCGTCTCGGCATCGCCCTGGGGCTGGTGAACTCCTACCTCAGACACCTTACGGCAAAAGGGTATGTGAGGATCAGGACCTTCCCCAGAAACCGGTACGGTTATCTCCTCACACCGCAGGGTATCGCTGAAAAAAGCCGCCTGGCCTACCGGCATCTCAGCTATTTCACCAACCTGTACAAAATTACCCGTCAGGACTATCTCGCACTGTTCAGGTCGCTGGAGGCGGGCGGGGTGAAACGGGTGCTTTTCTGCGGGGTCGACGAGGTTGCCGAGATCGCCTTCCTATCGCTCAGGGAGACGGGGCTGGAACTTGCGTCGGTCATTGACGACGAGCATGCCGGTTGCGACTTTTTCAACATGAAAGTCAATTCATTCGATGAAGGGCTTAAAGTCGGAAGTTGCCCGGTAATAATTACATCACTGAAAAAGAAAGAACAGCTGGAGGCTGAGCTCTTACGCAAAGGGATCGAAAGAAAGAGAATTTTTTTCGCCGGGGATGATACCGGCGTTTCACAATATGCACGGGAGGGATTATGAAAAAAGCCCTGATCACTGGAATTACGGGACAGGACGGCTCTTACCTGGCGGAACTGCTGCTGGGGAAAGGCTATGAGGTTCACGGTATAATCCGCAGGTCATCCTCCTTCAACACCGGCAGGATCGACCATATCTACCAGGATCCGCACGAAACCGGCGTGAAGATGTTTCTCCACTACGGCGACCTGAACGACGCCAGCTCCCTCAACAAGGTTCTGCGCGATATACGCCCCGACGAGATCTACAACCTGGGCGCCCAGAGCCACGTCAAGGTATCCTTCGACGTTCCCGAATACACCGGCGAAGTGGATGCACTGGGTGCGGTCAGGATCCTTGAAGGAATCCGCGAAACCGGCCTTGAGACGAAATTCTACCAGGCATCCTCTTCGGAGCTTTACGGAAAGGTGGTGGAGACCCCGCAGAAAGAGACCACCCCATTCTATCCCCGTTCTCCATACGCCTGCGCCAAGGCCTATGCCTACTACATAACCGTCAATTATCGGGAGAGCTACGGCATGTTCGCATGCAACGGCATTCTGTTCAACCACGAATCGCCCCGGCGCGGCGAGACGTTCGTAACGCGCAAGATCACCCGCGCGGCGGCCAGGATAAGCCTGGGGCTGCAGCAGTGCCTTTATCTCGGCAACCTTGACGCCAAGCGCGACTGGGGATTTGCCGGAGACTACGTGGAGGCCATGTGGCTGATGCTGCAGCAGCCGGAGCCCGACGACTATGTCATCGCCACCGGCGAGACCCGGTCGGTGCGGGAATTTGCCGAAAAGGTCTTTGCCCGGCTCGACATGCCCCTGGAGTGGCGTGGAAAAGGGATGGAGGAAAAGGGCATCGACAGGAAAACCGGCAGAACCGTAATCGAGGTTGACCCGAAGTATTTCCGCCCTGCCGAGGTGGACCTGCTGCTCGGCGATTCTACGAAGGCCAGGAAACGGCTGAACTGGAATCCCGGCACGGACCTCGACGGGCTTGTCGCCATGATGGTCGACTCCGACCTGGAACTGGCGAAAAGGGAGAAACGGGCGAATGGATAAGGACGCCAAAATATACGTCGCGGGACATCGCGGCCTGGTCGGATCGGCGATCGTCAGGAAGCTGCGGGCGGAGGGGTTCACCAATCTTGTCCTGCGGACGAGCGGGGAACTCGACCTGCGATCCCAGTGCGCCGTTGAAGGTTTCTTTGCCGGAGAAAAGCCTGAATACGTTTTCCTGGCGGCGGCAAAGGTGGGCGGGATAGTCGCCAACAGCACCTATCCTGCCGAATTCATCCATAACAACCTGGCCATCCAGAACAACGTGATCCACAATTCGTATCTGACCGGCGTCAAGAGACTTCTTTTCCTCGGCAGCAGCTGTATCTACCCCAAGCTGGCTCCGCAGCCGCTGAAGGAGGAATATCTGCTCACCGGACCGCTGGAGCCGACCAACGACGCCTACGCGGTGGCCAAAATAGCAGGGATTATCATGTGCAGGTCATACAACCGGCAATATGGGACAAGATACCTGGCCGCAATGCCGACCAACCTTTACGGACCCAACGACAACTTCGACCTGGAAAAGTCCCACGTCCTGCCCGCCCTGATAAGGAAATTCCACGAAGCGAAACTCGGCGGCGAAAAGAACGTCGTCGTCTGGGGCACCGGAACGCCGAAGCGCGAATTCCTTCATGTGGACGACCTGGCGGATGCCTGCCTTTTCCTCATGAGCCTTCCGGATGGTTCTTACGACGCATTGCTGGCCGCCGGTTCCCGGTCCCCTGCCCCCGCCCTGATCAACATCGGCTCCGGAAATGAAGTTACCATCAGTGAACTTGCTCATAAAGTTAAAGACGCGGTCGGTTTTACGGGCGAGATGGTATTCGATACGACGAAACCTGACGGCACACCGCGCAAGCTGTGCGACGTTTCGCGCATACATTCGCTCGGCTGGCGACATAAGATCGAGCTGGAGGAAGGAATCAAAGGGGTTTACAGTTGGTATCTGGAGCGCCTCGAGTCCGAAAGCCGCGGGTGCGGTAATGGTTAAGGTACTTTCGGTATTCGGAACGCGCCCCGAGGCCATAAAAATGGCCCCCGTCATAAAAGAACTGGGAAAACACCCGGAACATTTCGACAGCATGGTCTGCGTCACCGCACAACACCGGCAAATGCTCGACCAGGTGCTGAACCTCTTCGATATAAGGCCCGATTACGACCTGGACATCATGAAGCCGGGACAAGACCTGTTCGATGTCACCTGCAGAGTGCTGCAGGGGTTGAAAGGCGTCCTGGCCAGGGAGAAGCCGGATATAGTCCTGGTGCACGGGGACACCACCACGACCATGGCGGCGTCAATTGCGTCGTTTTACTGCAGAACCACCGTCGGCCACGTGGAGGCGGGTTTGCGCACCCACAACAAATATGCCCCTTTTCCCGAGGAGATCAACCGCAGGGTCACCGGCTCCGTTGCCGGGCTGCATTTTGCCCCGACCGACGCCGCCCGGGAGAACCTGGTCCGCGAGGGGGTCGACAAAATCGCCATTTTCGTTACCGGCAATACCGTGGTCGATGCCCTGTTGTCAGTGGCGGACAAGGTCGAACATGACGACGCACTCAGGAGAAGGTTCGGCGACGAGTTTTCCTTCCTCGACCCCGGCAAAAGGCTGATCCTCGTTACCGGACACCGCCGGGAGAACTTCGGCGAGGGCTTCGAGAATATCTGCCGCGCCCTGGCCGACATAGCACACGCGTATTCCGACGTTGAAATACTCTACCCCGTGCATCTCAATCCGAATGTCCAGGAACCCGTGAGGCGCATACTTGGAAACGGCATGCGCGGCAATATTCATCTGATTGAACCGGTCGACTACCTTCCGTTTGTCTACCTGATGAACCGGTCGCACATCATAATTACCGATTCGGGCGGTGTCCAGGAGGAGGCGCCTTCCCTGGGCAAGCCGGTGCTGGTAATGCGGGAAACGACGGAACGGCCGGAGGCGGTTACCGCCGGTACTGTCAGGCTCGTGGGCACCGACCGGAAAAAGATTGTCGAAGAAGCTTCCCTTCTATTAAACGACAGGGGCGCCTACGAGAGGATGAGCATGGCCCATAACCCTTACGGCGACGGCAGGGCGGCGGAGAGAATTGTACAAACGCTGCTGACTCTCGGAGGCGGCAAGGGCTGACCGATTGTCGGAACGGGCAAATTGCAATCGATGAAAATCGCTCTCGTAACATATGCACTTAACATCGGCGGCATGGAATCTTTCATGTTCGGCCTTGCACGAAGGCTGCGGGACTTCGGCATGGAAGCGACCTTTGTCGTTACCGATTCGACCGGTGCCTGGCATGAAAATCCGTTGGCGGATGGGTTCCGTGTACTCGGGGTTTTGCCGAGAAAGTGGCAGAGCCGCCGCCGTCACGCGAAAAGGGTGGCGAAAGCGCTGCACGATTTCGACGCCGTTATCCTCAATCACAGCAGGGCCGCCCAGAGCGCGGCCGGGCTGCTTCCGGACCCCACGCCCGTCATTGCGGTCCTGCACAATAATACCGATGACATATACCGGGTCGGACTTGCCAATCCGGCAAATATCGATTGTTTTGTGGCAGTGAGCGAGCAGGTTCGGGAGCAGGCGCTCATGCTTGACGCACCACCCGAAAAAACCATGTTCATCAGAAACGGGGTCGAGGTCTTTCCGGAATATCCCAAAATCCATGGGTCGTCTCTTCCGGGACGCCCGCTCAAGGTCGTTTTCGCAGGAAGGATTGAGCATGAGCAGAAAGGGGTGCTGTATCTGCCCGGGATAATCGCAGGAGTCCGGGACAAGGGCGCCGCCGCAACCTTTTTCGTGATAGGTGACGGTGCTGATGCCCGTGAGTTGCAGGCACGGGTCGCGCAACAGCGTCTTGACGGGATGGTGACTTTCCACGGGGCTCTTCCTCACTCCGAGGCCATGCGGGTCCTGGGGGAAGCGGATGTCCTGATTATGCCTTCCCATTACGAGGGACAACCCGTGACGCTTTTCGAGGCGATGGCAAGGGGGGTGGTGCCGTTGGTATCGAGACTGCCGGGGATTACCGACGAGGTCATTTCCGAAGGCCGGGACGGTTTGCTGGCGCCGGTCGGCGACGAAGGGGCCTTTGTCGAACAACTGGTTTCGCTCGCCGCGGACAGGGAGCGTGTCGCGGCGATGTCAAGGGCCGCCTGGCGGTCGGCTTTGGAGCGTTTCGGCATAGAGTCCATGACCGGCCGGTACGTCGCGCTCCTGGAAAAATGCATAAAAGAACGACGTGTTGGCTCGGCTTCCCGCAAAACCGGAGTTCTCGATTTGTCGCTGCTGGGAAAACGTTCGCAGTTCCCTCTGTTCCTGCATGATGCCAAACGGAATTGGAAAAGCTTGTTCCGCGACGGCCGGGGAGCCGAAAAGGGAGTTTGCCATGGGAATTGACGTAAATGGCGCCAGGTTTATCCTGGACGCATTGCGAAACGGAGTCGAACTGGACCGCTGCGCTTCTCTTGGCAGGCAGGAGATGCATCTTGACACGCGGCAGCTGCGGAGGGTTTTTCAGCGATTTTCCGTTTCAATGGATGAAAGCGAAGCACAAGGCATTCTCGCCAACAATGGAGATTGCGGATACTCTGAGAGCTTCCTGGCCCGATGCGGCGCAAGGCAGATAACCTCTTTCGATCATTCTCCTTACGAGGGAGCGGCCGTTATCCACGATTTTAATACTCCTGTTTCCATCGAATTCGAAGACAAATTCAGCTGCGTCATCGACAGCGGAACTCTCGAACACGTTTTCGATTTTCCGACCGCGATCAGAAACTGCATGAGAATGGTTGAACCGGGCGGACATTTCCTGTCCATCACCCCATGCAACAATTTCATGGGTCACGGCTTCTACCAGTTCTCGCCCGAGCTGTTCTACGGCGTACTGTCGGAAAAGAATGGTTTTACTGTCGAGCGGATGTTTATCTTCGAGTCAAGGCCGAATGCCCGCTGGTACCGGGTGGCATCGCCGGGAAAGATTGGCGGCCGGGTTGAATTGACGAACTCCGCGATGACCTACCTGCTGGTCCAGGCAAGACGGACCGGTCAGGCAGTTCCGGCAGACATCACTCCCCAGCAGAGCGACTATATTCCAATGTGGGACGGCGAACTGTCTCCGCCTCCACCTAACGGAAGGAGCGAAGAACCCCGTTTGTTCAGAAGATACAAGGGGTATCTGAAGGGGTTCCTGCGGGCCAAGGCGAGGAACGCGCTGCGGCTGCTGCCCGTTGAGTCTCTCCGCACGCCTTTCCGCAGCCCCTGGTATGAACCCTATGAATAACCTTGCCGGACGGATCTCATAACAGGCCATGGCTGAAGCACTGACGAAAATCCTGCGCGGGATCGGCCTGAACAAGGCCATAAGCTACGGCGTTTTTACCAGGGTATGGAGCCTGTTCGCCGGGCCGGTAACCATGCTGATGATCGCCTCGCGCCTGGGGAGGGAGCAGCAGGGCTATTACTACACGATCGGCAGTCTTCTGGCGCTGCAGCTTTTTTTCGAACTCGGTCTCATGACGGTAATTTCCCAGTTTGCCAGCCATGAATTCGTAAATCTCAGATGGGGAAGGCGCGGCGAAATCGAGGGAGACCCCGTCGCCAGGGAAAGGTTTTGCGATCTGCTGTGCAAGGCAGCCCGCTGGTTCGCCGTTGCGGCGCTGCTGCTCATAATAGTCCTGGTTCCGGCGGGGCTGCTTTTTCTGAACGGTCGCCACGATTCGGCAATTGACTTCAGTTGGCGACTTCCCTGGGTACTGGCCGTCGTCGGTACGGCTGCCAACCTGTTCACCGTCCCCTTTTTTTCGGTAATCATGGGCAGCGGCGACGTCGTTACGGTTAATCACCGGGAGATGGTCGGCGCCGTTGTTTCCTCGTTGCTTTGCTGGGCGGTCCTCGGTCTTCATGGCGGACTGTTTTCGGTTTTCGCGGTCACCTGCGGGAGCGTCTTCATCTCATGGTCCTATTTGCTGCGGCAAAAGCCGGAATTGCTGGCGCTGACGTGGAAAAGGATGTTCCGCCGGGGATGCCGCGGTGATGCCGATGATTCAATTTCCTGGTGGGGAGAAGTCTGGCCGATGCAGTGGAAAATCGCCCTGACCTGGATTGCCGGATACTTTGTCTTCCAGTTGTTCACACCGGTGCTTTTTCGTTTCCATGGTCCGACGGCGGCCGGCCAGATGGGAATGACCCTGAGCGCGGCAAATGCACTGCTGGGGGTCTCGCTTTCCTGGATAAATACCCGGAGCCCGGAGCTGGGGAAATTCGTCGCTACCGGGAACTGGGCCGGCATGGACGCATTGTTCCGTCGAGTCATCATGCAATCGACGGCGGTTTCGCTGTGCGGCGCGATCGCGGGTTGGGCGATGATACGGTTTCTGCAGCAATATTTCCAGATCGGGCAAAGGTTCATTCCCGCCTCACAGGCTGCCCTCCTGTTCGCCGCGATCAGCATTAATGTTGTTATCGCCGCGTTCGGCGCCTACCTTCGCGCCCATAAGCAGGAGCCTTTCCTGCCCCTGTCGTTGACTCTGGGAGTGGTGCAGGGTCTGGCAACCTGGCTGCTCGGCATGAAATACTCTTCAATGGGAGTATCAGCGGGTTTTTTTGTCATTCACCTGGCTGTAGCTTTGCCGGTGTCCTTTGCAATCTGGCGCAGTTGCAGGAAGAGATGGCATGGCGCTCAACCGGCCGGCAATTGATTATTCAAGGGCGTGTTTAGACCAAAGTATGAAAAGACGGAAACTTTCAATTATTACGTACGGCGGCTGGTTTAATACATTCCAGCGGCCGCATCATCTTGCTGCATTTCTCGGGAAGCATTATGAGACCTGCGTGATCAACAACGTCGTACGTTTCCCGTTCCGCGGCTACGGCTACATGGCGGAACAGGCCGCGTTGGTTGACAGGATTTCGAATATTTACCTCCTTAAGGAAGACGAGAGATTTCCAGCCCTGAAGGGCATCAACGGGGTGCTGGCGAAATTGCAGACTCATTTCAAATTCCGCACACGGGAATTCAGGGATTCTGAAATCGTCTATACCTGGCACGTGGAGGATATAGGCTATCTCAGGCACTGCAGGGGGAAATTGCTGATTTATGACGCGATGGACGACTGGTCCGCGTTTTCCGCGAAGGTCGATCAGCGACTGATCGACAATGAAACAAGGATCGTCGAAAGGGCCGACATTGTCCTTGCAGTGAGCCGGAAACTCTATGAAAAACACGTGCAGCTGAACAAAAACACGTTTCTTGTACCCAACGGCGTTGATAATGATTTTTTCAGCCAGGTTCCACGATACGTAAAGCATGAATCGGACGCTCTCCGCCGCTACCGGGGCAAGCCGGTCGTCGGCTATGTGGGCGGCATACACGACTGGGTAGACGTGGACCTGATCGTGGAAACCGCCAGGCTGCTGCCGGAAGTGGCCTTCGTCCTGATCGGGCCCGCGCTC
This sequence comes from Geobacteraceae bacterium, assembly GCA_035686205.1. Lineage (GTDB taxonomy): Bacteria > Desulfobacterota > Desulfuromonadia > Geobacterales > Geobacteraceae > CAIWTU01. Next base: position 8,120 of record DASRZQ010000097.1, read on the forward strand.
AAGGGCATCAAGCCGAAGCTGGAGGGAATTCCCAATCTGCTTTACCTCGGGCCTAAGCCGTATTCCGAACTCATCGGCTACATGGCCTATTTTTCCGTCGGGATAATACCGTTCAAGCTGAACCTGTTGAATGAAAGCACGAATCCCATAAAACTTTACGAATATCTCGGAGCCGGCCTCCCGGTGGTATCGACGGGCATGCAGGAAGTCGTTTCCCACGCCTCCGCGGGGATTGTCTATATCGCGAATGATCCCGAGACCTTTGCCGCGAAGATAGTCGAGGCCATAGCCATGGCGGACGATCGGGCGTGCATTGGGGAAAGACTGAAGATAGCAGGGCAGAATTCGTGGGCGTCAAGGGCGAACCTGCTTCTCGAATTGATTGACCCCGGCATCGGTGCAAAAACGGCGGAGGATCACCCATGAACTTGAAATCCGGACCTCATCGCGGGGAGCAGAGGCAATGAACGACAATCGGCAGTATCCCGACGTTCAAAGATTTGCCGCGAAACTCGGCATCCCGCCGGAAAAACTGATCAGGGTATTTGAAATCGAGCGTGATTTCCACATCAGGATCCTGCGGGAAGACGATGCGGACAAGAGGAAAGAGATGTACCGGGAGGTATACGAGTCCGTGCACCGTATCTACGGCACACTGCCGGCCGCTGCGGGTACGCTGAACCCGAAAGACCGGATCGTGCGGATTTTCAGGAAGGAGCTTTCCGGAAAGTCCATTCTGGAAGTCGGCTGCGGCAACGGGCTATTCCTGCAGAGCGTGGCAAGGCTCCTGCCCCACGGGGAACTGGTCGGGCTGGACATTTCCGCTCCGGTTCTTCCCTCTGACGGTGAAGGGATACGCTTTGTCAGGGCAGACGTTATAGATTTTACCGTGCCGAAGAAATTCGACGTGGTCTTCTCCGAACATGTAATCGAACACATCGCTCCCGGCGATCTGCCGGCACATCTCAATTCCGTCACCAATGCCCTGGCCGAAGGCGGCGTCCTGATCGTCTGCGCTCCGAACGGCAATTTCGGCCCCAGCGATGTAACCCGGATACTCGACCGTTCCCATTCGGGGAAGACGGCCGCGATGGGGACGCATCTGCATGAACCGACCCACCGGGATTTGATGGAAACTCTGAAGAACTACGGCTTTAACTCGTTCAGAACCATTTTCCCTTTCATGAAGGTGCGCAATTACCTGGGATTCATGCGTTTTAACGCGGGAATGGCGGCATTCGTGGAAAGAAATCGGGCGCTGATGGGATTTCTCCGCGCAATCCGGTACAAAGGCGAGTGCATCGCAAGGTTCGACACCGTGCTGATTTGCCGGAGAGGCTGAAAGGATAGCCGGAGATCACATGATCCTGTTTATTTCCAGATACCCTGACAAAGCCACGGAGAAAGACGGCATGATGCAGCGCGTCGCGGCCGTTGACAGGCGTTTCGCCGACCGGCGGAGGGTCTACCTGGGGATCAGGTTTTTCGGCAACGCACGGCGCCGTTCGGAACAGCTTTCCGCAAGGTTGGGCATCCTCAGGGTAAATTTTTTCCTCCATTTTTTTCTTATCCTGAAACTGGGTTTCAGCGCCCGGGGCATTTACGTCCACTCCGTGCATAACGGGTTTCGCGCTCTGCCGCTGTATCTGTGCGGGAATATTATCACGGACCTGCACGGCGTGTTTCCCGAGGAACTGGCGTACTACGGCAAGAAATTCGCTTCGTTGCTTTACGGTGTGATTGAATGGATAGCAATCCGCCGCAGCCGGGCCGTCATTGTCGTTACCGACGCCATGGCGGATCATTTGCGGGCGAAATACGGCGACTTCCGGGCCGGAATATACACGATCCCTATTTTCGACGACTTCCCGATTGACGAAACGGCCGATCGAAAAGCGGACACCCTTGTGGCCATTTACTCGGGCGGCTCACAGAAATGGCAGAATATCGGGCTGATGATGGACGCAATGGCAAGGACACGGAAAAAATATACCTTTATCATCCTGACTCCCGATATAACTTACTTTGAACGGAAAGCGGCGGAATACGGCCTCGAGGGCCGGGTAAAAATATTGTCCGTGTCGAAGAGCGCCGTATACGAACAGTACCTGCAGGCCGATCTGGGTTTCGCGCTGCGGGACGATTCGATCGTTAACCGGGCAGCCTGCCCCACCAAACTGGTCGAATACCTGGCCTGCGGCGTCATTCCAATAGTCCTGCAGCCGGAGATCGGCGACTTCGCCCGCCGGGGGTATGGATGGATCAGCCTGGAACGGTTCGTCAGCGGCGAGCTTCCGCCGAAGGAGGAACTGGAGAGGATGCGGTCGGACAATTATCGCCTGTTGCGATGCATGAGGGATGCGGCGGATGAAACGATGCGGCGCATGGCGGCTGATTTCGCGGCGGCAGGAGACCGATATGACACCGCTGCCTGAACATGCGCCGTGCCTCGCGGCGAGTGACATGAGAAAGTGCCGGACTGCCGGCGTCGTCGTCCTGTACCGGCCCGGGGAAGACTTTGAGGAGAATATCGCTTCTTACGTCGGGCAAGTCGATATTCTCTTCGCCGTCGACAATTCCGAGCACGACACGGCCCGCACGGCGGAGCGTCTGCGGCAGCTCGGCAACGTGGTTCACGTCATCAACGGCCTGAATCTCGGCGTGGCCAGGGCCCTCAACATGGGCGCGCAAATGGCGCTGGAGCAAGGGTGTGATTTTCTCCTTACCATGGACCAGGACAGCAGGGCGACTCCCGGGATGGTGGAGACGATGCTTGCCTGCTTCCGGTCTTTCGAGCCGGGCAGCGTCGGCATTGTCGCCCCGTTCCACGCCACCAGGCCGGGAGAAAAGCCCGGCGGGAGCACCGACTTCCAGGAAGTGCCGGCGGCAATGACATCGGGCAACCTGCTCAGCCTTCCGGCCTATGAAGCGGTGGGACCTTTCATGGACGAGCTTTTCGTGGACTTCGTCGATATCGAATATTGCCTGAGGCTCCGCGCCCGGGGGTTCCGGGTGATCAGGGCAAACCACGCTGTTCTTGAGCATCGCGTCGGCACTATTCTGAAATTCCGAGTGTTTTCAAAGGACCTGTACCTGACAAGCCATGCGGCTCTGCGGAAATATTACAAGACCAGGAACAGATTTTTCGTAGCAAACAGGTACGGAACCGCCTTTCCGGCCTTTTGCCGGGCGGACCGGATAAGGTTCGGCCTGGAGTTGCTGCGCCTGCTTTTCTTCGAAAGCGACAAGATGCAAAAGCTGTCCATGATGCGCAAGGGCTACGCCGACTACCGGAGGGGCAGGCTGGGCAGGTATGACCGCGAGGCGGGGGGATCAGGTTCATGAAAATAGTCTTCCTCGCTCCGTTCGGCATTCGTCCCAAAGGGACCGTGTTCGCCCGCATGATCCCTCTGGCGGCGGAGCTGCAGAGTCTGGGACATGAAGTTACAATCGTCGCGCCACCGTACACGAACCCGGAGGATTCTGGAAAGACGGAAACGGTCAGGGGCGTCCCGATAAAAAACATCACCCTCGGACCCACAAACAAAATTATCGCCGCCCTGGCTCTGGCCCGGCGGATGTACCGTACGGCCATGGCGGAAAAACCCGATCTGGTGCATCTCTTCAAACCCAAGGGCTACGGCGGGCTGGCCGCATTCGCACATATCCTGTTCGGGTGCCTGGGACGCAAGATGCCGCCATTGTTTGTGGATGTGGACGACTGGGAGGGGGCAGGCGGCATGAATGAGCTGCATGCCTATACCCGGGCAGAGAGAACCGTCTTCAGCCTGCAGGAAGAATGGCTGCAGAAGCGCGCGGCCGGAGTAACCGCGGCCAGCCGCACCTTGCAGAACCGGGCGCTGGACACGGGATTATCCCCGGAAAAAGTCCTCTACCTGCCAAACTGCGTGAACGATTCGCCTTCCGGCAACGGCGCGCGGATCAGGGAAAAACTCGGCATCCGGGCCGACACGCCGGTGGTGCTTCTTTACACCCGTTTTTTCGAATTCGACCAGGAGCGGCTGCACCTGTTATTTGCCGAGATATACAGGCAGGTCCCCGGCATCCGCTTTCTCGTGGTGGGAAAGGGACGCGGCGGCGAGGAGGAACGGCTGGTCGAGGCGGCGGAGACGATGGGATTCGCTCCGGCCCTGATGATGGCCGGCTGGGTGGAGCCCGTTGATATCCCAGATTATCTTGCCGCGGGAGATATCACCCTCTATCCCTTTGCCGATACCCTTGTCAACCGCGCCAAATGCCCGGCCAAGCTGACTGAACTGCTGCGCGCCGGGGTACCGGTGGTGGGAGACAACGTCGGACAGCTTGCCGAGTACATAAAACATGGTACTTCGGGGATACTCTGCGACTCCGGCGACTGGCGGGAAATGGCGGACCGCACGGTTGAACTGCTGCGGGATCACGAAAAACGGCGCACATTGGGGGAGACAGGCAGGCGGTTTTTGCTGGAGAATTTCAACTGGCGCGGTTTCGCGGTGAAGCTTCACGAATTTTATGTCGCAAATGCTCTGATTTTATGAATAAGATACTTGTTAAGTTTAAAAATGCCATAAAGGAATCAGGCATATTCCCTTCGTATAAGGTACGGGAAAAATTGGCATCCAGGTACCTGAGCGGCAAGGGACTGGAGATCGGGGCGCTGCACCTGCCGCTGAAGACGCCACGAAACGTCATCGTCAAATACGTGGATATTGCCACCAGGGAAGATAATATCAGGAGATTTCCCGAACTGGACGCCTCACGGATAGTCAATACCGATTACCTTGAAAATGGATTCGAAATCGGGAGCATTCCCGATCTTTCACAGGATTTCGTAATTGCCAACCACGTTCTCGAACATTCCGACAATCCGCTTAAGGTGCTCCTTAACTGGGGCCGGGTTATCAGGCCGCAAGGCATAATGATGATTACGGTTCCGATAGCGGCGCGAAGTTTCGACAGAGGCCGCCGTGAAACTCCGCTTGAACACTTTGTCGAAGACTACAGACTCAACGAAACCGGAGAAAAGGCCTTATTCCGCCGGAAAAACAGGGAACATTTCGCCGAATGGCTGCGGACGGCCGCTCCCAGGGTCGCAAGGATGCGGGGCGGCGAGGAGATAGCCCTCGAGGGGGAAAGCATGGCAAAGCGGCTTGATGAAATGTCGGAAGCGGAAAATGCTGATATACATTTCCATACATTTTCCAAAGCATCATTTCGCGTGTTTATTGAATATTTTGCGACCGAAATCGCAGGCAATTTCCGGGTTCTGGAGATCCGCGGTTCCCGTGGTGGCGCCGAAGTCGCGGCTATTCTGAAAAAATTCTGAATCAGGGCTGAAAGTAACAAGCCCATTAACAAGGACGTGATAATGACCGAACGAAGAAAAGACATGTTATGGATGACCGCGCTACTTGCGCTACTGATTCTTTTCTTTGCCAAGATACTGTTCACCGGCAAAATTGTCCGCGCCCCTGACATCACCAACGAGTTCCTGTGGACGATAAAGGGCTTCAAGGACCTGGGCTTTTGTGACCTGTTCAAGGTCAGCCTTCACCCCACATGGAGCATGTTCATCAACAGCGGCACCAGCGAAGGAGGCGGGACGCTGTCGATGCAGTTCCTGTTTTACCGGAACCTGATCTTCCGGCTGCTGCCGGAACCGGCCAACATCGCCTGGTTCATGGTCCTGCACATGTTTTTCGGTGCTGCCGGGACTTTTTTCTACTGCCGCGCCATAGGCGCCGGCCGCATTGCGTCGTTCCTGGGCGGGCTGATTTTCGCCCTTGCACCGGAAAACGCCTCTCTCATCAATGCCGGTCACGTGCAGAAGATTGCCACCATCAGCTTCGCCCCGTGGGCATTCTATTTTTTCGAAAAGGGATTTCAGAAACGTCGCGTGATATTTTTCCTGGCAACCGGTTTTGTCCTGGCTTTCCAGTTCTTCAACATGCACTGGCAGATCGCCTACTATACCTGTCTCGGCATCGGTGCTTACGGACTGATACGGACAGTCGGCATAGTCCTGCGGGAAAAGAATGCCGGCAAGAAATCTGTCTTCAGGCTTCTGGGGCTGAACGCCGTTACCGCGCTGTTTTTTCTTTCCACCGTGGCGATTTCCCTCATACCCCTCGCCGACTGGTCGAAGGATACCAACCGAGGCGTCCAGAGCGGCGCCAACCAGGGCAAAGGCGGGCTCAACGCGGATGAAGCCATGTCCTGGTCCCTTCCGCCTGAGGAGACCGCGACCTTCGTCATTCCCGGTTTCTTCGGATTTTCCCGCCAGGAAGGCGCATATGACGGGGCTAACATAAAATCCTATTACTGGGGCAGAATGGTTTTTACCCAGACCAGCGATTACATGGGGCTTCTGCCATGGCTGCTGCTCCCCCTTCCCCTGCTTTTCCGCAGGGATGTCTACACATGGACGGCCCTTGCCGCGGTTACCGGAGGGATACTTTTTTCCATGGGCAAATACACGCCATTTTACTGGCTCCTTTACAGTCATTTTCCCGGCATAGATCATTTCCGGGTGCCGAAGATGATGATGTTTCTCCCGGTGCTCGGCCTCGGGGTGCTGGCCGCCAGGGGGCTGGATATCCTGATGGAAGAAGAGATGAGGCAAAGTGTGGTCTTCCGGCGTTACCTCTCTGCTCTTTTGGCTTTGCCGGCATTGCTGACGCTTCTGCTCGCGGCCGAGGTTATTGGCAAAGGCTTCTGGCTGACGACCTTTTACGGGATGCTGGCCCAACCGACCCGTTTCGAGCAGGGCGCGAATCTGGTCATGCAGCGCTGGAACAATCTGGTTGGAGAAACCGGCCTGGCGGTGATTACCTCCATACTTTACGGAGTGGCCGTATACTTCCTGAGCAGCAAACGGATGGCGGTCAAATGGCTCCCCCTCGCGCTGCTGCTCCTGTACTGCCTGGACGTGGGGCGAGTCGACGCCAAATTCATGCTGCTCCAGGATGTCCCGGAAAAGGCGAAGGGGGTGAAGGCCCCGGTAATGGATTATCTGGCAAAGGATTCTGTGCGGTACCGGACGCTCCCCCTGGATGGAAGCGACCCGATGCAATACGCATCGAACGACATCCCGGTAATGTTCACATCAAACGCAGTGCAGCAGGTCCGCTGGCAGAATTTCCTTGATGCCTTCAACCTGGCTTCGTCGATGCCTGATATGCTGAACGTCAGGTATCTCGTGTACGGAGCGGAGCAATACGCCAGGGATAAGGCATTGATGAACGGGAAATATTCACCCGTTCCCAATCTTCCGGACGGACCCGCGGTCCTCCTGGAGAACCGAACCGTCCTGCCCAAAGGGTGGCTGGTTCCGGCGGCAGCCTTGATAACGGACCCCGGCCAGACCCTTGGCATCCTCAGGGATCCGCGCTTCGATCCGCGGCGGGTTGCGCTGGTTGAGACGCCTCCGCCGATCCCGCTGGCGGACCCGAATGCGCCGGGAACCGGTAATGCGGGTGAAGTTTCCATAACCCGCTATGAATGCAATAATATCAGCATCAACACCAGCTCCGGGCGGAATTCCCTGCTGGTCCTCGGAGAGAAATACTTCCGCGGCTGGAGGGCGACGGTCGACGGCAAGGCGGCGGAAATCTATCCTGTAAACCATATCCTTCGCGGGGTTTACCTCACATCGGGTAGCCATAAGGTTGAGTTCGCCTTCGACCCTATCCCTTTTAAAATCGGCAAGTGGATTACACTGACATCTTTTGTCTTTTTCGCGGCGATGCTGGGCAGGGAATGGTTGAACAGGATGAGGCAATAAGAATCGCGAATCGGTGAAACGGAGAAGCGGTGAATCGGGGAAAAAATAGAGATGAAACCATAGACGAACTCCAGGCCTACGGCCTGCAAATCATCCAGCCGCGCCAAGGGTACCGCTTCTCCCTCGATCCGCTTCTGCTGTGCGATTTTGCCGGGATACGCCAAGGGGAGAAAGCTGTCGACCTGGGCGTCGGTTGCGGGGTAATTCCCCTTATACTTGCCCGAATAGCCGACGACTCCCATATCGCAGGAATCGAAGCGCAACAGGAAATGGCCGATCTGGCCCGGCGGAACGTCTCACTGAACGGTCTTTCCGGCAGGGTCACCATAGTCCGCGGCGATGTGACGGCGATCAGGGAGCATTTCCTGCCGTCGTCCTTCGATCTGGTCGTTTCCAACCCTCCGTATCGGAAGCGCGGGACCGGCAGGATAAGCCCGAAACCCGGCCGGGACGATGCCCGCCACGAATCGACCGGTACCCTGGCCGATTTCCTGGCCGCGGCAAAAAATCTGGTCAGGCTGTCAGGACGCATCTGCTTCATATATCATCCTTCGCGAATCGCGGAATTTCTGGCAGAGGCAGCCGCCCTCAAGCTGTCGCCGCTGCGCCTGCGCATGGTCCACGGCAATGCCGCCGCCGAAGCACGCATGTTCCTGATCGAAATGGTGAAGGGAAGAAAAGGGGAACTGAAGTTTTTGCCGCCGCTTTTCGTTTACGGGGAAGACGGGGAATACAGCGAAGAGATGAAAAGGATTTTCGATGGAGTTTCTTAGTATGGCTTTCTTGGGAACCTGGAAGAAGCAGCCTCACGCAAAGCCGCAAAGACCGCAAGGAAATTCTAAAACTTATACCAAGTTGCAATCAAACAATTTCAAAACATGTCATGTCGAACGAAAAGAGACATCTTTGATAAACGTGTCCAAGATTTCTCGCTGGAGCTCGAAATGACAATAAATTGAATGCGACTTGGTATTAAAGCCGTCGCGACTTAACCGGTTCGGTGAACGATCTTTCTGGATAACATTTATGATTTTGCTTGGCGTTCCCCGCGTCTCTGCTAGAAACTGTCTCATTTAGGTTTTTTGTTTGAAAGGTGCCTGGCCATCAGGCTCGCAAACGCCTGGCGAAGCTCCTCATCGTCGAGGGAGGACGTCTCATCGGTTATTCGCTCCCGCTCTTCGGGCGTAAGCGGCCTCGATACCTTTTTCTGCGGTGTGGGCTCCCGGTGAGGCCGCTCTGGTCTTCCCGCCCGCAGATAAATCTCCCTGACCAATTCCTCGCCTACCGCCGCGTTGATCTTGTCGATCAGCCCCTTTTTCAGGAAATTGAGCTGCTGCATCCATGGCGCATTTGATACGGCGACCGTAAGGACGCCATCGCGAAAGCCCGCCGGACGGGCCTTGGCGGCGATCTGAACGCCCACGGCGGCGTCCCAGACCACCCATATTTTACCTTCCATGAGCCGCTTTTCCAAAGGCTTGCCGCGAAATATCTCGTCCAGGAGACCGGCAACGGCTGATGGTTGGGACCTTTTCCTTCTTTTTTCACCCATCCTTTTTTACCCTGCCGTACAACCTGCCGCCCAAAAGCTGGCCCGCGACCGCACCCGCCAGCGTCAGCGGGATGAATTTCCAGCTGAACCCGGCCTTGATCCGGACGTATATGATTGCTGGAATGGAGATGTGGACGTAAAAATACCAGCCGAAAGTGAATTTTTCATAGTTCCGGCGCAGATACCCCAGAGGCATGTTGACTAAAAATGCAAACATTATGACCAGTGTTAACGAAACCAGGTGGCCGTTCATTTATTACCTCACGAAAGCATACTATGGACATACGGCTGCTTTGTCAACAGCCATATTTCTTGAAAAATCGGCCGCGGCGTGTAAGAATACATGAGATTTCCCGAAAGGCCGGAGAGGTATTTGAATGGTAAAAGACGGTGATTTGGTTGCAATTTTCAACAATATCCATCGGGTCATGAAGGCGGAGAAACTTCTCAAGGAAAAGCGCCTGAACATGCTCCTGATCCCGGCGCCGCGGGCGCTCAAGTCCGACTGCGGTCTGGCCATAAGGTATGAAGAAGCCGACAGGACTCTCATAGAAGAGACTTTGCGCGATGCCGGCCTCGCCGCGGAAGAGATATACCGGAAAAAAGGCGAGGAATTCATAAGAATTGACAATCCCGGCGGGTGAATCCGGGATTTCATCGAAGAAAGGAAATTTTCCATGAAAACGATTGACTGCAGGAACATGGCTTGCCCGATGCCGGTGGTAATGGTCAAAAGGGCGCTGGAGGAATCACCCGGGGAAGAACTCAAGGTGCTGCTGGATGACGGGCCTCCGCGTGAAAACGTGACCCGTTTTGCCGTCAACAGGGGTTTCACCATCGAGGAAACTCCCCTTGACAGCGGCTATGCGATCCTCATATCCGGGAGCGCCGGCGAAACGCTCGCCATAAAGAAGGTTAAATCAGGCGATTCGGTGATGCTGATCGCCTCCGACAGGCTGGGCGACGGGCCGGACGAACTGGGAAGGCTCCTGATGAAAAATTTCATCAATACCCTCACCGAAGTGTCCGAAACTCCCGACCTGATGCTGTTCGTCAACACCGGCGTGTTCCTGACCACCGAAGGCTCCGACGTGCTGGAGGCGCTGGAAAAGCTCGGCAACAAAGGGGTGGAAATAGCGTCCTGCGGGGTTTGCCTGGACTTCTTTCACCGCCGCGAAAAGCTGAAGGCCGGGTCGATTACCAACATGTTCATCATTGCCGAGAGCCTGCTCAAGGCGGGGTCGGCGATACGGCTGTAGCGGCAATGCCGTTGTCTACAGTTCGGGTTTCTTTTGCGATGGGGCAGCCCCCCGCTTCTTTTTGTTTTCCATCACCAGGGCAACCAGGCCGGCACGGGTTATGATGAGCAGCAGGCAAAGCAGCAGGGCCGATGTGGATTGCGCTTTGAGCAGGAGAATCAAACATGCCGATACACAAATGACATATATGACAAGGCGAATGATCAGTGACCTGTTTTCTAGATCCACGACTCCCCCGGTTTTGCGTTCATGATTGGTGTTCCTGCAGGCTGATGCTTTCCCGACGGACTCCTTCGACGGAAACACCGGCTTGCGCTGATTTCAAGATAAATAAATATATCATGACAAATTTCAATCTCAATAAATTTATCTATAACTCAGCAGTATAAATTGGTATCAAAGCAAGGAGGAGCCATGAAAAAAGTCATCGTTTTTGCCATATTGCTGTTGATGTCGGTGGTTTCCCTATTCAGCCGCGCATTGGCGGATTCCGGAGCGGAAAAAACCGCCATTTCAGCCGCGCATGCCTGGCTGGCCGTCATTGACGAGGGCCGGTACGGCGAGAGCTGGCAGGAGGCTTCGAAATATTTCCAGGGCGCCGTCAGCCGCGACAACTGGCAGGCCTCACTGGAGGGCGTGCGCAAACCCTTGGGCAGGCTGGTGTCCCGCAGGGCGATATCTTCCAAACGGATGCGGGAATTGCCCGGAGCGCCGGATGCACAGTATATCGTGATCCGATTCCGGACTTCATTCGAAGACAAGAAGTCGGCGCTTGAAACGGTGACTTTCATGCTTGAAAAGGACGGCAAGTGGAGGGCGGCAGGGTATTTCATCCGGTGACGGGGTTCTGTGATACCAAGTTGCGTTCAATTCATTGTCATTTCGAGCTTCAGCGAGAAATCTCGAACACGTTTATCAAAGATGTCACTCTTCGTTCGATATGACATGTTTTGAATTGTTTGATTGCAGCTTGGTATGAAACATAATTGGCGTCCCGGCGGAAAGAAAATGCCTGGATGGGGTTGGTGCTTTCAGGGAGACGACAGTTTACGGGAGTATATTCACCTCGGTGCCCACCGAAATCGTCCTCGCCAGCTCGAGCCCCTGTTCGTTGTACATGGCGAAGCAGCCGCCCGTCACCCGTTTGCCGACGCGCCAGGAATAGTTGGCCCCGTGGATGCGGTATATGGAGCCTTTCCTGGTTTTGTGCGAGAGGGTGATCTTGAATTTCCCCATGTAGTTGAGAGGATGCCCGGGCGGGACGGCCCTGGGGAGTTCTATGCCGCGCTCGCGAAAAACCTGTCGCGAGTAGGGGGTAGGATACCACCAGGGATCGAAGTATATGCCTGTCACCTTGCCGAGCCCGACGGGATACGTGTCGAGCCCCCTGACCGCCGTCCCGACCGGATAAGTCCGAATCAGCACCAGCCCATTATCACCGTGTTTTTCATAAAGCCGCAGCGTGTTCTGGCTGATACTTATTTCTATGTAGTATCCGGCTTCCGTTGAAATCGTCGCGGATTCCCCGGCTCCGGCCGCGCAGCACGGTCGGATTGCCGCAAAAGCAGGCATCAGGATGACCAGCATCAATAAAATCAGCCATTGACCGTTTGCAATTCCGCTTTTTCCGATCACCGTATCCTCGCCGTTTTTTACCTTCAATATTAATTCTGATTGTTACCAATCTTCCGCTGCTATCAAGAACTCCCTCCCTTTCAAGGTGTATAGACCGGAGTGGGGATGGATTTCTCGGCATCAAAGCACCCCATCCCCCTCCTGCCTCCCCCTTGAAGGGTGAGGAATATTTGTTAACGGGAGATTAGTGCTATTTAGATTATTAATTATCCCGGCGGTTAATGAATATGTCAACGTGACAACTGGGAGCGGAATGTTGAGACTCCGACCGCGGCGCACCAGCCCGCCACCCCGCAGATGGCCATGGTGGCGGCCATCGGCACGGCGGTCCCGCTGTGGAGCATTCCCACTAGCGCTCCGGCTATTGCTCCGAGCGTATACTGTATCGTTCCCAGGAGCGCCGACGCGCTTCCAGCCGTTTGCCTGAAGGGCGCCAGAGCGAGCGCCGTCACATTGGGATAGAGAAGGCCGGTCATGCACAGACAAATGAATATGAGTATTACCTGGACGGGAAAGCCGCCTGCTCCGAAAATCACCGATACCGTGAGCAAGACGGCCGAGGCCGCGTTGACGGTGAAAGCCATGTTCAAAATCCGCCGGGCGCTGAAGCGCCGCAGGAGCCGGCGGTTGACCTGGGAGGCGCATATAAGCCCGCAGCCGTTGACGCCGAAGAAGATGCCGAAGTGCTGGGGCGACACCCCGTGCAGCTCGATGAAAAAGAATGGAACGCCTGAAATATAGGAGAAGTTTATTCCCGCGACACACCCCAATGCGATGGCGTAACGGATATAGCCGCGGTCGCGGAGAAAGCTTCCGTAAAAGGCGGACATCTCCGTGAAGCCGCGCCTGACGCGACGTTCCACCGGCAGCGATTCAGGCAGATACACCATCGACGCGCAGAGGGAAACAAGTCCGAAGACGCCCAGGAAACCGAATATGCCGCGCCATCCCGTGATCAGAAGAATCTGTCCCCCCGCGAGAGGAGCCAGGATCGGCGCGGCCCCCATGACCAGCATGAGCAGGGAAAACATCCTCGCCGCTTCGACGGTGTCGTAAAGGTCGCGCACCACGGCACGCGATATGACCATGCCCGCCCCGCCGCCGACCGCCATTACCATGCGCCAGAACAGGAGGCCTTCTCCCGTGTGAACGCAGGCGCAGCCGATCGCCGACAGGATATAAATCGCCAGACCGATCAGGAGCGGGATACGCCTTCCCCACCTGTCGGCCAATGGCCCGTAAAACAGCTGCCCCGCGGCGGACCCGAACAGGAAGGCGGAGATGGAGAGCTGCACCGTCCCGAGCGGTATGCCGAGATCCCGCGCGATCTGCGGGAAGGCGGGCAGATACATGTCGATGGACATTGCGCTGAAGGCGGTCAGCGCGCCGAGCACAAACACCAGCCGTGACAGTTGCAGCCGGGTCATGTCGGCCGGCCGGATAACCGGCGAGGTGGTAGTCATTTCCATACAAACTGCTTTCTTCGGCTTTGAAATTAGTTGCTAAATACAACCATAAAAATCAAATAATCATTTTTGAAGGTTAAGGCTGGCACGACGGAGAACATCACGGCAGACCTCCAGACGAGCCTCGTCGATTCCTTGCTGGGCTTCCTCCAGGATTTCCCGGACCAGTTCCGTGGCTTTGTCCATCAGCTCTTTCCCTTTGTCCGTCAGGAATACGAGGCGTTCCCGGGCGTCACCCGGGCTTGGCAGGCGGATGATGATGCCGCGCGATTCGAGTCCCGCGGCGAGGCGCGCCATGGTGGTCTTGTCCTTCGCCGTCTTGTCGGCAAGGGCGCCCTGGGGGAGGCCGTTCCGATCCCACAGCTGGACGAGTAACGAGTACTGTTCGGCGGTTATGGGAAGTTCGTTCCGCGAGAGCGCAGCATTAATGTGCCGCAGCATGAGCCGGGAAAAGCGGCCCGCCAGGTGCCCCAGCGATTTGTTGAGGATGTAGCCTGATGCGGTGTGTTTCATAATGTTGTATTATACAACTGAATTAATACTGGTGTCAACCGGAACAGCATTAAGGATTTATGAGGTTTTTCCAGAACAGGCTGAATACCCGTCAGAATGCGATTTGGTGATAAGATGAAAAGAATTTCCTCTTTGACAGAAATAATTAGTGGATATATATTCCGGCGTGAAACTGATAAATAACCCGGATAATACCGCCGGCTTTTCGCCTCCGCTCGTTTGTAGAACCAAATCATAATCAGGAAAGGCGGACAAGTATGAAATCTTTAAATCGGTCTCTTTTGATTGTATTTATGCTGTTTTCCTGTGTCGGGTGCGACCAGCTGACAAAAAATATTGCCCGTCACAGCCTGGCAAATTCAGAACCGATAGTCTTCTTAAATAATTTCATTCGTTTGCAATATATCGAAAATCCGGGTGCATTTCTGAGCCTTGGGGCCGGTTCTTCAGAAAATATCAGGTTCTGGATTTTCACCCTTTTGACCGGGATTTTCCTGGCAGGAATGCTCGTTTACCTTCTGCTCTCACAGATTCATTCCAGTGTCAAAATCATTTCACTTTCGCTCGTGGCCGGAGGCGGCATTGGAAACCTGATCGACCGCGTTTTCAACGAAGGCCGTGTAATAGATTTTATGAATATGGGCATAGGCTCCCTGCGCACCGGCATCTTTAATGTCGCTGATGTCGCGCTTTCTGTTGGTGTTGCCTGGTTTCTGGTCATCTCGTTAAAAGACTCGAAGAAGAAGATGACCCTCCGGCCGGAAGAAAGAGAAGAAACGCCAGGCCTTTGAGCCACGCAGCCTCATGACAAACTTTTCGCTCTTCACGAACATTCCCCACTGCCGTTCCTTTAATCGCAGTTAAGACAAGATATTGAAATCCACAAACCTGTTCTTTGGCTCGTTGACTCAGCACCGACATTATGATTTACGGAACCAGACAAGGCGCGTGAATTAAAGTTGTGCAATTTTGCAGTTTATGGGGAGGGGCGTAATGAATTCAGTGCATGGCGGAATATTTCAAAAGTCGCCTTTGCTAAATTTGTGCTGGCAGCGGCGCTTTTTCCGGTGATATCGTTTCAAAAAAGCGACCAGGGACTTAACTTGACAAAAGTTGCCGCAATTTAAACACGCTGTTCTTTAACAAGGCGCGGTGTGTTTTCCTTCCAGTATCCGCAAACCGCGCAGGTGACGCCCCGCGCGATACTGCTCTGCGTTACGGTCTGGTAACGGTATAAACCGATTTTCGCGCGACATTTCGGACAAAACATGACTCGCTCCTTGGATCGCAGTTGACGGACAAAAATTGCCGTCTTGGCCACTGCGTTTTTTATTCCTTCATTCGGATATTTTATATACACGCCATTTTTTTAGGAATTGTTACAAGATGGAAAATATTGTCCAACTTTCCCGGAATTGAAATTCAGCGGAAAAGCCCGCCCAGCCCAAGAATCCTGCCAAAGTCCCAGATATTCATAAAAAAGGCGTCAAAGCGGAGCCTTCTGACCTGTTCTTCCTCCCTCTCCCAGAAAAACAGGGTACTCACCGGGTAAAGATAGCCGAAACCATAAGCAGTGAGGCTCTTCCTTCGCCGGGCGAGATTCTCGACGGGATAACGATAGAGTTTTTCCTGCCGGCGCACCAGTTCCAGCGCTTCCTGCCTTGTTGCGGCCGCTTGCGCCAGCAGTTCGCGTGACTTTTCCTTTTCGCGTGGACCCGTGCCCATGGCCGCCGCCAGCGCAAGTATGGTGAGGCGCCTGTGCCTGGCCCGCAGAACGGTAACCTTCAGTCCCCTTGTCAGCTCGCCAAACAGCACAAGTCGTCCCGCCATATCCGAAAGAGGCGGATGGCCGGTCATTTCTTCATCAAGACCGCCTATGATCCTTTCCATTCCGTTCGCATAATCAGCCAGATCCCCGCAAACCCGGTTCAGCTCCTCGAATCCGGTCTCCCCACCAGACTTCAGCAAGGTCCGAAGGGATATCTCCGGAACTGGCTGGAAAGGCCTGTTAAACGGCCAAAACAGCTCGGCGAAGGGAGGAAGCGCCGACATGTACTTCAACAGGCCGCGTTCTTTCAGGAACAGATTCTGCAGTTCCAGCACCTGTTTCCACAGACTATTCATCGATGACCCGGGAAACAGCACGTACAAAGAATCGAACGGTTCCGGGTCGGCTGAGCCGCGGTTTTCGACGTGGCGCCAGGACCAGCGGGCTATGCTCCAGTCGAACAGCCAGTAACCCCATTCCCAGCCCGAGCTGAAGGTAATGTGACCGGGCATGCCGATTTCTTCCATCGCCTCCATGTCCTGCCGGCGGACATCCAGATAAGGGAGGAGAAAAAGCGGCACGGAGTTGTCAAAAGTTATCCAGTAAGACGATTCAGGCCAGAACCAGCTTTCCCTGCGAGTGTTCTCCGCCATTGCCCGCTCCAGCATGAAGCGCAGGTTCCGGTTGCCGTAAACGGGGGCTTCCGGCTCGCTCACCGAATAGCACATGACGGTATGGATCATGACGCCGGGTTCGTTCCATGACCGGTTGAGATTCCTTTCCGGCAGGTCATCATCCGGTTCCGCGACAGTAGAAGCCTCTCCGCGGATCTCCTTCCCGCCACGAATCACATGGGTTGAAAGGAAGACCGCGGTCTTGTATTCATCCGCGATCCGACGGACGAGATACGCCGCGGTCGACGGCAGATACCGCGAAAGGTCCGGAAGATGCTCCCCCAGGAGCGGGTCGACTGTCACGAAGTCCCATTTGACCTGGAACAACCAGTCGAGAGCGCGGTCGATCTGTTTCCTGTACGAAGGAAAGGGCCGCAGGAGGCGTATCGCCTGGAAAGCCCGCTGCTGGAGCATGGAGATGGAAATCTGAATACCGGCCAGGATTCCTCTCTGATGGGCATATTCCACGATTTTGCCGGCATGTGCTGTCCAGCGGGCGCTGTCCACGCCGCGCACGAGATAAAACTGCACGACATTCTGACGGTTCCTCGCCAGCCAGTCCAGGTATTCTTTCACCGCTGCAAGCGCTCCGGGGTGGTCGGGGTCGAACAGCTGCTCCGCAAGTTCGGTGGGATGGAGGGTATGCAGGTGAAATCCCTTTTTCTCGAAACGGGGAATGCCCTCCATGACGAAGCTGTCCGGAAGCGGCCAGGAAACATGCTTCGGCAGGATTGTCCCCCTGGGATGATAGAAAAGGTAGCCGAGCTTGTCCTGCAAAAGCCCGTAAAGCGCGCAACTCACACCCTCGAACGAAGCGGCCTCCAAATGAAGGACGACCAGGCCCTGATGACGTGAGGATATCCATTTGTAGGAGTGATCCGGATATTGCAGGAAACGGCGAACCGGTTCATCACTGGTGGAAGGTATTTTTTGCATGGAGGATTCGGTAATATGGGGAAGAACAATTTGAACGGAAGCGGCGGATCCGTTCATGGTGATTGCGCTCCCCGGGAATCCGCTTTGCAGCAGAAGCACGAAATCATTCAGTGCATTTTCAGAGATGGAATTTGCAAGAAGCTCTGGTGGGGCAATTATGTCAATCGTCAATAATTGGCCGCCTTGCCATGGCCATGGAGAATCGTACTGTATGTTTCACCGGGGTCGAGCTCGCCCTGCTCGGCGAATTCCCTGGCCCGGGCACCCATTGCCGCAAGCGCTTCACCGTCCAGGAGAAAAAAGCGCATCGCGTCCGTCAGGGAATCCTTGTCGTCGGACTTGACGACGATGCCGGTCACCCCGTCACGCATCAGTTCCTTCGGCCCGCCCTCATCGGAAACGATGACCGGAAGGCCGGACGCCTGGGCCTCCAGGACCACGTTGCCGAAGGTGTCGGTGGTGCTGGGAAAGACGAATACGTCCGAAGACGCGTATCCGCGGGACAGGTCGTCTCCTTCGAGAAATCCGGCGAAAGTTGCCGGCAGGCCGCGCAGTTTTTCCTCCAGCTCTTTCCTGTAGGGTCCGTCACCGATGATCACAAGCTGGGCGCCGAACCCTGATTCCTGAAGCTCCCTGAACGCATCGGCAAGAAGCCCCAGGTTCTTCTCGCGCGACACCCTGCCCACATACAGGAACCTGGTTCCCTCTCCGACGCCGAAGCCACTCCAGAAGCCCTCATCGCCCATAGCCGGTGTGAATCGCCGCGTGTCTACCCAACGCGGCAGCGGCCGGGTCTTCTCCGCGGGGAGGCCGTGCCGGATAAGCTGCTTCATGGTGCTTGACGACGGAACCATTACCTCTTCCAGCTGGTTGTAGAACCAGATCATGTACTGCCAGGCCGCCTGCTCCATGAGCTCATCGGAGGTCAGGCTTTTCACGTACTGCGGGATATCGGTATGGTAGGTCCCGGAAATGGGGATGTCCATGAGCTTGGCGATGAACAGGGCGATGATGCCGATGGTGCCCGGCGTGCTGACATGAATGCGGGTGAATCCTTCCCGCTCGAAATAGTCTATGACATCAAGCAGCGGCGGAAATGAGAGCTTCAGCTCGGGGTACTCCGGGAGGACGAAGTCGCCGACCGAACTGAAATTCATCACCCCGTTTTCGAATGCGGTCTTGCGGTGCGACGATGTGATCACCTTCAGTTCCACGCCCCTGTTTTTCGCCGTTTCCACCAGTCGCCTGATTGTTATGGCAACTCCGTTTATTTCGTGGAGCGTGTCGGTGAAAAGGGCGATCTTTTCTTTATTCTCGCCGGGAGTCGTAACGTTGAACCGTCCGTCCAGCTCCCGTATCAGGTCCTTGCCCCGGTGCTGATGGTGAAAGGCCAGGTAATAGGGCGAAGCCAGCAGGTGGACCAGTCCGATGGTGGAGAAGGAGTTCACCAGGTCGAAGAAGCCTTTTTCATATGATATCCTGGTAAGCCGTTCCGTGTAGATGTAGATTATCCGGTTGGCGAGGTAGCTGGTTACGGCAAAGATCCTGCGGTTCCTGTCTTCGGGGCCGATGCCGGCCAGAAATTCCCTGTCGTTCAGAAGCCGCCTCGCCTCCTTGTCCAGCACCGCCTCGAAACTTCTGCCTTCGTAACTGCCGGAAAACTCCGGAAGGTTTTTCCTGATGAAGAACCTGATCTTGTCGCGGATCGACAGTCTCTCGTTGCCCGCGTCGAAATAATTGTTGAGCAGCACCTTGATAAACGGGGTGGGACCCGCCTTGCGCGAGTTGAACCTGCTCCGGTAGAAACTGTGAGCTATACCGTACAGGCTGTGTGCGAGGGTGAGAGGATCTCCATCCTCCCCCGCCGCCAGGGACATGCCTTCGGAGACCGAATCCAGGAATTCCCCGGGTGTCTTCCCCTTCGGCACGACCGTATGCGACCTGGCGATGAAAAAGCCGCTGTGGTCGTCGGAACCGCCGACTTTCGCCTTGCGCCAGGGGTGCTCACCGACCGGCTCCAGGTTGTGCCTGTCCGCCAGGCGGTCGATTATTTCCGGGGTCAGCCCGTCCACTACCCTTTCCATGAAGCGGTTGAAGCGCGGCGCCCTCGATCCGTTCCTCACCTCGAAGACCTGGAACAGCAGGATCAGCTTTTCGATGTGGTCGGCGGTGAGTTTTTCGTTCTGGGCGTAAAGGGGATGGGCGATGAAATGGACGATTTTGTTTCGGCTCAGGTAGGAAACCAGCTCGTAGATGTTTTTCCGAAGCCGCATCACGTTTTGGAAGACCGGCTCGGATATGTCGAGGATGACCACATGGACCTTGCATCCGTCCTCGGGGAAATAGGCCGTCGCTTCCATGCTGATGAACGCGCCCGGAAGATGGGCTATTTCGAGAGCCCCGCTGATCGTGTTGTGGTCGGTGAGGGTGACGAAGTCCATGCCGGCTTTTTTCGCGGCTTTGTAAATGAAATCCGGCGAGGTAAAGCTCTCCGGGCAGTTGAACTTGCGCAACGCCCAGTAGGTGGGCTTGTTGGAAAAGCTGGAATGTACGTGAAGGTCTGCCTTTAGTAGTTTCATGGCTTTCATGATACAGGGTGAAAATTGCATCTTGATGAAGAATTTGTAAATTCCGCGTTAAACCTTTTGCCGGATGATTCCCGTGGTATTTGAGGCGGGGAAACTGCTTCCGCGCCGTTTGCCGACAGGAGGCGCCGCTCCGGCCGGTCATCGCGGACGTCCTCCCTGCGCGCGCAACCCTTTTCGACGAAAAAACCCGCCAGCAAATAGCAGATGCAATACGCCGGAACCGCCGCGAGGAGGCCGGTTGCGACGGAACCCACCAGAAAAGGCTCCGCGCAGGCCTTCATAAATTGCCAGTCGACGGATTTGACGGTCAGGGGCGCGGACGGAACGCCCAGCGCCAGGCATCCAAGTTTATAGCTGACGCCGATTATCGGAACCGCGGTAACCGGATTCTGTATCCACAAGCCGGCCATGCACGCCGGTTTGTGGATGCGGAAGACCAGAGCGACTCCCAGGGCGGCAAGTGTCTGAAGTCCGTACAGAGGGGTACAGCCGATAAAAACGCCGACGGCAAGCCCCGCGGCAATCTGCCCCGGACGGCAGTCCCGGGCAAAAACGTCCTTGACCCGCTGCTTCCATTTCTCGATTTTCAACAATTGAACTCCCCTGGATATTGAGGCTGTTTCCCCCCAGCCTTTCCCCGCTTCCCCTCTTCAGCCTTCAGCCCTCAACCCCCGGCGCCGCTCAAAATCACACCCTGTCTTCATGCAGGAAAAACTCAACCCGGGAAAACGTCGTGGTGCTGATGCCGGCAAATACGACCATAATCAGCCATATCGCCAGCAGGGCGATTATCGGTCCGGGCGACCAGAGCGATGCCGCGCCGCGCGGAAGATTGCCCGGGATAAATACTTCGCGGTTTCGCAGATAAACGGCGACGCCGACGGAATACAGGGCCGAGACGCCGGCCATGACCTGGTAAGCCGTTATTCTACCGCCACCCCTGAAATCCGCCCTGAACAGTTCCGAAAAAACCCTCCAGAAGCTGGCGAAAATCGAGGCCGTCACGTATGCGGCCAGGCAGTGGCCTCCGGCGTACAGGTACAGGGTAGCCATCCCGGCAATGACGTATGCCGTCATGGTTACAGGCTGGACCGGAACGATTTTCCTCCCTTCGAGCCCGGAGGCATAGGCAATTTTCTTGGATTTCCCGTAAAACACCAGGGCCGTTCTTTCGAATATCTGCCGAAGTATCCCCTCGTACTCCTCGACCGGCTTGCCGTAGCAGCACCCGTAGCTGAGGCAGGCAAGCCTCCCCAGCCCTTCCCCGAACAGAAACGCCACGGCGCAGGCCGCGAGCGTCTGCGGCAGCGGCAGAACGAATCCCACCAGCCATCGTGATACGAGATTGATCAGGATTATCAGGAAAGGGGCCGCTATGCTGCCCACGAAGACGGCGCCTCCCACGGTCAGGGTCGCCTGCTTTCTCTCGACGATCTGTGCCACGAAACCGGCGGCCGGAACGCAGATAAGGAGAATCGTCAGGAGGACGAAAACGCTTGCGGCAAAAGGAACGCCTACCGCACCCAGCATGACGAAGAAGATCAATGCGGCAAACACGTTGGCGCCCGCGACCAGCAGTCCGTACCACGTGATGTTGATGGCTTCCCATGTGCCGTCGCCCCTCTTTCTGACCGGTATGGAAGCGAAAAACTGCCAGTTTTCCCCCGGAAGCCTTTTTGTCCCCCACCAGATGGACGACATGCAAAAAATGCCCAGTCCCGCAATGAACAGATAATTATCGACCATTGCATCTCCTTGCCCCGATTGTCGACCGTACCCGGACCTCGGTCTCGACAAGCGGCTTCTCCAGCCAGGCGGCAAACCGGTTGTCGATATCGCCGCGCAGCTGGTTTTTCAGCAGGTCACCGGAAAAAGCCATTTTCCCCTTTTCGAAAAACAGGACGACGGAACTGCTGCCGGGCCTGAACAGGCTCTTGGGACTGCCTTTCATTACGAAAAGCCCCGGCGCGACGGGAACGGGATCATCGTAGCGGTTCTCGCTGTAGCACTGGACGATGTCGCCTATCATCAGGGCAACGACCTCCACCATTACTACAGTGCCTACATTCGACCCCCCTTTCACGTCGGTATCGATAACCGTGACAACGCGCCTGTTCTTGGAAAGAGGCGTGGCGATGGCGATTGATGCGCTCGGGTTACAGGAATGGCAGCTGCCGTCGACCCAGTAAACGTCGGTCACGACGCCGGACACGGGTGTATGGTTGTGGTGATATTTCTCCGGCGTCAGCCGGAATACCGCAAAATCGGCGCCGTCTAATCTCCCATGGAGGTCCGTTCTGTCCCTGCCGACAAGTTCGGCGAAATCGAAGAACTTCCCCTTCAGGAAAAGCATCGAAGTTCCGTCCAGTGAACCGATAAACATTTTCGAATCTGCTGGGGAAACTACGACTGCCGGGTCTTCATTCATCGGCCTGCACCGCCAGTAGGCGATCCGGCGCTCGAATATCTTTCTCGGCGTATCCATTTCCCCGAAGGGCAACAGGCATTCACTCTCATCGATTCCGAATTTCTTGACAAACGCTCCTGCCCCGGACATCCGGGAATTCAGGGCCAGGTCGTAATTGACGAAGCCGAGGAACTGTGTTACACGTTGCCCGGTAAGGGCTTTGAAAAGACAGGGAGCCTTTTCTCTAACAGTACTGTAAATAAACGATACGGCGCGGTCGGCGAAAAATTCTTCGCTGCAGACAGCCCCGTTGCCCCTGTTTATATATTTATGCTCTTGCCTCATGATTCCCTGCCCGCTTCGACTATGTCGTGATGAATCGAAAGTATGACGAGGCTGATCAATTTGCCCAGGACTTCCTCCGACACACTGTCGTTGATAACGTCACTCCTGATTTCCGTGAGAAATCCGGCAGCGTCTTTTGTCCCGAGAATCCACTTCAGGATCGTTTTCTCCCCTTCCTTCAAGACGCGGCAGGGCGAAAAATCCTCTTCGAGGAAGGAGAATGCCTCGTCCATGTGCCTTGCGCACAGTTCCGTCCTGTAATAACGCTCCGCCGCGCAGTTGAATTCCCCGGCATTGACCGACATCGGTCTCTTTGCGCCAATGCTGTCCAGTATCCCCCGGGTCAGCTTTCCGGAAGCCGTCAGTCCGTCGTCACGCAGGCGCGCCATGAGATCGTCCAGCGTTTCGCGGACGCCGAGCATGTCCGCCAGCTCCCCGCCTTCATCAGCGAGAAAGTCCGCCAGGGCAAGCCGGTAGTCGGAATTCCCGACTTTCAGGCAGTTCTGGTACCGGCCGCTCGGCCTGACGGATCTGGCCTGTTTCAGGATATTCAGCAAAAGCCTGTTTCCGGTATCTTTGCGGACATAGAAAGACCTCAGGCCGATTGCATCGCCGAAGAACATCTGGCGCCTTTCGCTCTCCACATCGGGCGTGTCGGGGATGTCGGCATGGGTCACTTTTCCCTCGGCGATCAGCTTGAAGGCAAAAGCCTTGATCAGCAGCTGCAGGTTGACGGCATTCGTCATGTCCGTCCTCAGGCTTTCGAACAGGCTGTACTGGCGGGACTCGAACCCGGAGAAACCCATTTTCAGGTATTCCCTGGGCTTGACCAGCAGATAGGGAGACATGCCCTGGTCGAAGACTCCCAGTTCGGCAAGGTCGTTTTTCAGCCTTTCGGCATTTCCGGGACTTCCGTCCAGCGCCGGGCTCCTGTCGGTGCTGAGCAGGCAGACGAGATAATCGATGAGTCTGAAATCGCGGACGAAATCCCCCTTGAGGTTGAAGACCAGGCTGAGCATCCTGTCCAGCCAGACAGGACCGAACGGCGTAAGCGGGTGACCGAACACCCTGATCCCGGCCTTGTTTTTCCACTTTCTCCAGAGGGTCCGCAGATGCGAATAATCAAGTTCGTGGGCGAGAAACCCCAGGACTTTCTCCGGGTGGAAGTCGGTGTATGAAAGCCGGTAAGGAGCGGCACTGTATGTTCCCGCGAAAAGGGGAAGAAAATGCTCTGATATCTTTATCACCAGATCGCCGATGTACTTCTCGTGAAGAGAGGTGAACCCGGGCGTTCCATCCGTCAACGCGGCTGTCAGCCTTCTGCTCCCAAGGCTGACGTGGGTGCCGTTGTTGGCGAGGCTTACGTTGGAAAGGTTCGGCAGGACGACCAGGTTGTTCTGGATTATCCCGGCATGCTTCAGCTTCGCCACCGCGTTGAGCTGGCTCCTGCTTAATACCTTGTGGCAGAGGCGCATGTACCTGTACTTCTCTTCGCCCCTGTCCCACCCGGAAAGGCACGGACTGAGGAACAGGTCCCGGTAGAACGAGTCGGATATGTGGTCGTTGAGGAATTTCTGCCGCAGGGGCGGGTGCGGCGCGAAGTAGATCATGGCGTTCTGACCGCTGTCCCGGAGCCCCAGGTTCCTGTTGGCATACATAACCAGCAGCTGGGTAAGAAGCATCCTCTTCGACGCCTCCCGCGCCACTTCAAGCCCCATTCCCGAGGATTTCCGCATCGGAACCACGTGAAAGGAGAAGGTTTCCGGCGAAGTATTGTCGTTCAGGTAGTGCCCCATCAGTCTGGCGCCGGTCTCGCGAAGCAGAAACGGAAGGCTTTTGCGGCTGCCGATGAACTGGGCCATGGCGAGCTTCACCAGGTAGCTGACCGGCACGCGGACCATCGGCCGTCCGTCGCCGCCCGTGAAAACAAATCTGGATATATCCGTCCTTCTCAGGTCCGAAGCGGAAGACTTGTCGGCCTTAAGGTCCCTTTCGAACACCTGTTCCGCGTAACCGTTCAGCATCCTCATCTCGAAACGCACCCAGCTGTTCTCCCAGATATTTTCCGCGTTTTCGTTGAGGACCTTTTCCAGGTCGCTCACGGCCCTTTTGGACAGGTCGCCCGTCGCGGCCCTCTTTCTTATATTCGCCAGGTAATTGGATTGCTCGATTATGATCGGCAGGTCGACATCGGCCTTCGTCCCGTAAACCGCGGCCTGAAGTTCCGTCTCCGTCCCCGCGGTCGCGTCGCCGGGCGCGAAAGGCAGGTTTTCAAGTACGGGCCTGCCCGAGGAGTTCAGGATTCCCAGGGCGTTAAATGCTTCATACACAAGGCCGCCGCTGTCGGTTCTTTTTTCAATGGTATGGAAATAATGTCTTATTGAAGTGATCGAGGTTTTTTGTATGGGCAATATTGTTTCTCCCGGGAAAAAATTCTTTCCATGATGTGAATCAAATTGTGATGCACTTTGTAGGGGCAAGCCCTGTGCTTGGCCGTATTGAGGCGATCTCGAGGCGGGCAATCACCAGGATCGCCCCAACCGCATCATGCGAAGCGCATACGGGCTATAAGCAGTTGCTGACGTATTTCAGTGGCACAGGGATCATGTTGTCCAGCGTCTCCAGGGTCAGCCCCCGCAGCGAATCCACGATGATTGAGGCATCCTGGAGCTTTTCCGCCGGATGGCTGTTGGTGACCGCCAGGACTGGAATTCCGGCGCCCTTTGCCGAGGCGATGCCCGCCGGCGTGTCTTCAATGGCGAGACATGCCCCCGGAATGATTTTCCTCCCGGCATGAACCCCGGACAACTCCCGCACGGCCATCCTGTAACTTTCCGGGTCCGGCTTGCTCACGTTCACATTATCGGCGGTCACGATGGCATCGAAGGCATCGAGCAGGTCGAATCGCCTAAGTATCGGCATTATATCGGAACGGACTGCCCCGCTGCACAGGGCCAGGGGGACTTTGCCGGACAAATCCCCGATCAGTTCGACGACTCCCGGATAAGCCTCCACCCCGGACAACACAATATCCTGGAATATGGAAGCCTTGATCGAGACCAGGAGTTTAAGCTGCTCCGATCCTGGATCATGGTTATCGGCGGAGAAGACCCTGCGGAAGATCTCCCGGTCATCCAGGCCGATATAGCGGGAAACGTACGCGTCCCAGGAGAACCCGAGCCCGAGCGGTACGAATATTTCCTGGTAGGCCCGGTAATGTACCGGCTCGGTATCCGCGATTATTCCGTCGAAATCAAATAAAACGGCATTCAGCATGATGCCCCCTCTTTGCGTTCAGTGCAGCTTATATACATATAAGTTCGCTGTATGTTAATGAAGTTACAATCTTCAAAACAAATGGTTACATCAGCCGCCGCAGGAGCATCTATGCACATTTAACCTGAATGTAACATTCAAAATGCAAAAAATGCGTTAATAATAGGTCCTCTTTCGCAAGGTTGTGTCGCAGAACGGTCAAATCCCGCCCTCGCTTAACCTGATGCATATCGCTTTAATTCCCGATTTGGATAATTTCCAGGAAAGAAGATTGTTAATGAAAACATCCAGCTTGTCGCGCAAATTTCTCGCAAGGGTCCTGCTGCTTCTTCTGGCGGGACAGATAATCAGCCTGGCGTGGATATACAAGGAAAGGAAGAAGGTCGAGGAGGGTGAACTGAACAGGCGGGCGAAAATACTCGCCGTGATGGTGTCCAAATCGGCCGAACGTTCCATACTCGACAATTACGACTTCACCTACCTGACGATTCTCACGAATGAGATCCTGAATGATGAGGACATTATTTCGGTGACGGTCAGGGACGGTAACGGAAAGG
This sequence comes from Geobacteraceae bacterium, assembly GCA_035686205.1. Taxonomy (GTDB): domain Bacteria; phylum Desulfobacterota; class Desulfuromonadia; order Geobacterales; family Geobacteraceae; genus CAIWTU01. The sequence goes on from DASRZQ010000097.1 coordinate 34,879, forward strand.
AATTCGTGTTTGCCCGCAATGACCGCGGGGCTCCCGCTTCGTCTGCTTTCGCCGTTTCACCGATTTCCACGAGACTGGGCGAAACGGGCAAGGTCAGCATCATTTATACCTTCGACAATATCCGGAAGGGACTGCTCGGACATGTTCTGCTGCTGTTCCTGATGCAGGGAATCATCTTTCTGGCTCTTGTCATGTTGATCCGCTATTTTTTCCGACGGGACCTGGGCAACAGAATTAATCTGGTGGGCAAGGTCATCGGGGATGTAAGGGACGGGAACCTCCTCACCCGGATCAACTACGGCGACACCGACGAAATCGGGGAAATCGCCGACGGATTCGATTTTCTCGTCGGGAACCTTGCCGACGCAATCGGCAAGATGAGAATGATCTCCGGCAACCTTACCTCCGCCACCGGCATTGTCGATCATACCCTGCAGCAAATGGCCGGGAAAGCCGAACGCCAGCACAAGACAACAAATGCCATTTTCAGGTCCATAGACGACACCTCAAATTCGCAGCTTCGGACCCTGGAAAATACGGACAGGCTGCTGGCCCTTTCCCGGGAGAATGGTATCGCCCTGGAAGGTATAAAGACAACCTTCGAGGGCGTCACAGCCAGTGTCGACAGGCTGGATGGAAGTGTAGGCGCACTTTATTCGAGCATTTCCGAATTGAGCAATTCCGCCGCGGATGTTGCGGCTCTTGCCGAGAGCGCGACCCGTGCGGTCAAAGATGCGTCAGTCAAAATGGAATCGATCAACGCCTCAGTCGGGGAAATAGACACTATAGTGAAGGATTCCGCTTGCCTGAGCCGTCGGGTTTCGGAAGCCATTTCCGGAAAGGGCATTGTCGCTGTCACGGATACCGTTGACACGATGGAAAGAATAGAGTCGTTCTTCAACAATTTGTCCGGCACGATAGCGCGACTCGAAGCCAGCTCGGGCTATATAGCGAAAATACTCATCGTCATCCGGGAGGTAACCGAGCAGGCCCACCTGCTGAGCCTGAACGCCCAGCTGATCGCCGCCCAGGCCGGCGTACACGGCAGGAGTTTCGGTGTTGTCGCCAACGAGATGAAAATACTTTCGGCAAAAGCGTCCGATTCGGCCGGGGAAATAGAGCAGATAATAACGACGATCCAGAAGGAGATGCGGTCGGCGGTGAACGCAACCGCGGAAACGGCGTTGAACGTCAGCCGGGGAAAGTCAGTCGTAGCGGATGCCGGCGAGGTTCTCGGCGGAATACTCGGCGCGTCAAGTCAATTCGCCGAAATGATGAAAAGAGTCTCCGACTCGACGCTTGAACAGAACAGTCTCATCAAGACCGTTTTTAAAGATATCAGTATGCTGAGGGACCTTAACGAAAAGGTGAAAACAGCCACCGAGGAAGAGAAGAAAGAAGCATCCTTACTGTTCAGCGGGATAAAACTGATCTGCGAATCCATGGGCGAAACGCGAAAGGCGACACAGGAACAGGCGCAGGCGTTGAAAACGATAGTCGGAAACATGGAATCCGCCAACAGCATGACGGAAGAAATCGCGGCCGCTTCACTTGACCAGCAGAAAGTGAATACGGAGATCATTTTATCGATGAACGACGCTTTGCAGTTGGGCGGTGAAATGGTCGAGGCCGTGCGGGAAGTGTCCGGCGGAATCAGGGGTTTTCACCAGGATGTCGAACGGTTACAGAAGGAAATGGAATTCTTCAGAACAGAGGAGAATGCGGTCCTTGAATCGGAGGCTGTAGCGGATCAGAATGTTTTGAAGGGCATTCGCCGGCACGCAGTGTTGGCCGCGAACGGTGCAGCGTAAAACAACCCCACGTGGTTGCCCTTACCCGTTAAATGAAAAGAAATTCAATCGCAAAGCTGCTCTGCTTTTTTTATAGGAACGGCACATATGCTCGATTCATGTGGTTTACACGCCATATGACATTTTCACGCCCGGAAAAGATCCACGCCCCTTTGCTCATGAAAATATTTCCGCACCCCCGCGACAATGTCTTTAATTTCCGGCTCGTCAGGCAGCGCTTTTGCGAGTCTTCCCATGCAGCCTTCTTCCGCCAGGACTGCAAGGCTTTCATCGAAATTGATATCAAAAAGAAAAGAAAATTTCAGAAGGAGATGGTCGGCGGTCGTTCTTACCAGGTCCCTGTTGGCATTCCTCCGGTTGCGGAGATCTTCGAGTATCTCCGGTGAACAGCCGCTGCCGTCAACAAGGTCAAGTCCGGCGATATGGCATCTCTCTTCCGCGGGCTGTTGATAATAATGGGAGAATATATTCAAAATATCGATCTTGTCCGCGTCTCTCAGCAGCCTGAGGAAAAAGAGTTCCCTGCCGCGGATGAAATCGGGAACGCGGAACGCGTTATGGTAGCGTACGGCTGTCATGATGACATTTTGTTCATTTCCGGCAAAACGCCGGAGAAGGCGGTGCTCCCTGATGATTTCGGCACCCGCCTCGGCGTGGTTGAAAGAATGCTTGTCCCAGAAGGTCCCGTAGGTTCTGCACTGCTCGAACCTTCCGGTGTCGTGCAGGATAGCGGATGCTTCCGAGATCAGCGTATCCCTGTCGTTCAGCCCCAGTTTTCGGGCGATATTTACCGCCCATTTGCAGACGTCGAACGTGTGCTTCTTCTTCAGCAGGATGCTTTGCTGATGTTTTGCGTTTTCCAGGGCAAAGTAGTCGCTGTAGTCAAGGAACCACTCCTTCAGCTCAGCGAGGGCCAGCCGGCCGTCGACAGCCCCGTAGCACAGCCGCTCGACGAAGGCCCTGCACGCGCCTTCGAACTTCGGCAGGAAATTCCCGATCCCCTTTCCGGAGATGGATACCCGGTTGTATGGGCACATTTGCTGATCGAGGCATTTCATACCATGCTCCTGTTCTCTTAAAACCGCTCCGAATGCGTTGCCGCCTGGCAGCAACCGATTCTGGCGAGCAATGCTCCGCGCCATATTATCTCAGGAGCGATTATCCCACTGAAAAGTTAAGAACAGGAAACAGCCAGGTTAAATGTTTGCGTGTTTATTGATTTTCAAAGCTTTTCGGCTCACGGACTTATGTCGGGGTTATTTGTCGGGATTTTTGTATTAATGGACAAAGGGCCGGCCTTTTCCGGCCGGCCCAGCAGGACCTTGACGGTATGAAGATCAGGAATCCACCGGCAAGGGATTCACCCTTGAATTACCCGATGATTCCTGTCGATGTAATCCCGAAGATATTCATCGACACGTATTTTCCTGCCGTTTTTCTTTCCTATGGCGGAAGCGGACTCTATGGCGCCGGCGATAAGCGCCCTGGCCGTTGTCTCCGGGTTTCCCCCGGTCTCCTGTAAAGCTTCCATAACACCGTCGGAAGTGGCTATCGCAACCTGTCCGATGTCCGCCTTGAAGCCGGAAGCTTCCTTGATGGCATATTTCATTGCGTACCCGGCGGCAAGGGTGGTGTCTCCGCCCCCTTCAACCGAGCCCTTTATTATCCCCTTCGCGATCTTGCGGGATGTGGCCGCAAGGCCGAGGCCCAGTTCTTCGGCGACCCCGAGAATCCCTCCCATGATATCCTTGACCACCTGCTTTATTTCGACCGGCTCAAGGACTTTTCCCTTCAAGGCTGACGAAACATTTTTTCTCACCAGATCCGACACGTTCTCCAGGCCGTGTCCTGAGGTCTTAACCGCCTTGATTATTTCCTTTTTCAGATTTTTCATGTCGGAGGAGCCTTCCGCATCCCGGAAATCCTCCCCTTTTCCCTTTTCCGCGTTCATGCTGCATCTCCTTTTTCAATTGATGAATAAATGGCGTAATAAAGATTGAATATGCCGACAA